>JAEUHP010000257.1 GCA_016795295.1 Planctomycetota bacterium | reverse complement strand
CGCTCCCCGAGGCTCGGCCCGCACCTGTGCCAACTGGCAGATCGAGGCCGCCTACCGCATGGTGCAGAACAACCTCGACCGCGAGGTCGCCGAGGACCCCGAACGCCTGATCGTCTACGGCGGCCTCGGCAAGGCGGCGCGCAACCCCGAAGCCCTGCAGAAGATCCTGGCCACCCTGCGCCGCCTGCAGCCGGACGAAACCATGCTCGTGCAGTCGGGCAAGTGTGTGGGGGTGTTCCGCACCCATGCCGATGCCCCGCGGGTGCTGTTGGCGAACAGCAACCTGGTCGGCGATTGGGCCAATTGGGACGAGTTCCGCCGCCTCGACCAGCTCGGTTTGATGATGTACGGCCAGATGACCGCCGGCTCCTGGATCTACATCGGCAGCCAGGGCATCGTGCAGGGCACCTACGAGACGTTCGTCGCCGCGGGCAAACGCCACTTCGGTGGCGACCTGAAGGGCCGACTGGTGGTGACGGCGGGCCTCGGCGGCATGGGCGGGGCCCAGCCGTTGGCCGTGACCATGGCGGGCGGCGTGTGTCTGGCTGCCGACGTCGAGGGTTGGCGCATCGACAAGCGCCTCGAGACCAAGTACCTGGACGAGCGCATCGACGACCCCAAGCGCGCCCTGGCTGCGGCCCTGGCGAAGCGGGCGGCTGGCGAAGCCTGGTCGATCGGCGTGTGTTGCAACGCCACCGAACTGCTCGCGGTGGTGCGGGACGCGGGCGTGGTGCCCGATCTCTTGACCGACCAGACCTCGGCCCACGACATGCTGGTCGGCTACGTGCCCGACGGCATGACCGTGGCGGCGGCGAAAGCGCTGCGCGAACGCGATCCCAAGGCCTACCTGGTGGCGTCGCGGCGGACCGTGGCCAAGCACGTGGCGCTGATGCTCGACCTGCAGGAGCGCGGTGCCATCACCTTCGACTACGGCAACAACATCCGCACCGAAGCGCGCGACGCAGGCGTGGCGGAAGCGTTCCGCATCAAGGGTTTCATCCCGGAGTACATCCGGCCCTTGTTCTGCGACGGCCGCGGCCCGTTCCGCTGGGTGGCGTTGTCGGGAGATCCGGCCGACATCGCCCGCACCGACCGGTTGGCGCTGCAGATGTTCGGCGACAACGAAGCGCTGCGCACCTGGCTGGAGAAGGCCCAGCAGCGCATCGCCTTCCAGGGGCTGCCGGCGCGCATCCTGTGGCTCGGCTACGGCGAGCGGGCGGCGTTCGGCCTTGCGGTCAACGAATTGGTGGCCAAGGGCGAACTGCTGGCGCCGATCGTGTTCGGCCGCGACCATCTGGACTGCGGCTCGGTGGCGTCGCCGTACCGGGAGACCGAGGCGATGCGCGACGGCAGCGATGCGGTCGCCGACTGGCCGCTGCTCAACGCGATGCTGAACGTCGCGTCCGGCGCGACCTGGGTGTCGATCCACCACGGCGGCGGCGTGGGCATGGGCAAGTCGATCCACGCCGGGCAGGTGACCGTGGCCGATGGCACTCCGGCGGCGGCGGCGCGCCTCCAGCGGGTGTTCACCTGCGATCCGGGCATCGGGGTGGCCCGCCACGCCGATGCCGGCTACCCGGAAGCACAGGCCTGCGCGCGCCGCCAGGGCATCGACCTTGGCGGCTAGCGCCGTTTGGCATGGTTGCCGCGGCGGCCTAGCGCTATAGATTGGCCGGGCCCACCGGGCGGTGGTGGCCGCCATGGCAGCGCGCGTTCGCGTGCGGGCCGTGGCGGCTGCGGCGCTCGAGGGTCCCGATCCGGGAGCGACTCCTGACCCGAACCGCGTTGCCGGCAAGTGCCGGGGACGGTCCTGCCGAAACAGATGGGTCGGGGCAGCTGCCCGACGCGCCACGCGAACCCCTCCACGTTGTCGATGTTCCGCCGCAAGCAGGCTCCCGCCGAAGTGCCACCGCCCGACGACATGGTGGTGATCGTCGACCGGGCCGTCGACCCGCAGTTGGTGGTGTTCCACGAACCCGCGGGGTTCCGGGCCGAGCAGGTGCGGGCGTTGCGCAACCGGCTGGTGGCGCTGAACCCCGACGGCGAGCCGAAGACCCTGGTGGTGACCTCGGCGGTGCGCGGTGAGGGCAAGACGGTCACGGCGCTCAACCTGGCGATGGCGTTCGCCGAACTCGAACGGCAGCAGGTGGTGGTGGTCGACGCCGACCTGCGTCGGCCGAGCTGTGAGCAGTACCTCAACCTGAACAGCGAACCCGGTCTGAGCGACGTGTTGCTCGGCAAGCTGCCGCTGGAACGGGTGCTGCGGCCGGCGGGTTACCGGCGCCTGATGCTGCTCGGCGCCGGAACGCGCGTGCCGAATCCGGCGGAAGTGCTCGGTGCGTCCCGCCTCGACGAGCTGTACCAGCGGCTGAAAGAGCGCTTCCAGTACGTCGTGGTCGACACCCCGCCGTGCCTGCCGTCGACCGACGCCGGGGTGCTGACGGCGCGTGCGGACGGTGCCCTGTTGGTGGTGCGGCTCGAGCATTCGCAGAAGCGCCAGACCCGGGAGGCGCTGCGGGTGCTGCAGGACATGGGCGGCAACGTGCTCGGCACGTTCGTCACCGAGCTGCGCGGCCAGGATCCCGAGAGCGATCGGCGCCTGGCCTACGATCCCACGCCGACCGAGGAGCCGTGATGGCCGGCTTCAAGGAGAGCCTCAAGGACGCCGTGCGGCAGCTCGCCTACCGCACGTCCCTGGACAGCCTGAAGAAGAAGGGCGTGCAGAACGTGTCGGTGCTCGGCATCGACCGGATCGTCGGCCTGATCGAAGCGGCGGTGAACAAGAGCCTGCGCACCCACCTGGTGGGCATCGAGCGCGAGGCGGTCGCCGATGCCACCAAAGCCGAGTTCCTGCGCTTGCTGCGCAGCAACGAGGATCTGCAGCGGCAGAAGAGCGAGGCGGAACGGCAGAAGGAGCGCGCCGAGGACGAGATCGACCATCTGCGCCGCGAGCTGCAGACGCGGCAGCAGGAGTTGCAGGTGCGGCTCGACGAGGGCGCGTTGGCGGTGGCCAGCCGGTATGCAGGCGAGAACAGTGCCTTGGCCAAGAAGGTCGGCGAGCTGTTCGCCAGCCTGGCTGCGGGTGGTGGGCCGGTGTCCCTGCCCGTGGCCGAAGAACGGGTCATGGCGCTGGTGATGGATGCGGTGACCGCCGAGCGGCAGGCCACCGAAGCCGCGCGTGCCGCCTTGCGCGATCGCGAGGTCGAGAACCTGCAACGCCGCATCGCCAAACTCACCGACGCACTCGGCACCACCGAGCAGCGCCTGCAGCAGGTCGCGGCGCTGAAGGACGTCGACGGCGGCATCTCTTCGATCTACCGCGAAGTTCAGGGGCTGTCCGCCGAGGCGGCGCAGTCCGGCAAGAAGAAAGAACTGATGGCCGACATCTTCAAGGCGAACCTCAAGCTGCAGAAGCAGAAGGGCGCCTCCTGACGGCCCACGGCATTCCAAGATGAGCGACTCTCCCAAGAAGGATCATGGTGTTCTCTACATCGGGATGGACCTCGGTACCTCGCGTACCTCCGTCTCGGCGAGCAACGGCGTGCGCGAGACCGTCTACTCGGTCGTCGGCTACCCCAAGGACGTCGTCAGCATGAAGCTGCTGAAGAAGGACGTGCTGTTCGGCAAGGAGGCGCTGGAGAAGCGTCTGTCGCTGAAGTTGTTCAAGCCGCTCGAGAAGGGCGTGCTGAAATACACCGGCGACCAGGAGATGGACAACGAGGCCAAGGCCAACCTGAAGGCGGCCAAGGACCTGATCGGCGAAGCGATCCGGTTGGCCAAGCCGCGCAAGGACGAACTGGTCTACTGCGTGATCGGTGCTCCGGCCGAGGCGTCGGTGAAGAACCGCGAGGCGATCATCGAGGCGGCGCGCGCCCACGTGGATTCGGTGATGCTGTGCAGTGAGCCGTTCTCGGTGGCCTATGGCTTGGACTGGCTCGAGGACGTGCTGGTGATCGACATCGGGGCCGGCACCACCGACTTGTGCCGCATGCACGGCACCATGCCCGAAGAGGCCGACCAAGTGATGTTCGACATCGCCGGCGATGCCGTCGACGCCGAGCTGAGCCGGTTGATCACCGCTGCTTGCCCAGGCGCGCAGTTCACCATCCACATGGTGAAGGACATCAAGGAACGCTACGGCTACGTCGGCGAGCCTGCCGAGCGCTGCATCGTCGAGCTGCCCGTCGACGGCAAGCCCACGCCGTTCGACCTCACCGAGCCGATTCGCCAAGCCTGCTCGATCCTGATCGAGCCGATCCTGAAGGGCATCACCAAGCTGGTCGCCAGCTTCGATCCGGAGTTCCAGATGCGGTTGAAGAACCGGGTGCTGCTCGCCGGCGGTGGTTCGATGGTGAAGGGTCTCGACTCCGCGGTCGAGCGGGCGATGAAGGAACGACTCGGCGGCGGCAAAGTGATTCGCATCGAGGAGCCGATCTACGGCGGTGCCAACGGTGCGTTGAAGATCGCCCACGACATGCCGGCGGAGTTCTGGGAACAACTCAAGTGAGGTGCGGCCGGCGCGGCCCGCAGTTCGGCCGCCGCCGCTGGTCCCGCGCTCCTGGGCGAATGCCCGGGACCTTCCCCAGGACCAACGTTCAGGTGCCCTGATCAGGGGCCGTTCGCCTTCCGGCTGAGCTCGCCGAGCCAGCGCAGGACCCGCTCCTCGGTCGGGTTCGGGACCGCTGGCACTGGCCCCGGGAAGGTGACCCGCCAGAGGCGCACCGTGTCGTCCTGCGTGACCAGGCGACGGGCGAACACCTGCCATGCCGTGCGCCAGGAGTCGTCGTGGCGGCGGTTGCCGACTTCGAACGCGAAGTAGACGTGTTGCCGTGCCCCGTCGGGGCCCTCGATGCCGAGCCGCCACCAGGGCAGGCCGTCGACGTCGACGGGGCCAAGGTAGCTGGGCTCGCTGCCGGGTGCGTCCAGGCAGTCGGCGATCGTGTGCACGCACAGGTGGCTCCGCGACCGGGTGGCGTAGTGGAACAGGTCGAACCAATCGCCCTCGGCCGCGACGAACCGAGCGTTCAGCAACCATGGGGTGTCGTAACCCACGCGGTCCTGTGCCTCGCTCGGTGCCCGCACCTGCAGTCGGTGCGCCGGTGGTGCGGTGAGTTCGGCGAAGTAAGCCGGTTCCGGCAGCGGCGGCGTCGCGCGGCCCGACCAAGTTCCGGCGAGCAGGGTGGGCAGCAGCAGCCACCCGAGCGACCATCGCCCAGCCGGGGCAAGGGGTTCGGTGCTGGGGGGCAATGGCCGGTGCGTCTGCAGCAGATACCACACCAGCGTGGTCACGAACGGCAGGAACACGGCGAAGCCGATGCCCGCGTGCAGCGTGGGCCAGTCGACGGCCGCGGTCCAGCCCAGGCCGACCAGGGTGGTGAACGTCGCCACCCGGGCCAAGTTCGACAGCCAGGCCAACGCCACGGCCAAGAGTCCGGCGACCAGCGTGCGGCGCGGGTTGGGAGCCGCGGTCAGGACGCCGAGGGCGGCGATCCCGAGGAAGGTCAGCAGCTGGCCCACGCCACTGCAGTCGGCGGTGATCGCCAGCCGGTAGTGGGGAAACACCACCACGGCACCTGCCACTTGGTAGCCGAACTCACCCCACTGCCCTGCGAGGTCCAGCAGCTTCGCCACACCCCACTGCAGGTGCTTGGTCAGTGGGAAGTACAGCGAGTACGGCATCCCGAAGCACAGCAGCACCAGCGCGCTGTGCTGCAGGCACTTCTGCCACGACCACGCCGGGACCACCACCAGGGCCAAGGCGAGCAGCAGGCCGGCCAGGGAGCTGCGCTGCCCCGTCGACGAACCCCCGGCCGCCGCGAGCCAGAGCAGCAGCGCGCTGCCGCAGGCCAGAACCAGCGCGGCCTGGTCGCGCCCGGCACGCGGTTCGAAGCGGCTGCGGAAGGGGCCGCGCAGGGTGCGCGTCAGGGCCAGGGCGAACAGGCCCCAAAGGTAGAGGAAGTGCTCTTGGTAGTGCTGGTCGCGCAGGTAGGCGACCACTGGCTGGTGGTAGGCCCATACCACCACTGCGGCGGCGCCGACCGCGGTGGATCGGCGCGTCCATCGCGGCTCGGGCTGCGCGCCGCCGCGCTTCAACGCGATGCAGCCGAGTCGGGTTTGCCGTTGCGCTTGCGGAGCCGCCGTACCGCGCCGTAACCGAGGGCGCCGCCAGCCAGCAGCAGCAGCGAGGCGGGTTCCGGCGTGCCACCGCTGGGCGGATTGCTTTGACCGCCCTTGCCACTGCCGGTGTCGTCCTGCCCCTGGGGCACGGCGACGGCGTGGGTGGCGCAATCGAGCAGGATCGCCCGTTCCAGCGGTGCGGCGTGGGCGGCACCCGCGGACAACATACAGACCAAACTTGCCAGGATCATGAAACGAGCCTCGGGTTGGAACAGGAGGGCTGGTTCGCACCTAGCCCTGGAGAAGCATAGCGGAGAAATGGGCAGGGTGAGAGGCCCTGTTTGCCGGCGCAAGCATCGCCTGCAGCATCCAGGTGTGGCTCACTGGTGGCCAAGGATCACTTCCCGTGCCGCGGTCCAGGAGCAGAAGCCGTTCCAGGCACCGGTGTCGGAAACGATGCCCTGGGCATCGAGCGGCAACCCGAGCAGGCTTGCCCCCGCCGGCACCGGAATGGGCACCCGCAGGACTCCCGTCGGGTCGGTGACCCAGAAGCTCGGCACCGTCGTCGCGAGGTCGGTGTAGACGTTGACGCCGCTGAGCGTGGTGTTGCCGCGGCTGAGGCCGAGCAAGAACACCACCCCGGTGCTGGGCGGGGCTTGGCTCAACTCGAAGTCGAAGGTGTTGGATGCAGTGAACTTCTGGATCGGCGCGCCGCGCACCTGCAGGCTCGGCGCCACGCCGCCGGTGCCCGGTTCTTGGACGCCGTAGGAGGCGAACAGGGGCAGCTCACCGATCTCGATGTCGCAGGTGACGTAAGACACGTTGAGCGCCGCCTGGCCGGGCTGCAGGGTCCAGGTCCAGCTGAAGGCTCCGGCGTAGTCGCCCGCAGGCAGGACACCGTAGTTGTCGGCCAGCGCGGTGATTGCGCCATCGCACAGGGATGCCCGCAGGGCCGCAGGATCGCCACCCTCGGAGTGGTCGGCACCCCGGGCGTGCACCTGGAACGTGCGGCCACAGGCATCGGTCACCGTGTGCACGTCGCGCGCGATCGTGGCGGTGTTGGTGTGGCTCGCACCGCAGACGTCCAGGTCGACGAACAGGAACACGTCGGCCGTCATCGGCGCGTTGGTCCGGTTCCAGATGGTCATACGGTTCACGACGTACCCTTCCGCCGCACCGGTGCTGTGCACTTCGCTGCGCAGCGCCATCCAGAAGTTCTTGCCGTCGACGTTCGGCCAGTAGGTGTTCTGGGAATCCGGCGACGGGAACAACTGGTAGTTCGAGCCGTCGGCGCGCAGGGGGTATTCGCGCGTCTCGCCGTGGATGCGGTAGAACCACCAATACTTGACCGCATGGTTGGTCGAGCTCGGGCCACCGGCCTGGAACCCGGCGTCGACGATCGCCGCTTCGGTCTGCAAGGTCGACAGCGGTCCCTGGGTGAAGACGATGTTCGCGTCCGAGATGGTCTGGGCAACGACCGGAGTGGCGAGGCAGAGCAGCGACAGACAGTGACTGCGGATCATGGATTGAGACATTGCGGCGTCGGACAAAGGTACCCGGTTCCGGGCAACCGGGAGCAACGGGCAAGGGCCCGCGTCCGTGGCGTGAAATCTTGGGCCCGGCTGGCGAGCCTTGCCATGGGCGGAAGGGAGTAGCCTGTGGCCGGTCCCTTCCTGATACCCTCCGCCGCATCCGGGGCCGGTGTCCGCTGCCAACGCAGCGGCCAGGGGCTGGGGCGGCTGCCGGGGCGCTGGTGGGAGCCCGCCTAGGGCCGGTGGCCGCAGCAGCCACCTGGCGCGGAGGGCGGTTGCTGCGGTGCCAACGGGCGGGGGGCCACTGGCACGAAGGCCGGGCTGGCTACCGAGGGCGGCGCCGCAGGGCCGCAGCACCCCCCGGAGCTGTCGTGGTGGTGGCCGTGGCCCGGGTCGTCGCCGTGGTCGTGGCGGTGGCCGTCCTGGTTGGCCGGCGACTCGAACAGGCGCTCGAGGAAGGGCCGCACCCCTTGGCGCAGCAGGGAGCCCAAGAACAACAGACCCAGTGCCCCGAGCCACACCCACCCGGTGGTGTCGTGACCGTGGCCAACATCGGCCAGGGCCGGGATCGCCGGCGCCGGCACGAGCCAGTTCGCCAGGTAGCCGAGGCCAATCGCCCCGAGCCACATCGCCATGGCGAAGGCGAACGCCACCCGGCCACCGTGCAGCCGGGCCAGCATGCCGAAGGTGGTGACGTTCGTGGCGGGCCCCGTGAGCAGCAGCGCCAGCACGGCGCCCGGGGACAGTCCCTGGACCAGCAGCATGGCGGCGAGCGGGGTGCTGCCGGTGGCGCAGACATACAGCGGCAGTCCGATCAGCGCCGCGATCGGCACGTCGATGCCGGGCGGCAGGGCCGCGATCCAGTCGCGGTCGACGTAGGGCATCAGCAGTGCCGACAGCAACAGCCCGGTCAGGATCCAGGTGGCGGTGTTGTCGACGGCCGGGCCGAAGCCGAACTGCAGGGCCGCCTTGAGCCGGGTGCCGACGCTGCCGGATTCGCCGGCCGGCATCGTGCCTGCGGGGGGGGGCTTGGCCGCGCTGCGGGAACCCGCCAGGGCGCCGACGAGGACCCCCACCGCCAGCGCCAGCACCGCGGCCATGCCGACGCGCACCAGCGCCAGTTCGGGACCCATCAGGCGCCAGGTCAAGGTCACCGCCGCGAGCTCGAGCTCCGGCGTGGCGACCAGGAACGCCAACGCCGCCGCCAGGGCGGTGCCCTGCCGGATCAGTTCGCGGTAGATCGGCACCACGCCGCACGAGCACACGGGCAGCGGCAGGCCGATGGCGACGCCGCGCAGGGCCTGGGTGACCGCCGAGCCGCGGGTCATGCCCTGCAGCCAGCCCGCCGGCAAGAATGCATGGCAGAGGCCGACCAGCAGGTAGGCGAGCAGCAAGGCGGGGGCCGACTCCATCGCCAACTGCAGGAACACCTGCGCCGGGCCGCGGCCGTGCGCGCTCGGGAAATGGTCGTGGATCACGAACCACAGCACCACCGCGGCCAGCGCCGCCCCGGCCACCGAAGCGAAGTGCCAGCGACCGCCCTCGCGGGGTGCCGGCACGTGGGCGTGCAGCACCACGTGCAGCAGCGAGCCGGCCAGCAGCGCCTGCAGCATGGCGAGGCCGCGCTGGGAGGTGGCGCCGAGCAGGCCGTCGCCCAGGAAGAAGCCGAACACGGTGCCGCCGATGGTCGCCAAGCTCACCAGCACGGCTGGCCAGAGTCCGAGGGTGCGCGGCACGATCCACCAGATGCCGACCCCTTCGGGGATGCGGTGCAGGATCACGGCCCAGGCGGTCACTTCGTGGCTGTGGCTGTGGCCGTGTTCGTCGTGGTGCAGGTGGCTGCCGTCGGCGAGGAACAGGCCGTCCAGCGTGTCGTGTGCGGCCATGCCGAGCAGTGCCAACAGCAACACCAAGCGGCGCATGCCGGGGTGGCCGTGTTGCAGGGTGCGTTCGGCCAGGGTGGGCAGCACGAAGCCGACCAGGGCCAGGGGCAACACCAGCCAGCCGGCTTGTTCGGCGCATTCGGGGAGCAGGTGCAGCAGCGCGAAGCCGCTGATGGTGACGAGGCAGAAGGCGTCGAGGCTGACCGTCGATCCGCGGTGCCGCCTGGCCAGGTACACGAGCAGCGGCCCGAGCAGGAGCGCCAAAAAACTGAGGCCGAGATGCAGCACGGCTGGCATCTTGGGCTCTCGGGCGGGGGGCCGCAACAGGGCGGGTGCGAGCGTGGTTGCGCTGGCCACCCAGAACGTCCATGCTGGGCGCGAACATGGCACGGTTCCGCCTCCTGGCCGCATGGCTGTCGCTGACCGTTGGTTTGGGGCTGGCGGCCGGCTGTGGGCTGCTGCGCTTTGGCGTCGGTGGGGACTACGCGCAGAGCCCGCTGCTACGGGTGCCACCGCCTCGGTGGCCTGCCGCGCGCACCGTGCGTGTGGTCACCTTCAACATCAAGGACCTGTACTGGCTGTCCGAGCACCGTGGGCCGCGCATGGCCGCTTTGGGGGCCTTGTTGGCGGCCGCCGAACCGGACGTGGTGTGCTTGCAGGAAGCGTTCGTCGGCGGCGACGTGGCGACCATCGCCGAGGCGCTGGCGGGGGTCGGCGTGGCGCATGCGGTGGACTTCCCGGCGGGCGTGGTCGGCAGCGGCCTGTGCGTGTTGAGCCGCTTTCCGGTCGCCGAGCGCTACTTCCTGAAGTTCACCCGCAACGGGGCGATGCTCGACACCCGCGGCGGGGATTGGTGGGCCGGCAAGGGGGTGGCGCTGGCGCGCCTGCAGGTGGCGCCGGGCGAGTTTCTCGACGTCTACAACACCCACATGATCTGCGGGCTCGGGCCGGCGGACCTGCACTGGCATCGCCAAGCTCAGGTGCGCGAACTGGCGAGTTTCGTCGTCGGTGCCGCCCCCGAAAACGTGCCCGCTCTGCTGATGGGCGATTTCAACTGTTGGGGTGGCACCCCCGAGTTCGAATTCCTGGCGCGGGCGCTGCGTTGGCAGCCCCTGGGGTCGCGGTGGGTCGACCACGTGTGCGGGTGGTCCCACGGCGATGGCTACCGCTTCACGCCGCAGGCCAGGCAATGGGTCCAGGGCCGGGCCGTGGTCGACGAGCAGACGGGCCAATCCGTCGACCTGAGCGACCATGCCGGGATCCTGGTCGACGTGCACATCGTGGCCCGCTGAACCGCTGGCCGCACGCAGCGTGCGGTTTCAGAAGCACTGGCCGCACCCAGCGTGCGGCCTCAGAGGCACCGGCCGCACCCAGCGTGCGGCCTCAGAGGCACCGGCAGCACGCTGCGCGCGGCTTCAGGAACAGCCGCTGGTGCCGCCGCAGGAAACGCACTTGAGGCAGGTGCCGTTGCGCACCAGTGTGAAGGCGCCGCAGCCGCCACACGGATCGCCTTCGTAACCCTTCATCCGGGCTTCGGCGATCTTCTGCCGCGTCTGGCGCTGGTCTTGGCGCGGTTCGGCGACCACCGCGCTTTGCCCCTCGGCGCGCGACAGCACAACACTCTTCGCCTGGACCGCGAACGGCGTCACCGCCTGTGCCAAGCCACCGCCGTGTGCAGTCGAGCTGCTCGGCATCGAGTTCGCACCCCCCGGCAGTTCGTGGCCGCGCCCGATGCCGCGGCTGTGCGGGTGCAGGTGGGCGTTCTCGTGCACGTCGCGCGGCGGCTCTTCGCCCTCGTAGATGCGCTCGGAGACCACCTCTTCTTCGGTGTACTCCGGGTTCTTGCCCATGGTGGTGTTGCGCAGGTCTTCGCTGCCGACCTGGGCCAGTTCCTCGCGACCGAGGTAGCTGATCGCCAGTTCGCGGAACACGTAGTCGATCACCGAGGTGACCATCTTGATCTGGTCGTGGCCCTGCACCATGCCGTTCGGTTCGAAGCGCGTGAACACGAACGCGTCGGCGAACTCGTCGAGCGGCACCCCGTGCTGCAGGCCCAAAGAGACGGCGATGGCGAAGCAGTTCATCAAACTGCGGAACGCCGCGCCTTCTTTGTGCATGTCGAGGAAGATCTCGCCGAGTGAGCCGTCCTCGTACTCACCGGTGCGCAAGTAGATCTTGTGCCCGCCGACCACGGCCTTCTGCGTGTACCCGGCGCGGCGGTTCGGCAGCCGGCGGCGCTTGGCGATGTACCGGTGCACCACGCGTTCGGTGATGCGCGCCGCCATCGCTGCGGCTTCCGGCGTGGTGGCCGCGGTGGCCGTGGCCGCCGCTTCGCTGCCATCGTCCGACGCCGTCGACAGCGGCTGGCTGAGCTTGCTGCCGTCGCGGTAGAGCGCGACCGCCTTCAGCATCGACTTCCAGCCAATGCGGTAGGCGTCCTTGACGTCGTCGATCGACGCGTCCTGCGGCATGTTGATGGTCTTGCTGATCGCCCCGCTGATGAACGGCTGCACCGCCGCCATCATGTGGATGTGCGCCGCGTACGGGATGTAGCGCTGGCCCTTGCGGCCGCAGCGGTTGGCGCAGTCGAACACCGGCAGGTGCAGATCCTTCAGGTGTGGCGCGCCTTCGACGGTCATGGTGCCGCACACGTAGTCGTTCGCCGCCAGCACGTCGGCCTTGGAGAAGCCGAGGTGCGTCAGCAGGTCGAAGTTCCAGTCGCCGAGTTGCGCGTCGGTGAGGCCGAGTTTGCGCAGGAAATCCTCGCCCAGGATGCCCTTGTTGAAGGCGAAGCGGATGTCGAACGCCGCGTCGAGCGCCTTCTCGATGCGCTGCAGTGCCGCATCGTCGAAGCCGCGCTGGGCGAGCGTCTGGTGGTTGATCGCCGGAGCGCCGACCAAGGTTTTGTGGCCGACCACGTAGGTGAGGATGTCCTCGACCTGGGAGGGGGCATAACCCAGCTTGTGCAGCGCGGGTGCGATGCTCTGGTTGGCGATCTTGAAGTAGCCGCCACCGGCCAGCTTCTTGAACTTGACCAGTGCGAAGTCCGGTTCGACCCCGGTGGTGTCGCAGTCCATCAAGAGGCCGATGGTGCCGGTCGGTGCGATGCAGGTGACCTGGGCGTTGCGGAAGCCGTGCTTCTCGCCCAGTTGCAGGGCGCGGTCCCAGCACTCGCGCGCCGCTTCGAGCAAGTCGTTCGGGCACAGCTGCGGGTCGATGCCCACCGGCGTGATCGACAGACCTTCGTATTCGGAAGCGCTCGAGTGGTAGGCGGCGCGCCGGTGGTTGCGCACCACCCGCAGCATCGGCTCCTTGTTCTGCGGGTAGCGCGGGAACGCGCCGAGTTCCTTGGCCATTTCCGCCGAAGTGGCGTACGCCTCACCGGACAGGATCGCCGACAGGGCGCCGGCGATCGCATAGGCCTTGGGCGAGGCATACGGGATGCCGAGCCGCATCAGCAGCGTGCCGAGGTTCGCGTAGCCGAGGCCCAGCGTGCGGTAGTCGTAGCTGCGCTGCGCGATCGCCTGGCTGGGGAAGCTGGCCATCAGCACGCTGACTTCCAGGACCATCGTCCACAGGCGGGTGGCGTGGCGGTACCCGTCGAGGTCGAAGGTGCCGTCGCCGCGCAGGAAGTTGGTCAGGTTGATCGACGCCAGGTTGCAGGCCGTGTCGTCGAGGAACATGTACTCGGAGCACGGGTTGCTGGCGTTGATCCGTCCATCGTTCGGGCAGGTGTGCCACTCGTTGATGGTGGTGTCGTACTGCACACCCGGATCGGCGCAGGCCCAGGCCGCGTAGGCGACGTCGTCCCAGAGCTTCTGGGCATCGATTTCCTTGGCCACGCCGCGGTCGGTGCGGCGGATCAGCCGCCACTTGCCACCGGTTTCGACGGCGTGGAAGAACTCGTTCGGCACGCGCACCGAGTTGTTCGAGTTCTGGCCCGAGACGGTGTTGTAGGCTTCGCCGTCCCAGTCGGTGGTGTACTCGGGCACGTCGATGGCGCGCAGGCCCTGCCCGGCGAGCTGCAGCGCGCGCTGCAGGTACTGCTCGGGCACACAGGCGGCCCGGGCTTCGATCAAGGCCTTGTGCAGCCGCTCGTTCTCACGCGGCTTGGTCACCACGATGGTCTGGCCAGTCACAGTCTGGCCAGTCACAGTCTGGCCAGTCACAGTCTGGCCAGTTGCAGTCTGGCCAGTCGCGATTTGGCCGGCTTCGTCCCCGGCGGGAACGTGGCAAGCGTTGATCACCTGGTTGAGGTGGCGGCGGATCTGCTTGCTGCCGGCGACCAGCGCAGCGACCTTCTGCTCTTCGATCACCTTCCACGACACGAACGTCTGGATGTCCGGGTGGTCGAGGTCGAGACAGACCATCTTGGCGGCGCGGCGGGTGGTGCCGCCGGACTTGATCGCGCCAGCGGCGCGGTCGCCGATGCGCAGGAAGCTCATCAGGCCCGAGCTCTTGCCACCGCCCGACAGCGGCTCGTTCTCGCCGCGCAGCGCCGAGAAGTTCGAACCGGTGCCCGAGCCGTACTTGAACAACCGCGCTTCGCGGGTCCACAGGTCCATGATGCCGCCGTCTTGAACCAAGTCGTCACTCACCGACTGGATGAAGCAGGCGTGCGGCTGCGGCCGCTCGTAGGCGCTGCGGCTCTTCATCAGCTTGCCCGGTGTCGACGGTTCCCCTGGCCCGTCCACGAACCAGTGGCCCTGGGCGGGGCCGGTGATGCCGTAGGCGTAGTGCAAGCCGGTGTTGAACCACTGCGGCGAGTTCGGCGCAGCGTGCTGGGCCGCGAGCATGTGGCTCAGTTCGTCCTCGAACGCTTGGGCGTCTTCGGGGCTGTCGAAGTAGCCGTACTCCTCGCCCCAGTGGCGCCAGCAACCGGCCAAGCGGTGGAACACCTGCCGGGCGTCGCGTTCGCCGCCCAGGATCGGGTTGCCGTCGTCGTCGGTCGACGGCTTGCCGTCGGCGCCGAGCTGCGGCACGCCGGCCTTGCGGAAGTACTTCTGCGCCAGGATGTCCACCGCGACCTGGCTCCAGTGCGCCGGAACATCGATGTCGCGCGCCTCGAACACCAGCGACCCGTTGGGGTTGCGGATCTCGCTGCTGCGCTTGTGGAACGGGATGCCTTCGTACGGCGACTTGCCCTTGATGGTGAACCGACGAGTGACTTTCACGCTACCTCCTCCGTGGCGCCTTGTGGGGGCGGCGCCCTGCCGCTGGGACTTGCTGGGGACCGACGCTGGGACTTGCTGGGGACCTGTGGATCGATCTGTGGGGAAACCGCTGCTCGAACCGACCGGTCGGCCGTGGTGCCGAAACCTGCGCGCGTGGGCCCGAGACGGGGCCACCCTCTCGGTGCCCACAACCGTGCGGCTGGCGACCTTGGGGCGCCGACCGGGAGTGGGTGTGGAGAAGGTGTGGGGAGCTGGGGAAACCGGGCGCAAGCCAGCGACGAATCACGGCTTCGGGAGACCGACCAAGTCTCGCGAATTCGCCGCCCATCCGGGGGTGCCGGAGCATGGGGGCGGCCTGCCGTAAGCCGTCGCAGCCGTTGCCAGGCACCAAGCCCAGGCGGCATGAAGCGGAACCGACCAGTCGCCCCGACCGAAGCGTCTGGCCACCACAGTTAGCGCTCAGCGATGGCGTCCCTACCAGGGCTGGGACATCGTTGGAGCGGGCACTGCGATGGCCCCGTTCTTATGGGCTCGCGCGCCGGGGCGCAAATCCCCCCCGGCAAAATCCTCGGCCCGGGGGAGCTCACCGGGGTGCGGCTGGGCAATTCTACCAATTCGCAAACATCGGTCTGCGGACCGTACGGCGTCGCTCGGCGGGGGCGCCAGGGGCGCGTGAACTTGGCGATGGCTGGAGCTGGCTCGGTCGGTTTCGGGTAAGACGGCTGGCATGACGACTTTGCGCTTCCTGTTCGCGGTCTGGTGCAGCGTGGCCGGTGCCGTGGCCCAGTGGCCGGGCGTGCCCACGCAGAACCAGCCGATCGGCGATGCCGTGGGCAACCAGGCGGTGCCGCGGGTGGCGGCCACGCCCGACGGTGGCTGCTACATCGGCTGGTTCGACAACCGGGGCGGCAACTACGACCTGCGGCTGCAGCGGTTGGCTGGCAGCGGCCAAGAGCAGTGGCCGCACGGCGGCTTGGTGGTGTCCAGCAACCCGCAGAACGGCTCGCTGGTCGGCTGGGATCTGCTCGCCGACCGCGACGGCCACTGCGTCTTGGTGTTCACCGATGTGCGCCAGGGGCCGGACCTGGACGTCTACGCGTACCGGGTTGCTCCGAGTGGTGCTTTCGTGTGGGGCAACCAGGGCGTCGCCGTGAGTGCCAACGGCGACGCCGAGGGCAATCCAACCGTGGTCGAAGCCGCCGACGGCGACTTCGTGGTGTTCTGGCCGAACAGCACCCAGCGCACCATCCAGATGCAGCGTCTCGACCGCGCCGGTGCGCCGCGCTTTCCCGGCGACGGCATCGCCACGCCGGGGGACACCGGGCAGACGCCGGCGTTCGTGCGCGCCGTGCCGGGGCTCGGCGGTGCCGTGTTGGCCGTGTGGGTGCGCACGCTCGCCATCACCGGCACCAAACACCTGCATGCGATGGCCTGGGACGCCGTGGGCACGCCGCTCTGGAACGGCGGCACCCGGCTGCCGGTGTTCGACCTCGCTTCGTTGCCGATCGCACACGAACCACGCCTCGTCGCCGACGGCGCCGGTGGCTGCGTGGTCGCCTGGCACTACGCCCAGGGCCAGCAGTTCTTCGCCCGCGTGCAGCGCCTGTCGGCGGCGGGTGTCGAAGTGTTCCCACACAACGGCGTCGACTTGTCGACCAACGCCAACAGCCGCTTCGATCCGTCGGTGGTGTTCCTGCCTTCGAGCCAGACCGTGCTCGCCGTGTTCAACGAACGCAACCAGGCGCAGTCGAGCTGGGGCATCAGCGCCCAGGCCGTCGATGCCGCGGGCAACCGGCTGCTCGGCAGCAGTGGGGTCACGGTGATCCCGGTGTCGGGCGTCGAAGTGCAGGCGCCGCAGGCGGTGCCGACGCCGGGTGGTCTGCTGGCCGTGGTCAACGAACGGCTGCCGGCGCCGAACACCTACCAGGTCACTGGCATGCGGGTGCTGGCCAGCGGCGCCGCGGCGGTGACCCCGGTGGCGACGGCGCCGAGCCAGAAGATCCGCACGGTTGCGGCGGGCACGGCCTCGGGCACGCTGTTCGCGGCCTGGAGCGACACGCGCACCGACAGTGGCGACGTGTATGCGCAGAACCTGAACGCCGACCTGTCGCTGGGCGACCGCTGGGCGACCACGCAGCTGCTCGGCTGCGGTGGCAATCCGGCCGGCAGCCTGGTGGTCACTGGGCGCGCGGCGATCGGTACTGCGGTGCACTTCGGGGTCGACAACCCACTCGCCACGCAGGCCGTGGGGTCGCTGGCGGCGTTGGTGGTCGGCTTCGCCCCGCAATCGCCGCCGTGCGGCATGCCGATGCCTGGTTACGGCATGGCGGGGCCGGGGGCACCGGGCGAGCTGCTGGTGGATCCGGCGCTGGCCGGCCTGGTGCTGATCGGCGGGCCATGGCTCGGGCCGCAGCAGCCGGTCGACTTCGTGCTGCAGGTGCCTGCCCAGGCGGGTTTCTACGGGCTTGCGTTGTTTGCGCAGGGCGTGGTACTCGACCCGACTCCGGCGGCGGCGGTGCCGGTCGGACTCACGATCGGCGCGCGCGCCACGATCGGGTCGTGAGTGGCGCGCGGCGCGGTGCCGGAGAGGCACCGCTGCGCCGTCAACGCCGCCGCGGCAGCGCGTAGAGGCGCTGGGCGTTGCCGCCCCACACGGCGTCCTGTTCGGTCGGGGCCAACACCGACAGCCACGCGGCGACGGCTTCGACCCAGCGGCCGTAGGTCGACGCGCACTGGCACACCGGCCAGTCGCTGCCGAACAGCACGCGCTCTGGGCCGAACGCGTCCAAAACCGTGGCCGCGAGCGGCCGCAAGGCTGCAGCCGTCCATTCCGGCCCAGCTTCCCGCGGCCAACCCGAGAGTTTGCACGCCACGTTGGGCGACTTGGCCAACGCATGGAGCCAGCGCCGCCAGGCGTCGAGGTCGCCGTGCGGATCGGGCTTGCCGGCGTGGTCGAGCACGAACTTCTGGCCGGGAAAACGCTCGACCAGGGCCAGCGTGCTCGGCCAATGGCGCGGTTGCACCAGCAGGTCGTAGACCAGGTCGTAGGGCGCCAGTGCAGCGATGCCGCGCAGGAACGCTTCCCCGACCACGAACTCCGGGTCCGGTTCGGCTTCGACGACGTGCCGCACGCCGACCAGCAGCCCCGAGCGCTGCAGGGCCCGCAGTTGGCTCGGCACGTCGGCGGCGCGCAGGTCCACCCAGCCGACCACGCCGCGCAGCCAGGGCGTGGCCGCAGCGAGTTCGAGCAGGAACTGCGTCTCGGCGTGGCTCTGCCGCGCCTGCACGGCGATCGCGCCGTCGATGCCGGCCGCTGCGCGCGGCTCGGCCAGATCCGCGGGCAGGAAGTCGCGGCGCAGCGGTTCGAGCGGACCGTCCAGCCAGCCGAACTCCGCCGCCGTGTAGCGCCAGAAGTGCACGTGGCTGTCGAGGCGCGGTGCGGCCATGGCTCAGCCGATGCGGTGGGCCGCGATCGCGGCGGCGCGGATCTGCAGGCCAACACCCGGCTGTTCGGGCATCTGGTAGTGGCCGTCGACCACGCCGATCGGCTCTTCCCAGAGGTCGTGCAGCGACTCGTAGCAGTTCTCGACCATGATGCAGTTCGGCGTCGCGGCGGCGAGTTGCACGTGCAGCTTGTGCTGCACGTTGGTGTGCGGCACCACCGGCAGGTTGTAGCTCGCGGCCAGAGCCGCCACTTCGAGCCACTCGTCGATGCCGAGCAGCTTGGTGGCGTCGGCTTGCACGTAGTGCACCGCGCCGGCGGCGATGTAGTCGCGGAACGCTTCGCGCGTGAACAGCGTCTCGCCGACCGCGATCGGCGTCTGGATGGCGCGCGCCAATTCGGCGTGCATGGTGACGTCTTCGGGCTTCATCGGCTCTTCGAGCCACTTCACGTCGAATTCGTGCAGGCGGCTGCCGTACTGCTTGCCGGTGGCCAGCGTCCACGCGCAGTTGACGTCGGTCATGATGTCGATGCCGGGGCCGACTGCTTTGCGCACTGCGGCGATGCGGCGCAGGTCTTCGCGTGGATCGGGGCGGCCGAGCTTGACCTTGACGGCGTCGAAGCCGCGCTCGACCAGGGCCACGCAGTCGCGCACCAGATCGGACTCGCTCCACGACAGCCAGCCGCCGTCGGTGCTGTAGGCCTTGACCCGGTCGCGGCAGGCGCCGAGGTAGCGCCACAGCGGCAGGTTCGCCTGTTTGCAGGCGAGGTCCCACAGGGCGTATTCCACTGCGGCGAGCCCGACGCGGGTCGCGCCGACCCGGCCGATGAAGTGGTTGGTGAAGAAACACTCGCGCACCAACTGCTTGCGGAACACCGGGTCCTTGCCGAGCAGCACCGGGGCGTAGTTCTCCTGCACGGCGACCTGCGCGGTGCGCAGGCCGGGTGTGTAGCTCCAGTTCATGCCGTAGCCGGTGAGGCCTTGGTCGGTGCGCAGCACGACCTGCAGGAACTCGACGTGGGTGACGGTGCTCTGGCTGTCGGTGATGGTGCGCTGCTGCAGGGGCACGCGCAGCAGGGCGGTGTCGACGTGGGTGATACGCATGGTGGTTCGGGAGTCGGGGTGCGGTCAGTCCTGGTGGAACACTTCTTCCATCTCGGCCCACCAGGTGCCGGGCGCGCGCGACGGGTGGGGAATCTGCATGGTCTCCATGAGATCCCACCATTCGCGCATGCGCGGTGCTGCGGCGAGGGCCTGCAGGCGTTCGGCATACTGCTCGGGCGGGCCGACGTACTCGTAGTAGCCGAACAGTTCGCCGTGGTGGTGGTAGATCGAGTAGTTGCGGATGCCGGCGGCGGCGATCGCCGCTTGGATCTCCGGCCAGATGCGCTGGTGCTGGCGTCGGTACTCGGCCAGGCACTCGGGCCGCAGGCCCAGGCGCATGCCGTGGCGCTGCACGCGGGCGCCGCTCAAGGGCGCGCCTCGAACGGCACCACGCGTTGGCGCTGCGTGCCGAACACCTCTGGGTCGCCGAGGCCCAGTTCGACCACGTCACCGGGCTGCAGGTAGGTGGGTGGTTGGCAGCCGAGGCCGACTCCGGCGGGCGTGCCGGTGGAGATGCAGTCGCCTGGTTCGAGCGTGAGGCACTGGCTCAGGTAGCTGACCAGCTCGGCCACGCCGAACAGCATCTCCCGCGTGTTCGAATCCTGGCGGCGCACGCCGTTGACGGTGAGCCACAGCCGCAGGTGCTGCGGATCGGCCACCTGTTCGCGCGGCACGAACAGCGGGCCGATCGGGGCGAACGTGTCGAAGCTCTTGCCCTTGACCCACTGGCCGCCGCGCTCGAGTTGCCAGTGCCGTTCGCTGTAGTCGTTGTGCAGGGCGTAGCCGGCCACGTGCTCCAGCGCCTGGGCAGGATCGACGTAGCGCGCGGTGCGGCCGATCACGACCAGCAGTTCGACCTCCCAGTCGGTTTTCTGCGAGCCCTTCGGCAGCATCAGGTCGTCGTCGGGGCCGCAGATCGCCGAAGTCGCCTTGGCGAACACCACCGGCTCGCTCGGCAGCGTGGCGCCGGTCTCGCGGGCGTGGTCGCGGTAGTTGAGCCCGATGCAGAACAGCTTGTGCGGCCGCGCCACGCATGGGCCGAGGCGGGCGCCGCGCGGCACCGTCGGCAGGTTGTTGCCGTGGCTGCGCACGAACGTGCGCAGGCGTTCCAGGCCGTCGCGGGCGAAGAAATCGGGGCCGAAGTCGTCGGGGAACTGCGCGCAGTCGAGGCGCTGCCCGTCGATCTGCACACCCGGGCGTTCGCGGCCAGGAGGGCCGAAGCGGAACAGTTGCATGGGATCCTCGTGGTGCTCAGGTGCAGAGTTTGCCGCCGTCGAGCGGCAGCGCCTGGCCGGTGACGAACCGGCTGGCGTCGCTGCACAAGTACAGGGCCGTCTCGGCCACTTCCATGGGGGTGCCCATGCGGCCCATCGGCTGGTACGCGGCGAGCTTCTGGTACATCTCCCGTTCGCGACCAGGGTAGTTCTTCTCCAGATACCCGTCGACGAACGGCGTGTGGATGCGCGCCGGGCAGATGCAGTTGCAGCGCAGCCCCTGGGCCATGTAGTCGATGGCGATCGACTTGGTCATGGTCAGCACGGCGCCTTTGGTCATCGAATAGGCGAAGCGGTCGGCGATGCCGATCAGGCTGGCGATCGATGCCAGGTTGCAGATCACACCTTGGCGCGCCAGCAGATGGGGCAGCGCGTGCTTGCTGCACAGGAACAGGCCCTTCACGTTCACCGCGTAGAGGCGGTCGAAGTCGCTCTCGGCGGTGTTCGCCAGGTTGCCGACGTGGCCGATGCCGGCGTTGTTGACCAGGATGTCGAGGTGGCCCCAGCACTCGACCACCCGGGCGAACGCGCTGGCCACGGCGCCTTCGTGGGTCACGTCGCACGGCACGAACTCGGCGGTGAGGCCATGGCCGCGCAGGTCGCCGACCACCCGCGTGCCGTTGGTCGCGTCGATGTCGAGCACGGCGACTTTGGCGCCGCGCTGGGCGAACAACAGCGCGATCGCGGCGCCGATGCCGGAACCGGCACCGGTGATCGCCGCCACCTTGCCGTCGAGCCGGAACGGATCCGGAGAGGTGAGGATCATGCGGGCGCGCAGGATACGCGCCGGTTCCCGCGCTCGCCGTACTCTCGGCAGATTCTCGTCCCGTGCCGGTTGGGCTCAGGGGCCGCCGCACAGGGCCTGGAATCGCGGGCCGGCCGCCAGTTGCACCGAAGAGCCGTCCACCGCGACCTGCAGCGCTTCGACGGCCCCGTCGGGAGTGCGCAGGAACAGGTGGGGCGTGATCGAGTAGGGCCCGGCCCGGAACTGTTCGTGGGCGATGCGCGCGAGGCCGCGCAGGGTGGCGGGTTCGGGTGGCTGGTCGAGCGGCAACAGGAGCAGGCTGTCGCGGGCCGGTGCCGCACACAGGGTGCCGCGGCTGCCGCGGTCGGGCCATTCGGCCCCGGCGAGGGCCAGGGCGCTGGCCGAGTGGCCGCGGATCTGCACCAGACCGCGCGGGCCCGGGGGCAGGGTGCGCGCCCTGGGTTCGTGGGCCACGAAGTTCGCCAGGGCCGCGGCGAAGCAGGTGTCGAGGTCGACTCCCCAGGTGCGTTGGACCGGTGCCGGCACGGCACAGGTGGACGGACCGAGGTCGAGCATCAGCACCGTCACCGTGCCGGGCAGGTCGCTGCGGCAGACCAGGTGTTCCTGCAGGTTCGTGTCGAGCTGGTCCTCGGGTTGCAGGCGCACCGACAGCCGGGACCGCAGCGTGGCGTAACTCAGGTTGAACATGCGCTCCAGGACCGCGGCGAACCGCTCGGTGTCGTTCTGGTCGAGGTGCTGGCGGATCAGGCGTTCCCAGCGGCCTGCCGGTGCCTGGGCGCAGACCTGGGCGAGGCTGGTGAGGCCATGCTGCGCCTCACCCTCGTGCATGGCGAAGGTCGCGGGGCAGAAGGTGGCGTGCCGGTGCCGCTCGCGGAAGTAGGCGTGGACCAGCTGCAGGAAGCGTTCGGTCTGCCGGGCGTCGGCGAAGGGCTGGGTGAGCGTGGCGCGGAAGTCGGGAGGGTGCGGCTGCGGGTGCGGTTGAGGCATGGATGCGTCCTGGGCCGCTTCGGTGTGGGCCCACCATGCCAGTGGTGGGAGGGGGGGCGTTCCCGGCACCGCACCCTTGGTCTCGAATCGAGACTGGCGGTGCGCCTGCTGCGCAGCGCCCGTCTCTGTCGCAGCTAGGGGTTTTCCCGCCAGCTTCATGACGCGGGCCCTGGCATGTCGATGTCTGGGGCATGCCGAAGGGCGCAGTGGGATGCCAGCCAGGCCGTGGTTTCCGCCCTCTTGCGGCGCGCAACGGGCTGCCCATCGCCAGCAGTGATACGGCATCCATGCCTGTGGATGGCCGGCCGGCATGAACCCGAACCAGCAAGATCCAGAGACCGAGGTGCTGCGCCTCCGGCGCGAGCTGGCCAAGGTGCGACGCGAGCTGCGCCAGTTGCAGCGCATTGCCGAGACCTCGGAGGCGCTCTCCGAGCGCAGCCGGGAGAACATGCTGCGCACCAACGCCGACCTGCAAGAACTGGTCGGGGAGTTGCAGCAGGCCAAGGCCGCCGCCGAGGCGGCCACTGCGGCCAAGGGGCGGTTCCTGGCGACCATGACGCACGAATTGCGGACCCCTTTGCACGGCATGCTCGGCAGCGCGGAGCTGTTGCTCAGCACCGATCTCGATGCCGAGCAGGCCGAACTCGCGCACCTGCTGCGCCGTTCCGGCTCGGCCCTGTTGACCATCGTCAACGACATCCTGGACTACTCCCGGGTCGAGTCGGGCATGCTGCAGCTCGAGTCGTTGCCGTTCCATCTGGGGGCCTGTGTCCGCGAAGTGCTCGACCTGCAGCTCGCCGCCCTGCACGGCGGCAACGTGAGCTTGCGCTGGGAGCTGGATCCGCGGCTGCCGAAATGGGTGCTCGGCGACGAGGGGCGCCTCCGGCAAGTGCTCAACAACCTGACCAACAACGCCGTGAAGTTCACGGCGAAAGGCGAGGTGTCGATCACGGTGGGCATGGGCAGCGTGCCCGACCAGGTCGCGTTCGCCGTCGCGGACACCGGGATCGGCATCGCGCCCGAGGCGCAGGCGCGGCTGTTCGAGGCGTTCGTCCAGGCCGATGCCAGCACCACGCGCAAGTACGGTGGCACCGGGCTCGGCCTCGCCATCTGCAAGCAACTGGTCGAACGCATGGGCGGCACCATCGGTGTCACCAGCGAACCGGGGTGCGGGTCGGTGTTCCGTTTCACCTGCTCCTTGCCCAAAGCGCCGGGTGAGGCGCCCCGCGTGCCCGAAGCCACCGCGGCCCTCGAAGAGCGAGCGCTCGCCGGTCGGCACGTTCTGGTTGCCGACGACAACCAAGCCAACCGGCTGCTGATCCAACGCATGCTGCAGAAGATGGGCTGCCAGGTGATCCTCGCCGAGAACGGTGGCGAAGCGCTGCGGCGGCTCCAGGACGGACCGATCGACCTGGTGCTGATGGACTGCAGCATGCCGGTGATGGACGGTTTCGCCGCCACGCGTGCCGCGCGCGCGAGCGGCGGTCCGTGGTCCAAGGTGCCGATCCTGGCGTTGACCGCCAATGCGCAGCCAGAAGATCGCGAACGGTGCTTCGCGGCCGGCATGGACGGGTTCCTGGCCAAGCCGGTGCGGCTGGCCGAACTGCACGCAGAGCTGCGGCGGGCGCTGCTCTGCTGACGGGAGTCGCGGCAGGCCAGGCTGCCAGGTCGCGCGGGCCTAGAGCAGCCACCAGACCGCAAGCCCGGACCTGGCCGACCAGCCGGCGGTGCGCAGCCAGTTGGTCCGCACCAGGCGCCGCACCGTGGCCGCGTCGCAGCTCTGTTCGAGACGCTGGTGGCAGGGGACCTGCAGCGCGAAGGTCGATGCCCACACCAGGCCGAGCAGTCCAAGCCCGAGTGTGGTCGTGACCACCTGCCCTGCGGGGGCCTGCCACCACAGCCACACCGCCAAGCCCAGTTCCATCAGCATCGCCGGCATCACGACGAACGACGTGCGGCGGCAGTGGGCACGTTCGTAGGCCACGAACTCCGCTGCACCGACCGCCGCCAGCAGCGGGTAGTGCACCACCTGCACGAACCAGATCAGTCCGGTCATGAACAGCGTGGGCACTGCGTGCCAGACCACCGCTTGCGACCAGGGCATGGGTTCAACTCCGATGGTGGCGGCGTGCTGCCAGCAGCAGGGACGCGAACGGCATCCACCACAGAAGGTCGTTGCTGAGAATCAGCCAGCCGGCGCGCCACGGCAGCACGCCGCGCACCGCAGCGTCGAGGAAGCCGATCGGGCCGAGCACCTTGCCCGAAAGGCCCACCAGCACGATCGGCCAGTGGCGCAGGGGCCGGCGCGCGGCGCAGGCGTAGCCGAGGCCGTAGACGCCCACCACCATGCCAAGGCACTGCCAGAGGTACAGCGCCTCGGGCACCGGGATGCCGGACAGCTCGAACCAGCCTCGTGGCCACAGCACGGCGAAGGCGCCGAAGGCCAGATTGTAGGCGGCCGCGGCGTACAACACCGGCCGCGCCCAGCGCGGACCCGACTCGGTC
This sequence comes from Planctomycetota bacterium, assembly GCA_016795295.1. Taxonomy (GTDB): domain Bacteria; phylum Planctomycetota; class UBA1135; order UBA1135; family UBA2386; genus JAEUHP01. The sequence continues at coordinate 2,487 of JAEUHP010000257.1, read as the reverse complement.
ATGCCCAGCAGTTCGCCGCGCGTGCCGCTGCGGATGCGCCACCCGTTCGCCGGCGGCTCGGGCGCGCTCAGCCGGGGATCGCGTGGCGCTGCAGCGCCGCCAGCGGCACGAAGTCCAAGGTGCGTTCGTGCGTCGCTTCCAGCACCACCCGCGGGGCACTGCCGGCTTCGAGGGCTTCCAGCCAACGCGTGGCGCACAGGCACCAGCGATCCCCTGGGCGCAGGCCCGGGAAGCCGAACTCGGGGCGGGCCGTGCTCAGGTCGTTGCCGGCTGCTCGGCTGAAGGCGAGGAACTCGGCGGTGACTTCGGCGCAGACGGTGTGCACGCCGCGGTCTTCGTCGCTGGTGTTGCAGCAGGCGTCGCGGAAGAAGCCGGTGCGTGGGTTCTCGCTGCACGGCACGAGCGCGCTGCCGAGGACGTTGCGCGCAGGGGGCTCGGAACGGGTCATTGGGTGCCTTCTACCGGCGCTCGTCTGCGGCACCAACCGTTCGCGGGACACGGCAGCTCATTTGCGCTGCCTCGCGTCGGCCAGGTGGTTCGCTGCCGATGCGCCCAGTTCCTCGAGCACGCCTTCGAAACCGCCGCCCCAGGCGCCGCCGGTGATCTTGGCGTTCATCCGGAAACTGCCGTGCCCGGCCACGTCCACCTGAGCGCTGATCCGGCCCGTGCCAGCGCCGAAGCCGACGAAGTAGCGAGCCGCCTGGCTGCCCGGATCCAGGTCGACGACGGTGATGTCGACGCGCACGCGGTCGGTGCCGTTGCCCAGACCGCGCTTGTTGGCGCGGGCCAGGAACGCATCGCCGAGCGCCTTCGTCCAGGCGGATTCCTGTTGTTTGGCCTTGTCGAGCACTTTGGCGTCCTGCTTCGACCACTGCGCGTAGTCGAGGCGCACGGTGCCGAGTTCGACCGCGGCCACGCCGGCGGCGTCGAGGAGACGGTCTTCGACGAGCTGGCTGCTGGTGGCACACGAGGTGGCCAGCAGGGCCGCGGTCAGCAGGGCAGCACGCAACGGAGTGGGGGTGGGCATGGCCCGATGCTAAGCGCGGGGTGGTGGTCGGGTCACGCGTTCGGTGCGCACTGCCGCGGGGGCGTGGCGCCACCCACGGAGTTGTTGGCCCCTCTGGCCGTGGGAGTGCTCAGTTGACGGCGCGGAACCGCCCCCGCCCAAGTCGGTGGTTCAGCGCGCGGACACCGCAAAGCCTTCGCCGACCGAGGGTTGGCCAGACGGCTCGAGGTAGACCAACTGCGCCTGCAGGGTCAGTGGCCGCACGCTCGGGGGCAGCGGCACTTCGAGCCTGACGCCTTCGATGCGTTGTCCGGGCAGCAGCAGGACCACCGCGTCGGGCCGCGGCACCAGCAGGCACGGCACGGCGGTCAGAGAGGGCAGCAGCGTCGGTTGTGCCGCCAAGCCAACCACCATGGCGGACAGCTTGTTGCTGTAGTAGCTGTTGCCGTAGAAGGTGTACCCGGTGTTCGGGAACACCGGGTAACCGCCGAAGAGCACGTCCGGAAACGGGGAGCAGCTGACGGCCGTCGGCACGCTGCTGAGCTGGTTGTCCGGCAGCACCATCACGCTGAGTTGCCCGCCGGCGGCCCCGGGGCCCGCGAGTTGGTTCGCGATCCGGACGCGGAACTGGTAGGGCACCGGGGACAAGGTGCGTGCCAGCGGTGTCAGCGGATTGCCGAGCGGAACGCTGCGTTCGTAGACACCATCGTTGTCGAGGTCCAGAGCGATCGTCGCCGCCGGCATGCCGCCTTCGTCCTGACGCTCCACTTGAAGGAAGGTCCGGGTCGAGACGGACGTCGTCAACGTAACCAGATACTCCAGGGGGCCCACGGCGGCCGTGGCGCCGCCGCCGGTGGTCTGCACGGAGTGGCCGAGCAACACGCCGCCGAGTTCGGCACCGGCGCTGCTGCGCCAGGAGCAGGACGCCTCGACCCCGGGGGCGGGCGTGGCGTTGAGCCGGCCGGTGGCGGCCAGTGGGCCGGCCGGCGCCGAGGCCGTGGCCGTCTGGCCCGCCGTGGCGCTGACCACCAACGGCTGCACCGCAGCGAGGTCGATCTGCAGTGTCTGTGCCGGGAGGGAGTGCAGCAGCAGAGCTGGCAAAGAGCCTAGAAACACGATTCGGTTCATGGGGAGCCTTTGGGTTCGAGCTCTTCTGATAGCCCGCTCGGGTGGGGCCGTAACCCGCTCCCCGGGGTGCCGTCGGGCGACCGATGGGGCCCGCTTGATGAGTTCTTGACACCCCATCGTGCGCGGCACGTAGCCTGCTCGCATGCTCGATCCGGGCGCCAAGCGAACCCGCAGTCTCCCGCGCAGCCTGGCGCTGCCGGTGCTGGGGGCGGGGGTGGTGGTGGCGCTCGCCGTCCAGCTCTGGCGCGGCGTCGGCCTCGAGCGCGCGCCTCGGCGGTGGCCGAGGCCATCCTGCGCGAAGCGCCCGCTTCGGCGGTGGCGTTCGCCAGCCGGTCGGCGGCGGTCGTCTGGCA
>JAEUHP010000229.1 GCA_016795295.1 Planctomycetota bacterium | reverse complement strand
CAGCAGGTGCGGGTTGGTGTCGTCACCGACTCGGCCGGGAATCTGCTCGAAGTGCTGCGGCTCGAACTGCGTTGGCCCGAGGCCACCGCCACCCTGCCCGATGGCGACTACCGACTGCACGTCTACGACGGCCATGGCCGGCCGCTCGGGCAGGAAGCGCTACGCATGGCCGGTGCCGAAGTGCCGAAGGAGCTGCGATGAACTCGCGCATCTGGTTGCTGGTGGCCTGGCTCGAAGCCGTGGCCATCGCGGCACTGTGGTTCGCTCTGCCGCGCGAAGTCGAGCCCATTGCCACAGCCAAGCCTCAGGCCGCGGCGCCGATGGCGGCACGCGACTCTGGTGCGGCCACGGCTCCAGAGCCGATGGCCACCTCGGCTCTCGGTCCGGCGGTCGAGCCTCGCGCCGAGGGTGTGGCTGCGGAGCTGCCTGCCGGGGCCCTCGTCCACGGTCGTTTGCGCACCGCGGACGGCAGCCCGTTGCCGTCCTGGGCGTTCGTCGGTCTGTTCGCCCGGGGCGAGAGCAAGTCCCTCTACGAATCGCGTCTGGAGAACGACCGGCGGACCTACGCCTGGCCGCTGGTGCCCCCCGGCGATTACGAACTGCGCACGCGCGCCGACGGGGTGCAGCCGGTCGCGCTGCCAGTGGTGGTGCCGGCCGGCGCCGTCGAGCTGCGCGTCGACGTCGAATTGGTGTCGAGCTGGCTGGTGAAGGTGTTGCTGCTGGCACCCGACGGTCGGCCGTTCCACGAGGTCCAGAGCGAGCTGGTCCGGCAACGCCCCGAACTGCGCCTGCACCTCGGCGGCGACGGCACCCAGGTACTCGCTCTGTGGCACGAAGTGCCCGCGGTGCTGCCGTTGTCGGATCTGCGCAGTTCGCCGATGTCGGTTGGGACTTGGCGCAGCAGCCGCGGCTTCGACCGGCCGCGCGGCCGCGTCGGTGGCGACCTGCCGGAGCGTTATGCCGGCGTGCTGGAGTTGCCCGAGCGCCGTGCGGCGCACGTCGCGGTGGTGTTGAAGGAGCAAGTGCTCGCACGTGGCGCGTTGGCGCCGGGACAGGCCGAACTGGAGTTGACGGTGGACCCTGCCGCTTGGATCGGCAGCCTGGCGACGCTGCGTTTGCAGGTGGTCGACCCGACCGGCAAACCGGTGCCGACGGCCAAGATCGGGGTCAACGACGCGCAGAGCTGGGGACAGCCTCGCGACGTCGACGGCGAAGGGCGGTTCGAACAGGCACACCTGCTGCCAGGCCTGTTCGAGCTGTCGGTGAACGCCCCCGGTGTTGCGATGGTGTCTTATTCGGTGCGCCTCGCGCCTGGTACCGTCACCGACCTGGGCCAACTGGTGGTGCAGCCGCAGCGCACCGTGACGATCCTGGTCCGCGATGCCCCCGAAGGCGAGGGTCTGTCGGCTTGGGTGAAGCCCCTCGATCCGGCGCCGCGTGCGGAACTGGCGGCGCGCTCGCTGCGCCTGAGCCTGGATCGAGGCAAGGGCACCGTGGGGCTGGTCGACGGGCGCTATCGTCTGCTGGTCTCGGGCCGCGGCGGGGCGCGGGTCGAGTTCGACACCCGCACTCTGGGCGAGGCGCCACTGGAAGTGACGCTGCAGCCCGAGGCCACGCTGGAGATCGACCCGACGGCGGCCGCGGGGCCGACCCGGCTCTTGCTGCGCAGCGCCGACGGCGCGGTGGTGTTGGATCGCTGGGTGACTTGGCGCACGCGCTGG
>JAEUHP010000213.1 GCA_016795295.1 Planctomycetota bacterium | reverse complement strand
TCCTCGGCCGCGAGGATCGCGCTGCTCACCGCGATCCGCGCCACCCCCGCACCGCGCAGCAGCGCCATCCGTTCGGTCGTGATCCCGCCGATGGCGAACAACGGCAGTCGGTGCCGCTGTGCCGCCGCCACCGCCGCGGCGATCGCCGGCTGTGGCTGCCCTTCGGTGTAGCCCTTGGTGGCGGTGGGAAAACACGGCCCGAAGCCCACGTAGTCCGCACCCGCGGCGGCCGCGGCATCGATCTGCGCCACGTCGTGCGTGCTGACCCCGAGCCAGCCACGGGCCAACAGCCGGCGTGCGGCCGGGGCCGGCAGATCGTCCTGGCCCACGTGGGCGCCCGCCGCGTGGCTCTGCACGGCCAGCGGCACGTCGTCGTTGACCACGAGGGGCACCCGGTGCGAGAGGCACACAGCGCGCGTGCGTTCGAAGCCCGCGCGGTCGGGGGTCTTGCTGCGCCACTGCACCAGATCGACGCCGTGGTCGAGGGCCGCGGCCAGCGCGGTCCATGGCTCGAGTCGACAGAGCTCCGGAGTGAACAGCAGGTAGAGGCGGCAACTCGACAGCATGGCCGTGGTCTCGAGGCTCCTCGTGAGCGTAAGGCCCCCAGCCACCAACGGCCGTGGCCAATTCCGGCAACCGAGTTCGGTTGCGGCCACGGCTGCGATGGTGCGTCAGGTGCGGGAACGGCCCTTCGGCCGGCTCTGGGCCAGCAGCAGGGCGTCGTGCAGGGCGGCGGCCACGGTCTCGGGCGCCGCCGCGGCCAACGTCACCAGGGTGCAGCCGTTGCGACCCCAGGCGCCGTTGGCCGGGCGGAACGCCGCCGGATCGCTCGTGCACAGGGCGCGCTGCTGCGGCGGTGCCAGCACCACCATCGCCGTCTGGCCGTCGGGCCACAGCGAAGCGAACACCCGGCCGTTGCTGCGGAAGTCCGGGTGGTCGTGGTGGGCACCCTCGCTGGAGCCGGGCAGGGCCAGCGCCAGCTGCCGGAACCGCGCCGCGGTCAGCATCGCCGCACTCACTGCCGCGGGAACGCGTGGCAGACGTAGGTCGGATCGTGGAACTGGCCGGTCACGTCCTGCAGCGTGTAGTGCGCGCGATGGTCGATGTGCGTGAAGTCGCAGCAGTGCAGCACGGCGTCGAGGCAGGCGGGGCTCATCTGCCACCAATTGCACTGGTTCCACTCGCCGACGAAGCGCGCCACCGGGTCCTTCTGGTCGGCCAGGGTGGTCGAGATCGACACGATCAGGCGGCCGTCCGGCTTGCAGCACTCGCGCATGCGCTGGATGCCCAGGATCGGATCGCGCACGTGCATCAGCATCGCCCCCGAGAACACCAGATCGAAGGTGCCGAGGTCGGCGGCGCGCAGGTCGTAGATGGCCTTCCAGATGCGTTTCACACGCTTGCTGCCGAGGCCTTCGCCGACCACGGTGAAGCCGTCGACCATCACTTCGCGATCGACGTTCTGCCGCTCGTTCAGGCTCTTCTGTTGCAGTTCGGCCCGGTAGCGCGGCGTCCAGTCGTGGGCCTCCCAGCTCGGCAGTTCGACGGCGACCACTTCGGCCGCACCCCGGCGTTCGAATTCGTAGGCGAAGAAGCCGGTGCTGGCGCCGACGTCGAGCACGCGCATGCCGTCCATGCGCTCGGGGAAATGGTAGTGGCGCAGGTAGTCGGCCATGCGGAAGTGGCCGGGCGTCTCGACCCCTTCACCGAGGTCGATGCGGTGGTACCAGCTCTGGATCTGGGCGACCTTCGCGCGCAGGGCGGCGGTCTGTTCGGGCGTGCGTGGCATGGGCCGGCAGGATATCGGCCGGGGGCCGGGCGCCGAAGCAGCCGGCGACGAACTTCAGCGGGCCGGCCGATGCGGTTGGGAGTTCGCGGCCGGGGGAACTGCAGCGGCGAGGCCCTGGGCCAGGCCCGAACTGCGCTGCGGCCAGTGGCCGAGGGCTTGGCGCAGCCGTTCGGGGGCGGCGAGCAGCACGGCGCGTTCGCGGGCGCGGGTGATGCCGGTGTAGATCAGGGGTGCCTGCCACAGCGGACCGTCGCCGTCCGGCATCGCCAGCAGCACGGTCTGGAACTCGCTGCCCTGTGCCTTGTGTACGGTCATCGCCCAGGCCGTGTCGTGGGCCGGCAGGCGGCTCGGATGCAGACGGCGCAGGCCGCCGTCGGCGCTCGGGAAGGCGACGAACGGCCCGCGTTCGTCGTGCCAAGCCACGCCGAGGTCGCCGTTCCAGAGCTGGTGGTGGTGGTCGTTCTCGGTGACCAGTACCGGGCGGCCGCGGTACCACGGCTGGTCGGTCGGCACGCCGTGATCGGCGAGCAGGGCTTCGACGCGGCGGTTCCAGGCCTCGGTGCCCATGGCGCCGTGGCGGGTCGCGGTGAGGATGCGCACGGTGCCGAGGGCTGCGAGTGCCGCCGCCGGGTCCGCGGCGTTCGTGGTCGCCAGTAGGGCCGGCGCCACGGCAGCCAGGGCCGCGTGGGCGTCTGGGGCCGCGGTGAGGTCGGGATGGCCGTGGTGCAGGGCCGCGAGGGCGCCGGCTGGGTCGCGGGCGGCGAGTGCCGAGGCGAAGCCGCCGATGCCCGGGCGGGTGCCGAAGCGGTGGTTCTGGCGCAGCAGCACCACGGCGTCGGCGATCGGCGGTGCATCGCTGCGGCACGGCAGTTCGAGGTCGGCGGCGGCGCGCGCATAGTCGGCGAGTGCTGGGCCGACGCCGAACTCGGGGGCGGCCGCACGGCACAGGTCGCCGAGCACCTGACCGGAGCCGACGGCGGCGAGCTGGTCGCGGTCGCCGACCAGGAGCAGCCGCGTGTCGGGGCGCAGGGCCTGGCACAGCACCGCGAGCAGCCCCGGGTCGACCATCGAGGCCTCGTCGACCACCACCAGATCGAAGGGCAGCGGCGCATCCGGCCCGTGGCGGAAACGTTCCTGCAGCGGCAGGTAGCCGAGCAGGCGGTGCAAGGTCGTGGGCTGCAGCTGGTCGAGCTGGGCCTGGAGCCGCGGCGCCGCGGCGGCGCGCTGGCGCAGCGCTTCGGTGAGCCGCGCCGCGGCCTTGCCGGTGGGGGCGGCGAGGGCCACGCGCAGTTCCGGGGCGCGCTGCAGCAGGATCGTCAGCAGTTTCGCCACGGTGGTGGTCTTGCCGGTGCCGGGGCCGCCCGAGAGCACGCCGAAGCGATTGCGCACCGCCATCACCGCCGCGGCGAGCTGCCAGTCGGGCTCGTCACCGGCCGCGGCCACGACCGGGGGCGCGCACGCAGCGAGCGTGGCGCGCAGCTCGGCCGCGGGCAGAACGGGGGGCGCGTCGACACGGTCACGCACGAACGCCAGCAGCTGCTGCTCGGCGGTGTGGTCGCGCAGCAGGTAGAGGCGGTCGTCGGCGTCGAGCACCAGCGGCGTGCGTGGGGTGGTGCCGGGTGCGGCGCACAAGCCGGTGGCCAACAGCGCGGCGCGCCACGCGGCGGCAGGAGGCAGCACGTGTGAGGGCGTCGCGCCGCTGCGCCCGGCCCAGTCGCCGAGCACGAGGCACACGTGGCCCTGGCTGCGCTGTTCGTCGAGCAGTTGCACGGTGGCCGCGAGCAGCGCGCGGTCGCCCTGGGTCTGTTGGCGCTGCAGGGCGCGCGCCAGGTGGGGGCCCAGGCTGCCTGCGGGTCCGAGGGGGTCGTTCATCGGCGCACTCCCCGGCCCTCGCCGCGCACCCACGCATCGAGTTCGTGCACCAGGGCCGTGGGCACGCGGTCCACGAACAACCCATGGTGGCTGCCCGCCGCGACGCCGCGCAGGAACGGATAGCAGACGCCGCCGAGGTGCTGTTCGGGGTCGTAGTCGGGCTGCCGCGCGCGCAGCAGCCGGTGCAGGGCCAACACGTAGAGGTGGTACTGCAGCACGTAGTCGTGGTCGTGCATCGCCTGCTCGAGGGCCCCAGCGGTGTAGTCCGAGCGCTGGTTGCCGAGGTGGTTCGACTTCCAGTCGAGCACCCAGTAGCGGCCGCCGTGTGCGGTGATCAGGTCGACGAAGCCGACCAGGAAGCCGCGCAGGGTCCGCGCGGGCAACTGCCGCAGGCGGTGGGCGTAGGCGCGGGCGATCCGGCTGTCGCTCCGTGCGAAGCGCTGGGCCAAGTCGCCGAGGTCGGCGTGCTCGGTGGGCAAGGCGAACGACCATTCGGCCTGCTTCGGGCCGCGGCAGAGTTCGGCCAGGGTCGGTGGAGTCGCCAGCGTGGCGCTCGCCGGCAGGCGGGCAGCGGCGAGGTCCTGCAGCAGCGCGAGCACCGTGCTCTCGGGTGCGATCGGCGCGGGATGGTTGCCAGGCTCGGCGAGCCCGTGGGCGCGCAGCTGTTCGCGCACGATGCTGGGGGCCGTTGCGAGGTCGGCGAGGTTGGTGCGCTCGAGGATCGCGTGCAGGCACTGGCCGGCGGCGGTGCCGCGTGCGAACGCAAAGATGCCGGTCGCCGCAGCGTCGGCCGTGGCGGGGTCGGGTGCTTCGGCAAGGTCGCGGTTGGTGTCGACCGGCTCGGCGCCGGCGCACAGGGACGAGAAGCTGTAGAGGCCCTGGGCGCGCACCGTGCGGGCTGGTCGGCGCGGCGGCAGCAGCTCGGCTGCCGCGGCGGGAGCCACGGCCGGTGGCGGGGGTGGTGTCCCAGTCACTTCGAAGACTTGCACGACATTCGGCTCGGCAGCCAGTTCGGCGAGGCGGTTCGTCGTGGTCAGCCGGCGCTTGAGTTCCTTGTGGAACGCGGCGAGATCGTCATGGTCGCTGCGGTCGGCGGCGGCGAGCCGATCCCCGATGAGCAGCCAGCCCAGCGCGCTGCGTTCGTGCCCGTTGGCGTTCGGCGCCCAATGCACCACGCAGCGACGCTTGGCGCGCGTCAGGCCGACATAGCAGAGGCGCAGGTCCTCTTCGAGGCGCTCGGCGTCGCTGTCGAGCTTCTGTGGTTCCTCGAGTTCGTGCAGCAACACCCGGTGGTCGCCTTGGACGAGCACGGCCGGCGCGTCGGGCCTGCGCCCGAACCAGAGAAACGGGCAGAACACCACTTCGTACTCGAGGCCCTTGCTGCCGTGTACGGTCAGGATCTGCACCGCCTGTTCGTCGGATTCGAGGCGCAGCTCGCGCAACTGGTAGTCGAGCTCGTCGCGGTGGATGCGTTCGCGCTGCAGCCATTCGTAGAGGCCCTCGGGCGCCAGGCGACCCTGGTGCTCGGCCGCGTGCAGCAGTTCGACCAGCTGACGGTAGTTGGTGAGGCGCCGTTCGCCGCCGGGTTGGGCCAGGAGGCGCGTGCGGGTGCCGAGTTCCCTGAGGGCGGCCTCGACCATCACCACGAGGCCATGCCGCAGCCACGCCTGCCGGAAACGGTCGAGTCGTCCGAGTTCGCGCTCGAGCG
>JAEUHP010000166.1 GCA_016795295.1 Planctomycetota bacterium | reverse complement strand
CTGCCTTCATGACGCCTTCCAGCTCATCGCCAAACGGCGGCCGGACGAAGCGCAATCCCGAAGGTACAGGTTGATCAAGGTCTGGTATGGCAGCCCAGCTTCCATCGCCAGTTCCTTGAAGTAGGAGACCGTCACTTCGTCAAGTCGGATCGTCAGCTGACGCTTGACCCGCTTTGCATACGGGTTTCGCCGAGCTCCTCGGAAATCGTATTCCTTTCTCATGGGTTCCCATGCTCCAAGTACTGCTCACGCTCGCGCTTCGTCGCCTTCCTCGCCGAGATGATGCGGATCGTGCGATCGTCATCACGAAGCGTGTGGCACACCACGACGATGCGGAGCCGCGCGCTCAGACCAAGCAGAATGGCGCGGTCTTCCTCGTGGGAATGGTCGGGGTCGTCAACAACAACGCGTGGTCGTCGGCGAAGACCGTCTCCGCCTCATCGAACGAAACGCCGTGCTTCCGCAGATTCGCGGCTGCCTTGCTTGGGTCCCAGGCGAACCTGAGCTTGTCCATGCCCCAACTGTAGTCACAGTGTAGTTACACTGCAACAGACCGTCGGCGGGCGCCCACGGAAGGAACCTGTCCAGATGCACACCCCCAGCGTCCATCGGCGCCAGCCCCCCCCGCCAAGAACCACGCCGTGCACGTGCAACGGGTGCCTTAGACCCGTCCCCGATGCACCCCCACCAGCCCCTCACCCCCTCCCCCTCCGCCCCACCGCCCGACTCATCCGCAGCGCACGTTCGATCCGCCCCGGCTCCCGCGCCGGCTCGCTGCACAGCCGATGCGGCACCGGCGTGATCCCCACCCGCCCAAGATCCAGCCGATCCGCGTCCCAACACACCACGATCCCAGGCTCGCTCTCCGTGTGCCCTTCGCTGTGCAACCGCATCGCCTCACACAGCTGCTCGAACCCCCGCCCATCCAGCTCCGTCAGCACCCCGCGCCGCCGCAGCCCAACCGCGAAGTCCGCCGCCCGCCCCCCATGCCCCGCATCGACCCCATCGTCCCAACGCTGGCTGTCATGCAAAAAGGCGAACCACGCCACCAGACACGGATCCACCCCCAGCTCCCCCGCCAGCGCCCGCCCGTGCCAGAACACCCGACTCCAATGCGGCAACCCATGGATCCCGTGCCCCAGATCCAAACGGAAGCACCCCCGCACCACGTGCAGCGCCTTCTGCACGATGACCGGGCAGCGTGGGTCCATGCCACTACTCTAACCCCAGCCCCCCGCTCCAGCCCCCCCACCGCTCAGAACGTCACCACCACCCGCCGCAACGCCGGAGCCGTTCGATTCCCCGAGTACCGCGCGTCCTCCAGCATCGACCGCACCTCCGCCACCAGAGGCCCCGTCGCCACCACCCTGCTGCCCACCCGGATCGTCACTTTGTCCCCCGCGCCGAACGTCGGCCCCCGCAAGAACACCGTCGCCTGCTGCACCCCGTCGCCCGTGAGCGTCAGCACCCGCTCCCCCACCTTCTCCTCCAACCGCCAGACCAGCTTCACCACCTTGCCTTCCATCGACCGCAGGATCGCGCGCCGCTGCTCGTCCGGCGACGCCTTCGCCCCCACCTGCACCTGGGCCGGGATCCGCACCCGGGCCGCGTCGATTGCATCGATGCGCAGGTAGGGCGAAGCAACCTTCGCCACCTCCGCCAGCAGCGCGCCTTCCCTTGGCAGTGCCAGCGGCCGCGGCCGGCTGCGCTCGATGTGGGCCCCGATCCCGTCCATGCCAAGCAGGGGCAGTTGGTGGCCGCGCTCCGGATCGATCGTGACCACGGCCGGGATCTTCAGCCCTGGTGCGATGCGCGCCAGTTCGCGCAGGTTCCAGAGCAGTTCGGGGTCGTCCTTGCCGCCGCAGAACGACAGCGTCGCCACGCCTTCGAGGTGCCGCAGCAGACGGAAGTGCTGCCGCCGCGGCCCGCCACCCGTGGGGATGTTGCCGCACAGCGTGCCCGGCCGGTGGAGCGCCGTGTCGATCGCACTGTGTCCCGCCCAGGAGAACCCCCCGATCCACAGGCGCCCGAGATCGCCGTTGGCCAGGTGTGCGCCGGCCCGGAGTACTTTCAGGTAGCCATCGCGCATCTCGTCCGAGAACTCCGGCGGCGTGTAGAGGCCCACGAAGTACATGCGGATGGTGTTGCCGAGGTGCATCGCCGCCAATGCGCCGTCGTTGCCGCCGGGCACCAGCAGGATCGGCAAAGGCGGCGCACTGCGCGTGTGGCCGGGTGGCACGAACACCGCCGCCTGCACGATCTGGTCGCACCAAGGCACCGACAAGTCCATGCGCGCGGCGAGGGCGGCCGGCGCAGCCGCCAGGGCGGCTGCGACCGCACTGGCGTGGGCGTCGGGGCGCAGCAGCAGGGTGGTGAGCAGGGTCGCGGCGGCGGCGTCTTCGCGCTCGGCCAGATACTGTTCGACCGCGGCTTGCAAGTCGGCCGGGACCGCGGCCGCTGGCTCCACCTGCGCGGCCAATGGCGGGCACGGGCCCATGGCAACGAGGCCCCACAGCCCGACAGCCAGCCAGCGCTTGCGGAAGGATGCGATCGCAGCAGCTTCGCAGGGACCGCGGCGCCTGCCAAGGCCCCCCCGGGGTGGCGGGCAGCCGTGGCCCGGCGTGGCATTCGTACCACCCCAGGGACAATCGCCGTGCGAAGTCGTTACAGCGCCTTGCTGTCGGCAAAGTCGATGCCGTGCCGTAATAGGTGGCTCGCGGTCCAGCACCGCAGTGACCCCACTCATGCAGAAACCCACCCTCGCAGTCCTGCTCGGCGGCCTCCTCCTGTGCGCCGGCGGCGGCCTCTGGCTGGCAACCCTGGCCGGCGACGACGAAGCCCCGATCCGCCGCTGGCAGGAGCGGGACGAACAAGAGGTTGCGAGCACCACCGACGGCGAAGGCGCCGACTTGGCCGGCAGCCCCAGCGTGGAGCGCACGGCCGTCGCCGACAGCGGTTTCCAGGGCGCCGACGACGAAGCGCGGGTCGCCGTGCTGCTGCGCGGCCGCGTGGTCGACAAGTTCCAGGGCCCGGTGGCCGGCGCCACCGTATGGCTCGACTTCGGCCGCAGCGGCCAGCGGCAGGGTCCGGGCGGTGGCCCCGGCGGCAACAACCGCACCCGCCGGGTGCCCGACCCGGTGCAGACCGACCGCGAGGGCCGCTTCGCCTTCCAGGGCCAGGCGTTCCGCAACCTGCGCGTGTCCCTGCAGGTCGCCCACGGCCAACACGCCCCCGGCCTGTTCGACCGTGACCTCGGCCAGGTGGCCGCCGAAACCGACCTCGGCGACCTGCAGCTCATGCACGGCGGCGGCGTGCTCGGCCGGGTCACCGACCTCGAGGGCAACGGCATCCCGAGTGCGGTGCTGAAGCTCTCGCCCGAGAACACCAACCGCTTCCGCCTGCTGCGCAACCGCGACAACCTGCTCGCGGAGCTGAAGACCGACCCGAACGGCTACTTCCGCGGCCCGCACCTGCCGGCGGGCGACTGGAGCCTGAGTGCCACGGCGGCGAAGCACACCGAGGGCCGCTCGAGCACGTTCGCCATCGAAGAGGACCAGCAGGCGAACCTGGACGACATCCGGCTCGGCCCGGGCTACGAAGTGACCGGGTATGTGCGCACCACGGCCGGCCAGCCGATCGCCAAGGCCGAAGTGACGCTGCGCGGCACGCCACCGTCGGGCAATGGACCGTCGGGCAATGGGCAGGCTGGTCCCGGTGCCGGGAATGGCAATGGCGGGCGCGGCGGGCGCGGCCAGGACTGGCGCAACTTCGGCCGCGAGCACACCGCCACCACCGATGCCCAGGGCCGCTTCTTCCTCGACCACCTGCCCGGCGTGCCGATGCGCGTCGAGAGCCGCGCCGACGGCTTCCTCGACCACCAGCTCGAGAACGTCGACGTGACCACCGGCCAGCCGCTGCAGATTGCCATGCAGGACGGCCTGCGCATCGCCGGCACCGCCCTGGACTCGGTGGACGGCCAACCGGTGACCCGCTTCGCCTTCCGCGCCGTGCGCCTGCGCGGCCTGCCCCAGGCCGGCCAGGGTGAAGTCGACATCCAGGCGCTGATGGCGCGCATGGGCGAACCGAACCTGGACGATGCCACCCGGCAGCAGCTGCGCAGCCAGATCGATGCGCTGCGGGCGTCGTTCCGCGACCCGCGGGACCAGCGGCGCCCGGGCCAGGGCGGTCGCGGCGGCAACGAAGACAACGGCGGCCGCCAGGGCGGACCGGGCGGCCTGGCGCGCGACCTCGGCAAGCCGGAGAATCACCCCGACGGCACCTTCGTTGCCACCGGCCTGCAGGAAGGCGTCTACGAAGTGCACGTGCAGTCGCCCGACCACGCCCGCTTCCGCTCGGCCGAGGTCGAAGTACGCGCCGGGGCCGGGATCCCCACCGTGCAGGCAGGGCTCGACCGCGGCGTCTACGTGGCGGGCGTGGTGCTCGACGACCGCGGCGAACCGCTGGCAGGGGCCAAGGTCGAACTGCGCAGCGCATCGACTGCGGAAAACGCCATGCGTAGCAGGAGGCGCGGTGGCAACCAGGACAACAACCCTGGCGGCGATCTGGCCAACGTCGACTTCGCCGCCGTGGGCCGCGATTGGCAGCGCTTCGCCGCCGGCGCCATGGTGCAGCTCGAAGCCACCACCGACGCCACCGGCGAATTCGTGATCCGGCACGTGCCGCGCGGCACCTTCCGCCTCACTGCCGAGGCCAAGGGTTTTGCCGCACATTCGATGGAGCCGTTCGAGCTCGCGGCCGACCGCTCCGACTTCCAACTGGCCCTCACCAAGCTCGGCGCGATCGCCGGCACCGTGCGCGGCGTCGGCAAGGACCACGCGGCGGTGCGCGTCGCCGCCGTGCCGCTCGACCTCGGCGCCATGGGCCGCGGCCGCGGCGGCATGATGGGCATGTTCGGCGGCGGCGGGCCGGGCGGTGGCGGTCCGGGCGGTGGCGGCCCCTTCCGCAGCGTCAACGTCGAGCCGGACGGCGCCTACCGGATCGCCGACCTGGCACCCGGCAAGTACCTCGTGCGCAGCTGGATCGGTTCGCCCCAAGAACTGATGCGCGAGCTGGGCCCGCAGTTCTTCGCCGGCACGTTGGCCGCCGACGTCGAGGTGCGCGGCGGCGACACCGCGCGCTGCGATCCGACCGTGCTGCGGCCGCAGCTCGGCGAAGTGACCGGCTCGGTGCAACACAACGGCGCTCCGGCGACCGGCTTCCAGGTCGAACTGACGCGGCTCGACGACGGCGCCGATGCGGGCAACAACGAGCGCCGCGGCCCGGGCGGGCCAGGCGGCGGCCGCGGCATGTGGGGCGGCATGATGGGCGGCCGTTCGCTGCAGGCCACCGTGGCGAGCTCGGGGCGGTTCCACCTCGAAGAAGTGCCCGCCGGCACCTACCGACTGCGCGCGCAGGGCGGCCGCCGCGGCAGCGCCAGCCAGGAGCAGGAAGTGGTGGTGGTGGCCGACCGCACCACCGACGTCGCCATCAGCCTGTGGACGGCGGTGGTGCAGGGCACCGTGACCTGCACCGACGCCAACCCGGCCGAACTGCAGGGCATGGTGGCGCTGCACGCCGGCGCCACGGCCCTGGCCGAGATCCAGGGCAATGCGGGGCGCGACTTCGGCGGTGGCCAGCCCGTCGCGCGGCTGCAGAACGGCGCGTTCCAGTTCGAAGCCGTGGTGCCGGGCAATTACCTGCTGGTGCTGACCGTGCGCGGGCGCGAACGCAGCGGCATCCCGGTCACCGTGGGCCCTGCGGGGCTCAGCGGCGTGCAGCTCGAGGCGGGCAAACCCAGCGCGCCAGGGGCCGCCGCGCCGGCCGCGCCGGGCCAGAACGGGGCGGGCCAGGGCCGCGGCGCAGGTGGCCGCGGCGCGGCCGGGCGTTAGACTGCGCGACTCTGGAGTTGCCCATTCGCCTCTTCGCCACCCTGTTGCTCGCGTTCCTGTTCGCCGTGGCGGCAGTCGTGCTCGGCTACGCGGGCATGGTCGCCTGGCGGCGGCCGCCGTTGCCCGAGGCGGCGCCCCTGCCGGCCCCGGTCCAGAGCGACGCGCTGCCGCGGGTCGAACGGCTGCCCCCGGTGCCCGGCTTCGACGATCCGTTCGCCTCGGTCGCGGCCGTGGCGCGGCGCGTGCTGCCGAGGCCCCTGGCGATCGAACTGCCCGAACTGCCCGTGGACTTTCCGCGCGAACGGGCCGGAGTCGCGGTGTTCCACGCCGCAACCGGCGCCGACCTGCTGTGGCTGCCGCTCGCCGCCTTCGACGCGGCGCGGCGCTGGCGGGGCGCCGCACCCGCGGAGGGCCCGCTGCGCATCACCTTCGCCGCGCAACCGGAGTTCGCGGTGCACGGCTTCCTCGCCCGCAGCGAACCCGCGCCCAGCGGCAGCGGCGGCACCGAGGCCATCACCGTGCTGCCCCTGCACCTGCAGGAAGTGCGCTTTGGCGCGCCGCAGGACGAGCCGCCGCTCGGGCCGTTGCGCCTGCAGCGCCGCGACGATCCCGAGTGGTTCGGCGCCACGGTGCTGCCCACGGGGCTGCAGGTCGAACCCGGCGGCAGCTGCTCCCTGTGGCTCGGTGCGGGCACCTACGTGGTGAGCGATCCGCGCGGCCAAGGCCAGCAGGAGTTCACGGTCCCCGGCCCGGAGACCGTCTGGCTCACTGCGGTGCGGACACCGCCTCGAAGCCGCCGTTCGTGACCCGCCACAACTGGGGCGACACCGGGTGCGCCGCCTGCTGCGCCAGGTCTTCGGTGGTGGCCATCAAGGTGGCCAGATCCTGGCCGGCCGCGGTGCTGAACCACAGCGTGTCGCGGTCCGGCACGGCCACCAGCAGTCCCTCCTGCGGCGGGGCGAGCAGCAGCGCCCGCGCGGCGTCGTAGCCATCGCCCGAACGCAGCAGCACCGGCTGGTCCGCCGGCACCTGCAATTGCCGCGCATCGCTCCGCGCCGCCAGGTTGGCGAGGGCCAGGTTGTGCACGTCGTCCACGGTGCGCCGCCAGCGCTGCAGGTGCGCACGGCAGACGAACACCATGCTCTGGCCATCGTCGAGCGCATAGACCACCACCAGATCGCGGTGCAGCGGCCGATGCACGAGCCCGCTGTCACCGAAACACCCGCGTTGTTCCAGCCACTGCCGACTGCGCACCTGCGGCAGCAGCCGGGGCGCCGCCGCGGCGAATTCGCAGTCGTCGACCCGGTCCAGGCCGCGTTCCCGCACTTCGGCGACCAGGCTGTCGACCATGGCCGGAAACGCACTCGGAAACGCCTCGGCGCGCCGGAACGCCGCCGCGAGGCCCACCGGCACTTCCTGCCCGTCGACCCGCAGCAGGCAACCGAAGCCTTCGCCCAGCATGCCCAGGAACAACACGCCCGGGTGGCGCAGGGCCAGCTCGGTCTCGAAACGCAGCAGGAACGCCGCCACTTCCGGGGGATACGGCTGGAGCGGCTGCAGCAAACGGCGGAACCAGACGACCGCGACGAGCGCCGCCACCGCCCAACCAACCCACAGCCAAACCATGCCGTGGGTATCGGCAGGCACGCGCCCCGGGCCTGAGCCCCCCAAGCTCGCACACCCTTTCCGGATTCCGGCCCCGGCCCGCGACCTGCCGGATATACTCCGGATTCTGGAGTTGCCACTGGCGCCAATGACCGACCCCATACCCAGCCAAACTGCGGCCCTGCGCGAATTCCGCTTGGTCATTTTCGGTGACGGCACGGTGCGCACCGTGCCACTGCACGGCCAGCGCTGGACCCTGGGGCGCGCGCCGGACACGCAGATCCCCCTGCGCGACCCCACCGTGAGCCGCAAGCACCTGATCCTCGAACGGCGCGGCGACGACTTCCACTTCCGCGACCTGGGCGGCAGCAACCCCCTGCTGCTGGACGGCCGCGTCGCCCACGAAGGCACCTTGGCGGTGGGCCAGACGCTGCAGGTGGGCCTGACCCGGCTCGCCATCGAACTGCGGCGGCGCCGGGCCGTGGTGGTGCCGCCGAGCGATGCCACCATCGTGCTGTCGCGCGAAGTGATCGACGACGAGGCCCAGGCCTCGCCGACGGCGACCACCCTGGCGGCGATCGCGCGCCGGGTGCTGGAGCGGCTCGAGTGGACGTTCGCCGACCTCGGCGAACTCACCGACGTGGCCGAGCCGCTCCTGGACCTCGGCCTCAACCTGACCCAGCGCCGCCGCGGGGTGCTGGGTCGGCTGCTGCCCCAGGGCGGCTTCGAGATGCTGGCGAGCCTCGACCTGCAGCGGCTCGGCGGCGACGTGGAGATCCCGGAGACGGTGCTGCACGAAGCGCGCCGCTTGAACCGCCCCAATCTGCTGACCAGCCGCGAACCCGGGCGCGTCGTCGAGCGTCTGGTGGTGCCGCTGGGCCCCGGCCCCGACGGCGTCTTGGTGCTGGAGGATCCACAGGTCGAAGCGGTGGGCGGCCAAGAGCTGCTGCGGCTCGGCCGCGCTTTGGGCATCGTCGCCTGGCACCGCCTGCAGGAAGCCAACGAACGGCTGCGGCTGCGCGAAGAAGTGCAGCGGCTCCGCTTCCACGACACCACTGCCCATCAGGCGCTGCTGGCCAGCGCGCGCCTGCAACCGCTGCGCCTGCGGTTGCGCGAGCTGGCGCCCGGCGAACTGGGCGTGCTGCTCACCGGCGAGCCCGGCACCGAACAGGAGGAACTGGCGCGGTACCTGCACACCGCCGGCAGCCGCAGCCGGCGGCCGTTCGTCGTCGTCGACGGCCAGGGCCTCGCGGGCCCGCGGCTGCAGGCCGAACTGTTCGGCGACAGCACCCGCTCGGCCGCGGCGCTGCGGGCGCGCGGCGGCACCCTGTTCGTGGCCGGTTTCGACACCCTGGCCGCCGACGTGCAGCAGCGCCTCGTGCAGAGCATCGACCAGGTGCCGATCGACGACTTCGGCTTCGGTTCGCCGCGGCTGGTCGTGGGCGTCACCGGCTCCAGCGCCCAGGTTGCGCTCGCGCGCCTGCCGCGCCCCGTCGCCGAGTACTTCCAGAGCGCCGCTCTCGACATCCCGCCCCTGCGCAGCGCCCCCAGCGACGTGCTGGCCCTGGCCGAACTGCATCTCTCGGCCCTGGGCTCGACGCCGGACGGTTCGCCGCGCCTGCTCGGCGAGCGCGTGAAACGCATCCTGGCCGCCCACCCGTGGCCCGGCAACGCCGCCGAACTGCGCGCAGTCCTGGAGACCGCCTCGGCGAACGCCGGCAACCAGCCGATCGCGCCGCGCCACCTGCCCGACGAGCTGGCCGAGATCCCCGTGCCGAGCGCCGAACCGCAGCCGCTGCCGACCCTGGCGGAGATGGAGAAGCGCTACATCGCCGAAGTGCTGGAACGCCTCGGCGGCAACCGCGCCCGCGCCGCGCAGGTGCTCGACATCGCGTCCTCGACGCTCTACGACAAGATCCGCAAGTTCGAACTCGGCTGACGCAGCGCCGCCTTTTCCGCAGCGGCCCGGTTCGCCATGATCGGGCCATGCCCGGCCCCCGCCCGATCTACCTCGACCACGCTGCCACCACGCGCCCGCTGCCGCGCGTGGTCGAAGCGGTGGCCGACGCCCAAGAGCGCCTGTTCGGCAACCCGAGCAGCGCGCACGCCCTGGGCGGGGCCGCCCGGGCCGCGCTCGAGGACGCACGCGAGTACCTGCGCGGCACGCTCGGTGCGGCGCGCGTGGTGTTCACTTCGGGCGGCAGCGAAGCGGACGCACTCGGCATCGTCGGCGGCGCCGCGGCCCGCCCACCCGGCCGCGTCTTGATGGCGCAGAGCGACCACGCCGCGATCCTGCGCACCGAAGGCCTGCTGTCGCGGTTTCGCCACCACACCACGGCCCTGCCGGTGACCGAACACGGCGACCTCGATCCCGAAGTCCTGTTCGGCGCGCTCGGCAGCGACGTGCGGGCGGTGGCCCTGATGCACGGCCACAACGAACTCGGCACGCTGAGCCGGCTCGCCGACCTGGTCGAACTGGTGCGCCGCGCCGCGCCCGAAGCCCACGTGCACGTCGACCTGGTGCAGACCTACGGCAAGCTGCCGGTCACCTTCGACGACTGCGACGTCGACTCGGTGGCGGTCTCCGGCCACAAGTTCCACGGCCCGCGCGGCATCGGTTTCCTGGCCCTGTCGAGCACCGCGCGGCTTCTGGCACTGCAACCCGCCGGCGGCCAGGAGGAAGGGCTGCGCGGCGGCACCGAGAATCTGCCCGGCGCGATCGGCATGCAGGTCGCAGCCGAGCACGTGCTGAGCCACCAGGCGGCGACTGCCGTGCACACCGCAGCCCTCGCCGAACGCATGTTCGCGGCGGTGCGCGAAGTGCTGCCGGAAGCGCGGCGGCTCGGCCACCCCGAGCGCCGCTTGCCCCACATTCTGTCGCTGCACTTGCCAGGAGTGGTCGGCCAAACCCTGCAACTGCGCTGCAGCGCCCGCTCGGTGCTGTTCGCCACCGGCGCGGCCTGCCATGGCACCCCGGGCGAATCCGGGGGCGAGCCGGCCAAAGCCCCCACCAACCACGTGCTCGCCGCCATCGGCCTCGACCGCCACGCGGTGCGCGAAGTGGTGCGGCTGTCGTTCGCGGCCGAGACCACCGCGGCCGAGGCCGACCAGGCGGCCGCCGTGCTCACCGAAGAGATCACGCGCCTCCTGCAGCAGGCGCCGCGCCGCCGCCATGACGGCAAGGTCCGCTCGTGAGCGAACTCGGCACGCTGTCGCCGGCGATGGCCCAGTACGCGGCGCAGAAGCAGCGCCACCCGGACGCCCTGCTGTTCTTCCGCATGGGCGACTTCTACGAGCTGTTCTTCGACGACGCGAAGATCGCCGCACGCGCACTCGGCCTGACCCTGACCAGCCGCAGCAAGGGCGAAGGCGCCATCCCGATGGCCGGCGTGCCGGTGCGCGCCGTCGAAGGCTACTTGGCGCGGCTGGTCAAACTCGGCCACCGGGTGGCGTTGTGCGACCAACTGCAGGACCCGAAGGACGCCAAGGGCCTGGTCGAGCGCGCGGTGGTGCGCGTGGTGACCGCCGGCACGCTGACCGAAGACAACCTGCTCGACGGCAAACGCAGCAACCACCTGGCCGCCGTGGTGCTCGGCGCCGACCGCGCCGGGCTCGCCTGGACCGACCTGTCGACCGGCGCGTTCCTGGTGCACGAGTGCCCCTTGGACCGCCTCGGCGACGAACTGCTGCGCATCGAACCCGCGGAGCTGCTGCTCGCCGAGGACCAGCGCGGCGAAGAACGCGTCTGGCTGCCGGCGGGCCAACTGCCGATCACGTTCCGGCCCGGCTTCGACTTCGGCACCGACCACGGTGCGCGCGCGCTGCAGCAGCTGTTCGCGGTGCGCACCTTGGAGGCGTTCGGCGTGGCCGAGCTGCCGCTGGCGCTGGGGGCCGCGGGCGCCCTGGTGGCCTACCTGCAGGAGACCCAGCTCGCCACCCTGCCGAACCTGCGCGGCATCGAAGTCTGGCACGACGGCGCGCACATGCGCCTCGACCGCGCGACCCGCCAGAGCCTGGAGCTGGTGGCGACCATGCGCGACGAGGGCACGTCGTTGCTGGCGGTGGTCGACCGCACCCATACGCCGATGGGCGCACGGCTGTTGCGCGCGTGGCTGCAGGCGCCGCTGGCCCAACTGGAGCCGATCCTGGCCCGGCAGGCGGCGGTCGCCGAACTGCACGCCGCCCCCGAACTGCTGTTGCTGGTCGGCCGGCAGCTCAAGCTGGTGCTCGACCTCGAACGGCTCGCCACGCGCGCCGCGTTCGGCCGCGCCCACGCGCGCGACCTGCAGGGCCTGCGCGCCAGCCTCGAACAGTTGCCGGCGCTGCGCAGTGCCCTGGCGACCGCCCAAGCGGCGAGCCTGCAGCGGCTCTGCAGCGCACTCGACCCGCTGCCCGAGCTGTCGGCGGCGATCGCCGCCACCCTGGTCGACGAGCCGCCGCTCGGCCTGCGCGAGGGCGGCCTGATCCGCCCCGGCCACCATGCCGAACTCGACGAGCTGCGCACCCTGGCCCGCGACAGCAACGAGTGGCTCGGCCGCTACCAGCACGAGCTCGTGCAGCAGACCGGCATCCCGAGCCTGAAGGTCGGCTTCAACAAGGTGTTCGGCTACTACATCGAAGTCACGCACACGCACCGCGAAGTGGCGCTGCCGGCCGAGTTCGTGCGCAAGCAGACCACCAAGAACGCCGAACGCTACGTCACCGACGCGCTGCGCACGTTCGAGAGCAAGGTGCTGAAGGCCGAGGAGAACAGCAAGGCGCTGGAGTACGAACTGTTCGTCGCCCTGCGCATGCAGGTCGCGGCGGCGCTGGGCCCGCTGCAGGCGACGGCCCGCGCCGTGGCCGAACTCGACGCCCTGGCAGGCCTGGCCACCGTCGCGCGCGACCGCAACTACTGCCGCCCCGTGGTCGACACCTCGCACGTGCTGCGCATCGAGGACGGCCGCCATCCGGTGCTGGAAGCCACCCACGCCGCCGGCACCTTCGTCGCCAACGACACCGACCTGGCCCCGCCGGAACGGCGCCTCGTGCTGCTGACCGGTCCGAACATGGCCGGCAAGTCGACCTGGATCCGGCAGAACGCGCTGATCGTGGTGCTGGCGCAGATCGGTGGCTTCGTGCCGGCGCGCAGCGCCCGGATCGGTCTGGTCGACCGGGTGTTCACCCGGGTCGGCGCCGCCGACGACATCAGCCGCGGCGCTTCGACCTTCATGGTCGAGATGACCGAGACCGCGAACATCCTGCGCCACGCCACCGACCGCAGCCTGGTGATCCTCGACGAAGTCGGCCGCGGCACCAGCACCTACGACGGCCTGTCGCTGGCCTGGGCGATCGCCGAGGACCTGCACGAACGCGTGCGCTGCCGGGCTCTGTTCGCCACGCACTACCACCAGCTCATGGACCTCGCCGGTCCCGGCCGCGGCATCGTCAACTGCCGGGTCGCGGTGCGCGAATGGGGCGACGACATCGTGTTCCTGCACCGCATCGAAACGGGCGGCACCGACCGCAGCTACGGTCTGCACGTGGCCCGTCTGGCCGGCATCCCGAACCAGGTGCTGGAGCGAGCGGCCACGGTGTTGCGCGAACTCGAACAGGAAGGCGACCAGGTGCGCGAGAGTCTGGTCGCCGCGCGCACGCAGAAGCGCCCAGCACCGCGCCAGCGCGAACTGTTCGCGGCGCCGCCGGATCCGGTCCTGGCCGAATTGGCGGCGCTCGACGTGGACGACCTCACGCCGCGGCGCGCGCACGAACTCCTGGTGCAATGGCAGGAACGGCTGCGCGCGGCGAAGGCGCGCGAGCCGCGCCCACCCGGCGGCCGATGAGAGGGGACCTTCGATGAGCGACCCGATCGCGATCCGCCCCTACCAACCCGGCGACGAGGCCGGGATCCTGCGCGGCCACAACGCGACCTTCCAGCCGGCGCGCTCCTTGGCGCACTGGCAGTGGAAGTTCCGCGACAACCCGACCGGGCAGATCCACGTGATGGTCGCCGACCACGAGCAACAGGGCATCGTCGGCGCCTACGTGACGCTGCCGGTGCGCGTGCGCGCCGACGGCGTCGAGTGCCTGG
This sequence comes from Planctomycetota bacterium, assembly GCA_016795295.1. GTDB lineage: Bacteria > Planctomycetota > UBA1135 > UBA1135 > UBA2386 > JAEUHP01. Next base: position 19,028 of record JAEUHP010000166.1, on the reverse strand, counting down.
CGGGCCAATGCGTCGACCTGTTCGTGCTGCCCGAACACCGCCGCCACGGCAAACGACCGGGTCTGTTCGTCAATCTGGCCCTGGCCCACTACGAGCAGTGGGGCGGCAAGGGGGCCGGCCAGAACGCGTTCCACTACGGCTGGCCGATCGCCACCTGGCGCATCGGCCAGAAGTACCTGCGCTACGAGATGGTCCGCGACTGGGACTTCCTGTTCGCCGAGCGGCCGGCGGGTGGTTTCCCGCCGCGCAGCAGCAGCGCGGCACTCGAAGTGCGTACGGTCGCGCGGTTCGACGCCGAGACCGATGTCCTGTGGCAGCGCCTCGCCGACCAGAGCCGTCTGCAGATCGTGCGCGACGCGCGCTACCTGAACTGGCGCTACGCCGATGCGCACGACGTCCGCTACGAACTGCTGGAGTGCCGCGAGCGGCAGAGCGGCGTCCTGCGCGGCCTCGCGGTGCTGACCCAACGCGACCTGCTGCTGCCCGGCACGCTGTTCCTGGCCGACTGGCTGGTGCCGAGCGACGACTACGCAGCGACCGCAGCGCTGCTGGCCCATGCCGAGCAGCAGGCCAACCAGGTGTCGGCTCCCGTCCTGGCGACCTTGTTCCAGCACCTCGATCCGCGGTTCCTGTACTTCCAGCACCAGGGCTTCAAGGTCTACGGCACCAGCTACTTCCAGGTGGTGATCCCGTTCACGCTCGACGACACCCTGTGGTTCAAGGACCACTGGTACCACACGCTCGGCGATTCGGACCTGGTCTGACCGGGCACCGCGTGGCCACCGGATGCAGCGCCCAGAACACGGCACCACAGAACACGGCACCCCAGAACACGGCACCACGGACGGCGCAGGTCAGCGCCGCACGGACAACACGATCACGGCCGCCACCGCGCCGACGAACAGCGCCACTCCCAGCAACACCGTCCAACCGGGCACTCTCTGCGGGGCTTTGTTCATGTGCGCAACCCTCCCCACAGTACCGTCCCGAGGGCGCCGAACACCACGGTCGGCAACCAAGCCGCCACCACCGGATGCAGGAAGCCGTGTTCGCCGAAGCTCTGGCAGGCGAGGTTCGCCAGGGTGAACCCAGCGCAGAGCCCGATCGCCACCAGCAACCGGCCGATGCGGGTCCGCCGCTCGAACGACACGGCGAACGGCAGCGCCAGCAGCAGCAGGATCACGTTCGCCAGCGGTGCCGCCAAGTGCCGGTGCAGCGCCATGCGCACACTGACCTGGTTCGGTCGTGCGGCGATGGTCTCCAGGAGTTCGCTGTAGGACTGCGACTCGGGCTCGACCTGTTCGCGACCGCGCTGCAGCAGCACCTGCGGCGTGAGGTCGGGGCGGCCGAGCCAGCCTAGATCGCGTTCGCCAGCAGGCGTGATCTCGACCCCGCGCTCGAGCTGCCAGTCGCCGCGCTGGGCGTCGAAGCTGGCACGCTCTGCGCGCACCAGGGTCGGCGGCTCCTGCCGACGCTCGTCCAGACGCAGCATCGCCACACCCTGCATGGTGCGTTCGGCGGGCTGGTACTCGCGCGCGAACAGTCCGGTGCGGACCGCCTCGCCGGTCTCCAGCACCAGATTGCGCTGGCTGCTGCGGCCTTCGTTGAGCATCAGGTTGGCTTCCATCAAGGAGCCGCCCACCTGCGGCACGATCCACTGCCAGCAGGCGCCCATGCCGAGGGCTGCCAGCACGCCCATCGTGAGCACCGGCCGCAGGACCCGGCGGGTGCTGCGGCCGGTGCACAGCATCGGCACCACTTCGTTGGCGCCCTGCAAGCGCGCCACGGTCAGCATGCCGGCGATCACGGTGACGAACGGCGCCACCATGGTCACCAGCACCGGCAGGAACTTCGCGTAGTAACCCAGCAGGAACAGGGCGAAGTCGACGCCCGACAGCCCCAGCTTGCTGGCGTGGTTGACGTAGCGCGTGATGTTGCCGAGCAGGTCCAGCACCACCATCAAGAAGGTGAAGAACAACAGCCCGGCGCCGAAGGCGCCGGCGGCGATGCGCCCGACGTAACGATCGAGCATGCTCATCGGCGCAGATGCCGCCAGCACAGCGGCACTCCGAGAGGCAGCAGCAGGACGACCGGCAACCACGCCGTCCACGGGTTGTCGGTGGCACGCAGGAGCCGCGCCCCCACCGCTTCACCGAAGTAGAACAACAGCAGCGGCAACAGGGAGGCCAACAGCGCCACGACCTTGCCCTGCTGGCGGGTCCATTCGGCGAGGCAGTAGCCGATCGGCGCCAGCAGAACCGGCATCAGGGAGAAGGTACAGCGGCGGAACAGCACGTAGAGCGCTTCGAACGGCCGCGGATGCACGCCGCGCAGCACTTCGGCCAGCAGCCGATCGCTGCGCAGGTCGTCGTCGCGGTCCTCGCGTTTGGTGCGGTCCGCGGCGTCGCGGAAGTCCCAGCGCACGTCGAACTGCGGCATCTCGATGCCACGCACCGGATCGCGCACCCCGCGCAGCGTCACCACGATTTCGCCGCTCGCTTCGTCGAGCTCTGGGATCGCCACCGAGTCGACCCGCAGGATCGGCGAGAGCTCTTCGGGCAAGGCCCGCTCGCTGGCGGCGTAGATCCAACAGTCGCGGAACTCGCTGCCCGAGCGGTCGCGGAACGTCAGCACGCCCCCGCCAGGCAGGGGGATGCGGTCGCTGCCCAGCTTCAGGTTGGTGATCATGCTGCGCGCGACCTCGGCCACCACGCGGAACTTGTAGTAGTAGACGTCGGGCAGCACGTAGTGGTTGGCGTAGCTGCTGAGGCACGACAGCCCGAGCCCCACCAGCAGCGCGGCCGTCATCGGCACCCGGGGACTGATGCCCGCGGCGCGGATCGCCAGCAGTTCACGGTCCTGGGCCGCGCGCGCGTAGGTGGCCACGGTCGCCAGCACGAAGGCGATGGTCAGCATGTGCGGCAGCGTGTCCAGCGCGTAGAGCAGCATGGTCTTGAACGCGTCCAGCAGCACCCCGCCCTGGGCCTTCTGCATGCCGCGCGCCACCAGGGACGCCAGGACCACCGCGAACATCACGCCGAAGGTGATGCCGAAGTTGACCCCGAGTTCCCTCAGGTAGTATCGGTGCAGTTTCCACATCGCGCCGCCCCATGGTTCCGCCGCAGCCCCCTCCTGGCAACGATCCGCCGCCGCAATTCGCCACGGTCGCGAACGGGGGGGTGCGCGCCCAGGTGGTGCCAGCGCTGGCGGAGGCGCTGACCGCGTTGCTGGCGGTGCCGGTCGGCGCGTGGGCGGCGCACGGCTTCGCCGTGGTGAAGGCCCGGACCGTTCGCCTGGTGCTGCGGGGCGAGCTGGCGGGTGTCCCCTGCCACTTCAAGGTCTACCGGGCGCACACCCTCGCCGACCGCGCCCGCGACCACCTGCGCGGCCCCCGCGGCCAGCGTGAGTTCGAACGGCTGGTCGCGCTGCAGCAGGCGGGCTGGCCGGTGGCAGCGCCCCTGGCAGCCGGCATGGTGCAGGACACCAGCGGCGCGCTCAGTTTCGTCGCCACCCGCACGGTGCCGGCAGCCCAGCCGTTCGCCTGGCCGGCCGCGCCGGACGCGGCCGCGCGCGCCGGCGCGCTGCTGCGCGCCCTGCACGACCAGGGCTTCCGTCCCGGCGACCTGCACCCGGGCAACCTGTTGCTCGACGCGCAAGCGGCGCCCTGGCTGATCGACGTGGACGGCATGGAACGCGGCGACCCACCGTCGCTGCGGCTGCGGGCCCGCGGCCTCGCATTCTTTTGCCAGGATCTGGACGGCGGCGCCCTCGATCCCCACGCCGCGGTGCTGCGGCGCAGCTACGAAACCGCGGGCACCTACCCGCTGCCCGACCTCACGGCCGAACTCGCGGCCGCCACCCGCACGTGGCGCAGCCGCGCCCTGGTGGGATTCGGCCGCCGCAGCAGCCGCGACTGCCGGCACACCGAGGTGGCCGTGGCGCGGCGCGGGCAGGACCACTGGACCTGGCACCGCGACGAGCAACCGGACACCGCGAACCTGCGCCACCATTGCCTCGAGCTGGTGGCCGCGCCGCCCCCGCCGCAGAAGCAGGGCCGCCGGGGCGGCGTGTTCCTGGACGACCGAGTGGTGCTGAAGCAGCGCAGCCGGGCTGCGGCGCAACAGCTCTGGCGCGCCGCCTACTGGCTGCACTTCGCCAAGGTCGATGCCCCGGGGCCACTGGGCCTGTGCCTGCGCCGCGGCGCCAGCTACGTGGCTAGCCGCCGGCTGCCGCTGCCGACCCTGGCCGAAGCACTGGCAGCGGGCGCGCTGGCCCCCGCCAACCTCACGGCGGTGGCCCGCAAGCTCGGCGAGCAGGTGGGCCGCCTGCACGGCCACGGGCTGCGCAACCGCGATCTCAAGTTCGACAACCTGCTGCTGGACCCGGCTGCGTGCCGCGTGTGGATGGTCGATCTCGACGGCGTGCGCCGCAATGCCCACAGCGATTGGCGAGGTGCCGGCGCCGATCTGGGCCGGCTGCTCGCTGCGTACCGGGGCGCGAACGCGCCTGGCGGCGCGGCGGTGCTGCGCGCGTTCGTGCGTGGCTGGTGGCGCACGCAGCGGCAACTCCTGGTGCACCCGCCGGTGCGACGCGTCGTGGCGCGGGCCCTGGTGCGCGCCGGCGAATGGGCCAGTGCCCACCCCGGCGCCGCGGCACCGAGGCGCGGTCGCGAGGACGGCGCGGCTCAGGCGAACTGACGCACGGCGAGCTGGTCGCGCAGCCGTTCGCTGCCGCCGTCCAGCACTTCGAGCGTCTTGCCGTCGCGGTAGTGCCGCTCGACGTGGTACTCGACCGTGTAACCGAAGCCGCCGTGGATCTGGATCGACTCGTCGGCCGCCAGCACCATGGCGTCGACCGCGGCGATGCGCGCCTGCAGTGCCGTCGCCGCGGCGTCCTGGCCGAGGTCGGCGAGCCGCGCCGCGTGCCAGGTCAGGTGCCGCGCACCGTCCACCGCGCGCTGCGCTTCGCCGAGCTTGCGCAGCACGGCTTCTTGGGCGAGCAACGGCTTGCCGAACGCGATGCGCTGCCCGGCGTGGCGCCGGCCGAGCTGCACCGACTCGGCGCCGCCGCCGCAGCACGTGGCCGCCGTGCCGAGCCAGCCGGCGAGCTGCGCCTTGTCGATCGCTCGCGCGGCTGCGGCACCACGGGCCACGACCTGCGCCGGGCTGCTCGTGAACTGCACGCGCGCGGGACCGCTGCTGGCGAGCCCCAGCGAGCGCAACGGGGTGCGCTGGGCAGCCGTCGCCGCGACCAGGGCCAGCACCGGCTCGTGGCCATCGCTCGCCGCCACCACGAACTGCGCAGCGGCCATGCCGCCGGCCACCAGCTCGCAGGTGCCCGTGAGCGCGTCGCCTGCGAGGCGCAGACCACACTCGGGGCCGAGGAACACCGCCACCTCACTGCCCCCGACGATGCCGTCCAGGGCCAGGTGGCCGGCGGCTTCGAGCGCCTGGGCACACTGCAACTGGCCGACCATCAGCCGCGCCAGCGAACTGCTGTGCGCGCCGACCAGTTCGAGTGCGGCGACGAACGGCAGGTAGCCCATCGCCGCGCCGCCAGCAGCTTCGCCCAGCGCGATGCCGAACACACCGAGTTCGGCGATCCCGGCGAACTCGGCCGCAGCCAGCACGCGGTGCTCGTCGTGCTCGAGGGCCTTCGGCGCCACCACCTCGGCGACGAACTTGCGCACCGAGTCCACCACCAGATCTTGATCTTCCGAGAGCAGCAGGTTGTGCATCGCAATCTCCAGAATCGCATCGCGAACCGGGCGGGGCCTCAGCGGCCTCCTTCCCAGAAATAGAGGAACCGCGGGCCACTGCTGGCCGTGAGCAGACGCGCCCAGGCCGCCTCCGCCGACGGCGCCACAGTGCGCGCGCCGAACAACAGCTCGGACAGCCCCGGGCGGTGCCGGCGCTCGACGATCTGCACCGGCCCACCGAGCCGCTCGGCGAACCACTGGGCCGCCGTGTCGTGGTCGCCGATGCCGTCGACCAGGCCGTTCTGCAGCGCCTGCTGCGCCGAATAGATGGCGCCGGTGGCCAGCGCCTGCACCTGCGCGCGGTCCAGGTTGGGCCGGCCGGCGTCGACGACGGTGACGAAGCGGTCGTAGAGCTCGTCGACGATCGAGGTCAGCATCGCGCGCTCTTCGTCGCGCATCGGCCGCGTCGGCGACAGCATGTCCTTCCACGGCGTACGCTCCGACTTGATCGCCACCTGCTCGACGCCGTAGCGCTTGGCCAGTTCGGCGAAGTTCCAGGAGCTCATGATCACGCCGATGCTGCCGGTGATGGTGGTCGAACGCGCCAGCACACGCTCCGCCGCCATCGCCACGTAGTAACCGCCCGACGCCGCGAGGTCACCGAACAGAGCCAGCACCGGCTTCTGCGGGTGCTCGCGCCGGAACTGCAGCAGCAGGGCGTGGATCTCGTCCGAGTCGGTGACGCCACCACCCGGAGAATCGATGTGCAGCAACAGGCCGCGCACGTCGTCGCCGGCGGCCTGGCGCAGGGCCCGCTTGACCTGACTCACGCTGCCGCCCTGGCCGCCGAGCACGGCGCTCTGGCCCTCGGCGATCGCACCGCGCAGGCCGACCTGCAGCACCTTGGCGCGCGCACTGCGCTGGCCGGCGACGAACGTCTCGTCGAGCGGCGCGTCGAAATCGCCGAGCCCGGAACCGAGCATGCTGCCGAAGCTGGCCACGAACAGCAGCACGTTGAGCCCACCCGACACCAGCAGCAAGAGGCCGAGCAGCACCGCGACGAAGAAGGACACCCCACGGCCGTCGCGCGCCGCCCCACCCTGCGCCGCCGCAGCAGGCTGCCAGGCCGGACGTCCCGCATCGCCGTACACGCCGGGCGGCGGCGTGGGCGGTGGCACGGAGCCAGGAGGCGGCGGGGCGGAGCTCATGTCGCTCACGAGGGGGCCAGCAGCCCGCGGGCGATCACCAGCCGCTGGATGTCGGTGGCGCCTTCGTAGATCTCGGTGATCCGCGCATCGCGCAACAGGCGCTCGGCCGCGTTCTGGCCGCTGGCGCCGACCGGACCGAGGATCGACACGGCGGCACGCGCAGCGCGGTTCGCCAGTCGCGAAGCACACGACTTGGCCATCGCCGCCTCGGTGCTGCAGCGCACCCCCTGGTCGCGCAGGATCGCCGCGCGCCAGACCAGGAACCGGTAGGCGTCGAGATCGGCCGCGAGGTCGGCGAGCTGCCACTGGTCGGGCTGCGTCGCCGTGGGCCGCCCCTTCGCATCCAACTGGGCCGCGAGGTGCGCCTTGATCAGGTCGATGGCGGCGCGGGCGATGCCCAGCGACTGCGAAGCGATGCCGAGGCGCCCACCGTCGAGCGTGTCGAGCGCGATGGTGAAACCCTGGCCTTCCTGGGCGACGAGGCAGTCGGCCGGCACCACGACGTTCTCCAGCACGATCTCCGTGGTCGGCGAGCCGCGCAAGCCGAGCTTGCGCTCCTTCTTGCCCACGCCCACGCCGGGCCAGCTCTTCTCGACCACGAACGCCGAGATGCCCTTGATGCGGTCGGGGCCGGTGCGCGCGAACACCACGAACAGCTGCGCTTCGCTGCCGGTGGTGATCCACAGTTTGGCGCCGTTCATCACGTAGTGGTCGCCCTGGCGTTTCGCCTCACAGCGCAGCGCCGCCGCGTCGGAGCCGCTGAACGCCTCGCTGAGGCAGTAGGCGCCGAGCCATTCGCCGGTGACCAGCTTGGGGAACCAGCGGCGCTTCTGCGCGTCGTTGCACCACTTGCCGAGCAGCGAGTTGACCAGCGAGTTGTGCACGCTGATGGTCACGCCGGTCGACACGCACACCGCGTTGATCTCCTCGAGCATCACGCAACTGGCGAGGTTGCCCATCGCCGAGCCGCCGTGCTCCTTGGCGACCGTGGTGCGCAAGAGGCCCAGCTGCGCCGCCGCCTGCACGGCGTCGCGCGGGAACTTCACCTCCGCGTCGTAGGCAGCGGCGCCGCCCAGGTGTTGCTGGGCATAGCCGCGCACGAAATCGCGAAACTGGATCAGCTCGGGCGACAACACGAAATCTGCGACCTGCGGAACGTTCGCCACGGCGGTGGTGCTCATCACTTGGCCTGGGTGTAGTCGTAGAAGCCCTTCTTGGTCTTGCGCCCGAGGTGGCCGGCGGCCACCAGACGGCGCAGCAGCGGGCAGGCGCGGTACTTGTCGTCGCCGAGCCCGTCCTTCAGCACGTCGAGGATCGACACGCAGACGTCCAGACCGATGAAGTCGGCCAGGGTCAGCGGGCCCATCGGGTGGTTCATGCCGAGTTTCATGATCTCGTCGATCGCCTCGCGCGTCGCGACGCCCTCCATCAGGGCGAAGGCGGCTTCGTTGATCATCGGCATCAGGATGCGGTTGGCGACGAAACCCGGGTAGTCGTTGGCCAGCACCGGCACCTTGCCCAACGCCTTCGACCAGCCTTCGACGGCGGTGGCGGTGGCATCGCTGGTGTCGTTGCCGCGGATCACCTCGACCAGCTTCATCAGCGGCACCGGATTCATGAAGTGCATGCCGATCACGCGCTCGGCGCGCTTGGTCTTCGCCGCCAGCACCGTGATCGAGATCGACGAGGTGTTGCTGGCGAGGATCGCCCCCGCCGGCAACGCCGCGTCCGCGGCCTGGAACACCTTGGTCTTGACCGCCAGGTTCTCGGTGACCGCTTCGACACAGAGGTCGACTTGGCTCAGCACGCCCATGTCGGTGGTGGCGGTGAGCTGGCGCTTGGCGCGCTCGGCGACCTCCGCGGTCAGCGTGCCTTTCTCGACGAACTTGCCGAGGCTCTTGTGGATGGTGGCGACGCCGCGCTCGAGGAATTCCGGAGCGACGTCGACCATGAAGGTCTTCACACCGGCGCTGGCGAACGTCTGGGCGATGCCGTTGCCCATGGTGCCGGCGCCGACCACGGCGATGGCTTGCGGAAGGGAGTGGGTCATGGTTCGTGGGGAGAAGTTGGCAGCGACGGGGAGACGCGGGGCGGAGTCGAGGATGGGGAACGTCCGCAGCGCTTCACGGCACTTCGACGCTCATCACCACGGCGTTGCCGCCGCCGAGGCACAGGCCGGCCACCCCGCTGCGCTTGCCGTGGCGGCGCAGCGCGTGCAGCAGGGTGACCAGCACGCGCGTGCCCGAGCAACCGATCGGGTGGCCCAGCGCCACCGCGCCGCCGTGCACGTTCCAGCGCGCCGGATCGACTTCGAGCTGGCGCTGCAGCGCCACCATCTGCACCGAGAACGCTTCGTTCATCTCGCACAGGTCGAAGTCCTGCGGCGAGCACTTCAGCAGCGCGCACAGCTTCCGGGTGGCGACCTCGGGGGCCATCATCACCCATTCCGGCGCCAGCCCGCCGGTGGCGTAGCCGGTGATGCGGGCCAGCACCGGCAGGCCGTGGGCCTTGGCGTAGTCTTCGTCGACCACCACCACCGCCGCCGCGCCGTCGTTGATCGAACTGGCATTGCCCGCCGTGACCGAGCCGCCGTTCGGCTGGAACGCGGGGCGCAGCTTGGCCAGCGCCTCGACGGTGCTGTCGGCGCGCGGCCCTTCGTCGCTGCGGAAGACGATCGGGTCGCCCTTCTTCTGCTTCTGCTCGACGGCGAAGATCTCGTCGGCGAAGGCACCGCTCTGCTGGGCCGCCACCGCCCGGCGGTGGCTCTCGGCGGCGTAGGCGTCCTGGTCGGCGCGGCTCACGCCGTACTTCTGGGCCACCAGTTCCGCGGTGTTGCCCATGTGGAAGTTGTTGTAGTGGTCCCACAGACCGTCCCAGACGATCGCGTCGAGGGCCTGCGAGTGGCCGAGGCGCGCCCCGCCGCGCGCCGCCGGCAGGTAGTAGGGCGCGTTGGACATCGACTCCATGCCGCCGGCCACCGCGACCCGCAGGTCACCGGCCTTGATCGCCTGGGCGGCCAGCATCACGGTCTTCAGGCCCGAGCCACACACCTTGTTGATGGTCACCGCGGCGCAGGCGTCCGGGATGCCGGCGGCGCGCAGACTCTGCCGCGCCGGATTCTGGCCGAGCCCAGCCTGCAGCACGTTGCCCATCAGCACTTCCTCGACCTCGGCGGCCGGCACGCGGCTCCGGCGCAGGGCTTCGGCCACGGCGAGCCCGCCGAGCTGCGGCGCCGAGAACGAAGCGAGTGCGCCCTGGAACTTGCCGATCGCGGTGCGGCAGGCGGCGGTGATGACGGGACGACCCATGGTGCTAGGCTCCTGGACGGAAGGGAACGGACGGGCCCGGTGGCACAGCCGACCAGACCTCGCGGGGCGAAGATTCTAGGCACCGGCCACCGGCCGAGCCAACGCCCCAACGCCGAGAATTCGCCGACGATTTCGACCGACCTGCGCGCCGGGTGGGCTTCGCCTGGACGGGGCGGCTTCGCCTAAGCCGGGGAGGCTTCCCCTAGCCGGGGCGGCCCGGCCGCTGGGCGGCCGGGCCAACTCTTCCCCGGACCGACTGGTGGAGTCGAGGGGGCTCGAACCCCTGACCTATGCATTGCGAACGCATCGCTCTACCAACTGAGCTACGACCCCGCACGCGTCGGGGCGGGCATGCTAGCGAGCAGGGGTCGCGAGGTAAAGAAGTTCTTCGCCAGCGGCGGCCTGGCCGCCCACCCGGACCGGCCGCACCAGCCCAAGGCGCGGGGGCCCGACCGCGGCAAACCCGGGTACGAGTTCCCGTTCCGTGGCGAACCGCAGGGTTCCCTGCGGTTCGAGGCGCGCGGCCGGGGCCAGCGGCGTGACACCACCGGCCGCCACCACCGCGCCGGCCACCCGCGCGGCGGTCCACAGGTGCAGCTCGCCACGGGCCACCAGGCACGCCTGCACCTCGATCGGCCGCGCCGCACCGGGGCGACCGAAGTAGACGCTGCCACCGCCTTCCAGGGGCCCATGGAACGGTGCCCCACCCACCGTCGGCTCCCCGACCGACCAGCGGCCGTTGCCGTCCAGATCGACCACCGGGACCGCGCCGCGGGGTGGCACCACGGCGAGCACCAGACGGCCCGGCCCCACCGGCTCGATCGACGCGCCGCAATACAGATTGCCCAGGACCACCACGGCGACGTCGCGGTCCAGCCATGGCCGCCAAGGACCGGCACCGGGCTCCAGCCACAGATGGCCATCGACCACGACCACGGCCGAGTTCTGCGGCAGCTCGAACTGCACCTGGCGGGGATCCACCACGTAGTCGTCGGCTTCGGTCCCCGCCGCGAGCCGCGCCAGGGCCACCGCGCCATCGCGGCGGAACATCGGCGAGGCCGCGGCCGGCAGTGCGCCGGCGAGCTGCTCCGCATCCGGCTGCAGCTTCGCCACGTCGTCCTGTAGCCGAAAGGCGGCGACCTGGGTGCGCCCCAGTTGGCACCCCCCGGCGAACCACGGCGGCGCGCCACCGGGCAGCCGTTCCGCGGTGTAGACGAACGAGCGGCCACCGTTCGCCACCTCGAACTGCCACGCCGCCGCCGTGGCCCGGGCCGTGACCCGGCACGCGCCGAAGGTGCGTTCGGCAGGCGCCAAAGCCCCACCTTCGGCCAGCTGCAGCGCCGCGGCCTCGGCCGCCAAGCGCGCCACCAGTTCCGCTTCGACTTCGCTCTGCTGCGCGGCATGGCGCAGCGCCGCGGTGACGCGGCCCGCACCGTAGGCGCCGAGCACCAAGGTCGCGGCCGCCGCCACCAGGAGCGCCGCATCCGGGCACTTGCGCCACCAAGGGTGCATGCGACTCACGGGTGCTCCACGGCCGAGCTCGGGGCAATGCTGCTGCCGAGCTCGGAGTCGTTCCAGGTGAACCGGTGCCCGGCGAGTTGCAGCGGCAGCGGGCGGCGGTTGGGCACCCGGGCGGAGCGATGGCGCGCGCAGTCGGCCAGCGACCGCAGTCCCTCCTGGACACTGGCGCGGCGCGCCAGTTCGGCGTCCAAAGCCGCGATCCCGTGTTCCAACCAGCACACCGCCGCTGCGGCGGAGAGCACCACCGCGACCGCCGCCCACCGCTCCACCACCAAGCCACCCACGTGCATCACGGCTGTGCTCCTTCGCCGACGCCCACCGGCTCACCGTGCTCGGGCAGCGACTCCTGCGCCGGCAGCGGCAGCAGCCCGACGACGTCCTGGCTGGCGCAACTGCCGCCCGGCGGGTTGTGCCCCAGCCAGTCGAGCAGGGCATTGCACTCCGCCGCCAGCTCGGTCAGCAGGTCCCCCGAGCGCAACTGCACCCGGAAGTCGAGATCCCCCGAACGGATGCGCCGCAGCGCCAGGCACAGGCGATGCTCGGGCCCGGCCACGCGGTGGGCCAGGCGCAGACCTTGGATCAACACGATCGCCACGCCCAGCCCACACAGACCGCCGAGCAACCACGGCCAGGCACGATCGGGCTCGACGACGTCCTGGCCAGCCGCGGCGGCGGCGAGCCAGCGCGAGCCGCCCCAGGCCAGCAGACCGACCACGGCGAACAGGATGCCGAGCGGCGCCGCCAACAACACCCGCAACATCGCCCCACTCGGCGGCACACGGTCGCGGCGGCGATGGGATGCAGATCGGAGTGGCGATGCCATCGGCAGAGAGGTCCAGCGGAGCCAGGCGCACGGCACGTGCCCTGCGCAGTTCCTGGATCGGCTGGACGCTCGCCACTGTGCAGCACCACCACACACTTCGTCCCGCAGTTGGACGCAAGCTGGCAGGCCGCGACAGCCGATGTCCGGCCGAGCGGTGGTCACCCCACCGCGTCGCGTCCCATGGAACAGAATCGAACGCCGGAACGGACCGCCAAGCGCGCCACCATCTTCGCCGTCACCTCGGGCAAGGGCGGCGTCGGCAAGACCTCGCTGTCGGTGAACCTGGCCTGCGAGTTCAGTCGCCGCGGCCACCGCACGATCATCGTCGACACGGATCTCGGGCTGGCCAACGCGCACATCCTGGCGGGCATCAAGCCGCAGAAGACCCTGTCGGACTACATCGACGGCAAGGCCGAACTGGCCGAGATCATCGAGAATGGCCCGTGCAAGGTGAAGTTCATCAGCGGCGGCAGCGGCGTCAAGGAGATGGCCAACCTGGACGACAACGGCCGCGCCCGCATCTGTGTGGCGATCGAGGAGCTGTCGCCCTTCTGCGACGTGATCCTGCTCGACACCGGCGCCGGCGTGTCCAAGGGCGTCACCGACTTCGTGACCCTCGCCGACCACACCATCCTGGTCACCACCAGCAACTTCGCCGCGATCGCCGACGCCTACGGCATCGTCAAGGTCGTGGTGCAGGACGGCTACCAGAAGCCGATCCACTGTGTGGTCAATCGCGTCCGTTCGCCCGAGGAGGCGGAACAGGTGTTCTTGAAGCTCAAGGGCTGCACCGAGCGCTTTTTGGGCTTCGACCTCAACTGGCTCGGACTCCTGCCGGAAGATAGCTCCGTTGAGGGCGCCGTGTTGAAGCGCGCGCCGTTCAGCGAAGTCTTCCCGGGCAGCGTGGCGGCGCGCTATCTGTCGAAGCTGGTCGCAGGGCTCGAACGCTACTTGCCCAACACGCGACCGGCGGCGCCAGCAGCGGTCCGCAGCTGACGGGACGACCACCACACAACCGGCAGGTCAGGCACCTGCCCCAGGGAGCCAACGGGAAAGGGGAATTTGCAGTGATGACCCGAATGACGAAGCAGGACGCGAACCACCGCGTGGATCAGGTCCAGGACAACCACGATCAGGACGACGCCCTCGGCCGGCAGGCCAACAAGGGCATCCTGGCCGACCAGGTGGCCCTCGAACTCAATGTGCCGCGGCGCACCGCCGCCCGCGTGCTCGATGCGGTGTTGGATTCGATCAGCGACCTGCTGCGCGGCCGCGGCAAGGTGGCGGTCAAGGGTTTCGGCACGTTCGAACGGCGCATCCGCAAGGGCCGCGCCTACAAGCACCCGCTGACCGGGGCCAGCATCGACGTCGCCAACAAGGAAACGATCATCTTCAAGCCGAGCGACCAACTGATCGTCGAGACGCGCACCAACGCCGCCCCGCGGCCCAAGCGCACGCCCGACTCGCCGAACGACGGCATGCTGTTCCAGGGCTGAAGGACCGGCCCGGGGCCACTCCGGGCCATGCCGGCCGCCGCAGGCGGCCTGGCGCAGCGCCGATCCGGCGCCGCATCGGCCAGCCGGCCGATTGCCTTGCCGCAGCAGTGGGTTATCGTGGGTGGGTGCCCACCCCAGCCCTCGACGACGGCAGCGCGACCGAGCCGGAAGACTTCGTCGCCGCCTGCGTGCAGTTCGACGTGCGCCAGGGCGATGTCGCGGCGAATCTCACCGCAGTCCGCGACGGCATCACCGAGGCCATCGCGGCGGGCGCCACCCTGGTGGTGCTGCCCGAACTGTGGGCCACCTCGTTCCTGGCCGAGTACGACGCAGCCACGCTGGCCGAAGCCGCCGCGGCCGAACGCGAAGTGCGGGAGCTCTCGGCACAGCACGGCCTGTGCGTGATCGGCAGCAACGTCGAAGCCAGCGGCGACCATCTGCACAACACCGTCCAGATCTACGACCATGGGCGCTGGCTCGGCGCCTACCGCAAGCTGCACCTGTTCTCGCCCAACCTCGAAGACCGGCGCCTGTCGCCCGGGGACCAGCCCCTGGTGGTCGACACCAGCTGCGGGCGCCTCGGGGTCCTGGTCTGCTACGACCTGCGCTTCCCCGAACTCGCGCGCTACTACTTCCACTGCGGTGTCGAGATCCTCACGGTGCCAGGGCAATGGCCCGAAGCGCGTGCACAGCACTGGCGCACGCTGCTGCGCGCGCGAGCCATCGAAGACCAGATGTTCGTGCTCGGCTGCAACCGCACCGGGCAAGAACCGTCGCAGCGCAACGGCGAGCCGATGGCGTTCCCCGGCGACAGCCGCATCGTCGATCCCACTGGCGAGGTGTTGGCCGCTGGAGCTGGCGCGGCCGGCGTGATCCTGGCGCCGATCGAACTGCGCAAGGCGCGCACCGTGCGGCGCATCCTGCCAGTGGCGCGCGACCAGCGACCGAAGGTCTACCGGGCACTGTTCGAAGCGGCCTGGCCACGCATGGTCGAGGCCAGCCGGGAAGACGCGGAGCCGGGCGCAACCAGCTGAGCCGAGCGGCGCCACCGATCTGGGCTGCCGATCTGGCGCGTCGTCAGACCTTGGTCACGTTCGCCCGCCGCCGGGCGCTGGTGCCTCGCCTGGCGGTGGCCGCCTGCGGTAGCGCTTCGGCGGCTCGGCAGCCTTCTCGCGCCACCACGCGCGGTGGTCGGCCGCCAGGTCCGGCAGCGCCGCGACGTAGCCGATCGCCGCGTCGGGCACACTGTCGCAGTACGGCAGATACGGCTTCAGGTCGAGCACCGGCGTGCCGTCGAGCAAGTCGTGGTCGGCGATGTGCAGCTTGCGTTTCTCGATGCCGAGCAACCGCACGCACGACAGGCCGATCGGGTTCGGCCGCTGCGGTGCGCGCGTGGCGAACACGCCGCGCGGCACGCGATCGCGAGGCGGCACCACCTTGGCTTTGCTGCCGCGGGCGAGATGGCACCAGAACAACACCCACAGGTGGCTGAAGCCCGCGAGGTCGGCGAGGTGGTTCTGCAGACCCTGGCGGATCTCGATGCAACCGCTGGCGCCGCGGCCGAGGCCACTCTGGCGCGGCGCGTCGTGGTGCAGTTGCTGGGCGGTGCGCAGGACGCCGATCGGGCGCACGGAGCAGCTGGCATCGGCGTCGGCCGCGGTCATTTGCCGCGCTTGGCGCCGAGTTTGGCGGGCGCCTTCGGTTCGACGCGCACGCGCACCTGGGTGCCGGCCGGCAGGCGGCGGGCATCGGCTTCGGTCCAGTGGTTCCACTCGAGGAGGTCGCGGTAGCGGTTGCCGTTGCCGAGCACTTCCTTGGCGAGGTGGATCAGGGTCTGTTTCTCGCGCAGGGTGACGGTGCGGAACTCGGGCTCGGGGGCGGGCTCGGGGGGCGGGGTGTCCGCGGGGGCCACGGGCTCGGGGGGCGACTCGGCAACGGGCGCGGGCTCGGCCGGTGGCTCCGAGCGCAGGCGTTGCGGCGGTGCGGGTTCGATGCCGACGGCGAGCAGGGCTTCGCGCAAGGAACCGGCGTCGCCGCCGAGTTCGAGGGTCAGGGTGCCGTCACTGGTTTCGCCGGCGCGGGCCGGGGAGCCGCAGGCGGCGGTGCCGGTGGCGAGGGCCAGGAGCAGCAAGGCGAACGAACGGCGCATGGTGGGATCATGGCACGCGCGGTCCGCTCGGAACAACGGGTCGCTTGAGTTGCCGGGCGCACGAATGTGTCAACCCGGCTAGTCGGCGAGCGCAATGTCGAGCAGATCTCCCGCCACGCACGGGCGCGTGTCCTTGACCATCCCGTTGCGATCCCGCACCACCACCACCACTCGCCGGCCGGCAGGAATCCACAACTCGAACGCGCCACGGACCGTCCTGCACTGCGCCCACGGGCTCGGGGGCGCCCCGCTCACGGCGACCTCCCACTCGCCCCCCGCCGCCACTGCCCCGCCGGTGATCCGGCCAGGCGTTCGCACCAGCGCGTCCAGACGGACCTGCGCCACCTGGTGGGCGCCTGCTCCCGTGACGGCGCAAGTGCCACGCCATTCTCCGCATTGCACCGCGACATCGAACTCCCCCGGCTCCCAGTTTTCGATCGTCCAGATCCCATTCGCGATCTCGCGCGTCGACCAGCTCAGTTCCCCGCGCCTGCGGAAGAACACCGTGGCGGAGGAGAGACAATCCAGCAACTCCGGCACTTCGGCGGTCACCTCGATCTTCAGAGTGCCGGCCTGCCGATCCGCCGCTACGACCAGATCGAGAACTTCGCGCGCAGGGAGCGAGCAGGAGACCATGGCGGAATTGCCCACGCGCGTAACGGCCTGAACGGAGTAGTTGCCCGGAGCCAGTCCGTCGACGAGCGCCCCCTGGGCCCCATGCTTCGGCTCGACAATGTCCACGAAATGCGTCTGGCCCCAGACATCCATACGCCGCAGCACCACGCTGTCGATGTGGATTTCGGCGCCCATCGGGTCGCGACAGCGGATCCGCAGCTTCTCGGTGCCGGAGGCATCCACCGCCCATTGGATCTTGGTGCACTCGTTGAATCTGGCGCAGTACCCGGCCACGACCCGCTCGGAACCGCTGGCGTCCTTGCCTAGGCCTTGGACGTAGTAGTCCCCATCCGCAGCCACCACCCGTGCAGTCCCTTCATCCACCGCCGCACCCCCACCTCGCGGTGGCTGCTGGTCCACAGAAGACCACTTCAGTTCCTCGATCGGAGTTCCGTCCGGCGCCGACGCCACGTGCATCGATTGTTCTCGCACATGGCACGTCATCCCCAGCGACAAAGCCTCACGAAGGGCGGGGATGCTCGCGTAGCGCTTGGTGAACACCACGCCGTAACCACTGGCGCGATCGGCAATGCAGAAAACAACTTCCCCCTCATACTTCCTGTATTGTGGTAGCAGGAAGAGAGCGCTGACTCTTGCCACTCGGTCGCGCCAGGGGTTTCTGAGGTCGGAGGCGGCCAAGAGGCGCGAATTCCGGGCGCCTGAATAGACCAAGACCGACCAGGCTTTGATGTCGGCACCAGTGACCACCATGTCGCCCTCGATCCTCCAGTTGTCGTGCCGCGAAGACTCGACCAGGATCACGATTCCGCGCGCACATCGGATGAGGCCGGAGAACACCGTGGTCCGGCCTTCGTCGACGGAGGCTTGGACGTAGTCTCCTTGTGCGATACCAGAGGGGATGACGAACTGGAACGAGCCATCCTTCCCTACCAAGGCCTGAACAGCCTTCCCGGAGTGAGGGGCGAAGGCGTAGATCGATGCCCCGGCCATCGGGCTGCCATCGATGTCGAGGCAATGGCCTGACACCACGACCGAGTTCTCTGCCCCAGTCCGCTGGGGTTCGACGGGAGTCGGGGCAGTGCCATCATCCGGAATGGCTACGGGGGCGGAGGCGGAAGGGTGAACTGCGACACGCCCCGCGACTGCGCCCGAGCCTTCCGCACTATCCGCGACCAGCCCCTTGCTGATGGTGCGCTCCCTTCCCAGACCCGGAACTGGGTCGATTGTCTTCAGAGCCCAAACGAGAACCCCAAGGACCACCAGCAACCCAAGGACAACGAGGCCCCTCATGGACGGACGTCTGCGGTTGGAAGTTCAGGTGTGGGTTGCGATTGGACCAAAAGGACCCTGGCACTGGAGCCCCACCATCAGACTACTGGCAACTGCATGTTCCCCCATCGGAGGTCCACTCTTTTGGCAGACACAAACTCCCACCAGTGCAGGTGGCTGCGGCGCAACTCGTGAGCCAGAAGTTGCCCCCCAAAGGAGACCTGACGTTTTTGCACAAGGCAACCCCACCATCGTCATCGTTGTCCAGAAGGCGAGAGGTGCCAGCGGGGAAACCCTCATGAGGGGCGTGTGGAGTGCCCGAATCCAAGCTCACACCCCACTCCGCTTTGATGTCGGATTGGCCAGCCGTTGGCACCAGCATGCCAGGGGACGGGAAGGACACAAAAGCCAGGACGCCGATAGTAGCCAGGAAGTTCATGAGGGATTCTCCATGGCAGCCGAAGCCGGCTGCTTACTTGAGGGACTGAGGGACTGAGGGACAGGCCCGAGGAAATTTGGTGCGGCCCTGCAGGGCCGTCACTACCAGCAAGATCCCGCAGAGCCTCGATTGTGACTGAGATGTCCAAGATTCTCGCCAGAATCCCCCTGTCCCCAAGCAGATCTCGCAACCGTGACCACCGCTTGCGCACCGCAACCTCGCTCACTCCATTGCGCAACGCGACCTCGACATCCTCCTTGCCACTCAACAGATCCGTGAACCACCCTCCCATCACGGCCGGCAGGGCAGCACTGGCGCGCTCCAGGAGAACAGCCCAAGGGATCTCCACCGGACTTCCATCCCTGCTCGCCACCTCAAGATCGTCGCCATCTGGGCACAAAGGCAGCGAGCGCCGCTGCGATCGCTGCCACTTCGCGACTTCCCGCCGTGACACCCGTGCCAGCCACGCCTCGAGGCACTG
>JAEUHP010000121.1 GCA_016795295.1 Planctomycetota bacterium | reverse complement strand
ACGGCGTAGGGTTCGACGCCATACACATCGGGCACGAACTCGATCTGCCAGTTGCGGAACGCGCCGCCGACCACGTTGCTGCCAGCCATCGGCGGCACCAGGATCGAGAGGTTGAGGTCGAGGCAGATCCGTGCGCCGGTGGTGTCCACCACCAGCGGCAGTTCGGTGTAGGTGGCGGTGTCGGCTGCGTACTCCGGCGTGCCGTCGCAGCCGAGGTCCAGGGTGACCGAGCCGGAGGCTGGCGAGGTGCTGCCGGCCCAGGTCGCGGGCAGGAGGCGGAGCACGCCGCTGCGCGGTGCTTGGGCGAAGAACACGAACTCGAGGCGGCCGGTGACGCTGGCGGTAGCGGCGGTGGCGCCAACCGCGGTGACGGCCCGCAGGTCGGTGATCACTTCCCAGCCGACCGAGCCGAGCGGGGCGAGGGGCTGGAAGGGCGTGATGCGCACCTGCGAGGAGCTGGTGTTGCCGCCATTGGCGATCAGGGTGGTCGCGTTCGGCAGCGGCCCGGTTGCCTGGGTGACCGTCGGGAAACCCGAGACCGCGAGCTGGACGGTCTGGGTGATGGCGGCGGTGGTGGCTGTCTGTGCGGTGGCGGTGGCGGCAGCCAGCGCGAAGAGAGAGCCGGCGAGAGTGTTCGCGATCGACATCCTTGGCATGGTAGCTGTAGACGGCTGCGACTGCCGAGACGCGAGCTGCGACTTCACTGCAAGTGCCACCGCAAAGCAGCCGTCGAACCACCCGGCCAGGCGGCGTCGTTCCCGAGCACGAGCCATTGGCCGTACACGGCCAGACCACTCCCGGCCGTGGTGGTGCCACGGGCGAAGTCGTGGTGGGCATATCCCGCACTGAGTCCGGCCGTGCCGGTGGGCAGCACTCCGGTCACGTCGATGCTGGGGTGTAGCAGGCAGCTGCGGAAACCGAACGGGTCGAGCGACAACGGTGTCGCAGCGGGCGAGAGACCGAGCACCAGGAGCGCCAGCATCCCGGGGGGAGCCTGCGACAGCGTCACCCGGCTGGTGGTCGACGACAACGAACGCAGGCCGATACGCGGTGCGGCTGCAAGGGTGCCTTTGCATGCGCCGGCCAGCGTGCTGGTGCCCGCTGGGCCAGCTTCGAACATCCAGATCCGGCCGCGGTGGAACGGCGGCGTGCTCGGGTCGTAGCCATAACGCCATCCGGTGACCGCAAAGCGCGGCAGCACCGAGCCGGCAGCAGGAGGAACTGGGCACAGTGTGAAGAATCCGGCATTGCTCGAAGGACCACTTGGGTCCGCGAAGCGGAGCAACGTGCTGCCATCGCGGCCGCTGAAAACACTCAGGGTCGACTGGATGTTTGGATTGCTCGGCAAGATCGGCTCTCCCGGGTTCGAAGCAATCACATCGGGAATCCCATCCTGATCAAGATCCACCGTGGCGAGAATGTTCCATCCGAACAGGTCCCCATAGTAGCCAGAGTACCAGGCTCGGAGTCGCTGCCCGGTCGCGCTGCTGAACACCTGGACTGAGCCAGGAGAGCCAAGCGATCCGCCGCCGGCCGCGATGTCGGGGAGGCCGTCTCCGTCCAGGTCGCCACAGCAGGCGACTCCCACGCCCAGGTAGTCGCCGGGGATCGGGCCGACCACACTCACGAGTGCGGCGCCGGTGCGGCCGCTCAGCACGACCGCACCCCCTGCCGTGGTTGGTTCCCCGACGCCAACCACCAGATCGTCGCAGCCATCGCCGTCGAGGTCGGCGAAGCGATGGATGGCAGGCCCCCAGGCGATGCTCGGGGTCGGGCTACGGGTGATGTAGCGCAGCTGCCCCAGGTGGTCGAAGGTATGGACTTCGGTCAGGCCAGGCACTGTCAGAGCGATGTCCGACCGCCCGTCACCATCTAGGTCCAAGTCGGACACCACTCCATAGCCCCAACTGACGCCAGGCAGTGGAGTCAAGCGGAACAAGCGAGTCAACGTGCGACCGCAGACGGCGTGGATCCCATTCTGCCCTTGCATCGCACCGTGCAAGAGAAAATCTCGCTTGCCATCCCCATTGAAGTCGCCTGCCTGCGTGACTGCGTTGAACACGTCACCAACTCCAGGCGACATGCGCAGCGGCAAGAAGCTGCCGTCGCGCGACGACAGAAACCAGATCTCGGGCCGTCCGTCGCTCGTCGAGTTGTCGGGAACCCGCACGCTCGTCGCGAGATCTTCCAGCCCATCGCCATCTTGGTCGGCGACCAACACGAGCCCCCCGCCGAGCCGGGGCCATCCGGTCTGCGTCCATTGCAGATGCTGGCCAATGCACGGCGGGCCGGCGGCGAACGCCAGGAACCACCACATGCAGGAAGTGCGGATCATTGCAGGAACACCCATTGCGCCACGGACGGGACTCCGGCGCTGGAAACCAACCAGAGCATGTAGCAGCCAGGAATCGCATGGCTGGCGCTGGCTGGCGCCGTCGCCGTGGCGTGCGCTCCCGAATCGGATACCGTGAAGGGCAACTGGATGCAGCGCTGGCCCGGGTCCTGCGCGTGGGTGCTCGAGCCAGGGGTCGTCAGCACCACCTTGTCCAAGGTCAGCCCGAACGGCAGGGTGAAACCAAACTGGAATGGCTGCCCGTAGGCGATGGTGGTCGGTGGCGGGGCAGCCACGGTCCATTCTGGACGCTTGTGGGCACCATCGAAGTAGTGGGGGCGGAACACGTGGTAATCGACGATCCGGGTATTGCCGCCGCAGCTAAGCACATTGCCGGAAGGCAGCAGCAGCGCGCACGAGTGGTAGGTGCGCGGGGAGCCCACCGGCTGGGTCGGATCCTGCGCGGTGACTTGTTCCTTGGCGCAGTAGCGCCATTGCCCCTGCAGGAAGACCTCGGGCCAGAAAACCTCGAGACCCGCACCGCCGTGCATGGGATTCTGGCCGCCGCCGACCAGGAGCACCGCGGTATCGGGCAGCAATACGGCCTTGTGGAACTTGCGTGCGTAGAGCAGATCGAGTGCGGCGAGGTTGGTCCACACCGGCAATGGGTTGCGCGCGGGCAAGAGCCAGACGCGGTTGGTGATTCCGCCCTGGTGGGCGAACCCCTCTTCCCCACCCATTTGCACGATCAGGTCTTCGTGCAGCGGGGAGACGTTCGGGAAGACGATGCTCGCCGATTCTTCGAGCAGACTGTGGCCGTTCGGCAGGATCGGCCGTGGTGCCGGCCACACCATGGGCTGCGTCACGTGTTCCACCCAACACGATTCCGTCACCATGCCGCCCATCCACGCGATGCCATTGGCAGAGGCACTCTGCAGGGCTTGCCTGGACAGCAGGTGGAAGCGGGGGTAGTAGAAAAGCTCGTCGGTCGACGTCGCAAGGCCTGGGCCGCCGAACAGGCCGAGCTGCTGGGTGCCGTTGATGGTGATCCCGGTGCGCCGGTCTACCGACCATGGGCCGACCGGGGGCGCCACATTGGTCTGGAAGGCTTCGTAAGTTCGGTGTGCATACTCAGCCTGGTTCACGGTATTGGTGGTGAAGTTCCAGGTCTCAACGCCGCCGAAGACACACACTGTGTCTTGGGCATCGGCCAACCGCATCACGGTGGGGTACCAGCGACGGCGCTGGATTCGGAGTGGATTCTGGTTGGCGTCCTTAACCACCGACCACGCCGTGGCCGGGGAGCCAGCCCAAGGATCGAACACGGTCACGAGCTGGCTGCCGACATACGCGGGCCCACTCCAGTCGTTGCCGCCGACGACCAAGAGCTTGCCATCGCGCAACCAACAGTGCCCCGAACAGAACAGGCCCTGGTTGCCGGTCGGCCCGTTCAGGTTGGGATTCCAGGCTGCCGGCGCTTCGCTGGCCGGGATGACCCAGGTGTAGGTCTGCACCGTCCCCGCATCCGGATCCACGATCGCCCAGCGCTGGTGGAAGTCCCCGCCGACGGCACCGCAGCTTGCGTAGTGCGATTCGTCCCACACCAGCACTTTGCCGCCCCAGGGATTGCTCGGACGCCGTGGATCCACCGGGATCAGGCTCGCGTGCACCGCATTGAAACCCGTCGGCTGCGGCAGAGGGCTGTTCGGGTTGCAACCGTGCACCGGATGCTGGAACGGAGGCAGCCAGCTACCCAGCAGCAGTGTTCCGGCGGGCGGCGCAGGAACCTGTCCACGCAAGGCCGCGCCGCTGCTCGCAGCCACCGCTACCAACAGGCAGGAGAGGAGAGGAGAGGAGAGGAGAGGAGAGGAGAGGAGAGGAGAGGAGAGGAGAGGAGAGGGCGAACCATCGCGAACCTCGGGGCTGATTGGTTACAGGGGAAGTCCCGGCTCACAGCGGGGGACCAACGTCGGACAGAAACCAGCGCAACACCAACTCCGCATGCAGCCAAACCCTCGGGCTGCAACCGGAACGGTACTGCAGCGACCCCTGCCTGGCAACCCCTGGTCCCAGGGCCAGTCCGAGGCCTGCCCCTGGCAGGGGCGCTAGACCTCGGCAACGCCCGAATGCGGCATACGGCACCGAGCCGCGGTGGTTCCGCTTGCCGGTGGCCGCTGGTGGTGGAGAGGCTTACGCTCGCGAGCCACTTCGTCCCACGCGAGCAATCTCGCCACCACGGCCCCCATGAGCATCGACCGCCGCACCTTCCTCACCGCCACCGGCTTCGCCGCCGCCGCGCCCACCCTGGCCGCCACCACGGCCACGCAGCTGCGCCGCGGCGAGCCGTTCCAGATGCTGTACGCGCCGCACTTCGGCATGTTCGGCAACCACGCCAAAGAACTCGACGACCAGCTGCAGTTCGCCGCCGACGAAGGGTTCCGGGCCTGGGAAGACAACGGCATGCCGGGCCGCGACCCTGCGACCCAGGAACGGCTGGGCAAGAAAATGGCCGCGCTCGGCATGACCATGGGCGTGTTCGTCGCCCACGCCGACTTCGGCAAACCGACGTTCGCCTCGGGCCAGAAGGACCATGCCGACCGCGTGCTCGCCGACATCGCCGCCGCCGTCGAAGTCGGCAAGCGGGTCAACGCCCGCTGGTGCACGGTGGTGCCCGGCTCCTTCGACCGCCGCCAGGACGCCGACTTCCAGACGGCCAACGTGGTCGAACTGCTCAAGCGCTGCTGCGACGTGCTGGAACGCGCCAAGAGCGACCTGGTGATGGTGCTCGAGCCGCTGAACTTCCGCGACCACCCCAACCTGTTCTTGACCAGGATCGGTCAGGCGTTCGCCATCTGCCGCGCCGTCGGCAGTCCGCACTGCAAGATCCTCGACGACCTCTACCACCAGCAGATCACCGAAGGCAATCTGCTCCCCAACCTCGACCGCGCTTGGTCGGAGATCGCTTACTACCAAGTGGGCGACAATCCGGGACGCAACGAACCGGGCACCGGGGAGGTCAACTTCCGCAACATCTTCCGGCACCTGCACGGCAAGGGCTTCCGCGGCGTGGTCGGCATGGAGCACGGCAATGCCGAAGGTGGCAAGGACGGCGAGCGCAAGTTGATCGAACGCTACCGGGACGCCGACCGCTGGTGAGCCGTTCGCCCACCGTGCTCGGTGGGGGCGCTGCCGAACTGCTGGGTGTGGGGGCGGATGCGGTGCAACCACCCCATCTGCTCAGCCGCGCAGCCGGCCCGCGACCTCGGCACACCAAGCCGCGGTCCGCTCGCCGTTCGCCACCACATACACCCACGACAGCCGCAATGGCGCGCCCGGCACCACGGTCGCCGCGAAGGTCGCCCCGAACCGCCCATAGCCGCGCGTCGACCCGCGCTGCGGTGTTGGATTGCCAGCGCCTTCCACCCGCACCACGGTCACCGGCCCGGTCGCCAGCGGCAGCACCGCCGCGAGCCAATCACACTCCGTCCACACATCGTCGGCTTGCGCCACGGCTCCGGCCGGCCGCAGGTACCGCACCTTCGCGGCCGCTGCCGGGGCGAAGTCCTGCAGCGCCCGGAACTGATGCCCGCTGTGTTGCGGGTCCCCGCGCAGTGCCACCGGGTCGCCGAGCGCGGACAGCACACAGTGCACCTGCAGCGCCACCACGCCATCGCCGAGGTCGACTGCCCGCGTGGCGCGCCGTTCGTCGAGCAGTGCGGTGCCATCGCCGCGGCACCAGGACACCGCGGCCACCTGCCAGCCATGGTCTTCGGGCATGCCCAGTTCGCTGGCGCTGCGGAAACCCTGGAAGCGCAGCGATTCCCCTTTGCGGCAGTGCCAGAAATCGAACGTCGCCCCACCACAGGTGAGCTGGTTCCAGCCGACGAACAGCCCGCGGTGGTGGGGGAACTCGCCGCCGAGCCCTTTGGTCAAGAGCCGCCCGTCGGGCGCGTAGACGTGGTGGTAGACCTTGCAGGTGGCGTCGTGCTGCGCCGGATCGTAGGCCATGCCTTCGAGCGTCGCCGCCAGGGTGCCCGCGGCGGTGCGCACTTCGGGGGAGGTTGGCAGGGTGGGTTGTGCCGCCTCCGGGCTGCGGCAGCCGGCCAAGGCGAGCCCGAACGCCAAGGGCCAGGCGTGTTGCAGGGCGATGCGGGAGGCAGTGGAACGCGCGAAGGCCGGCATGGCGTGGATCGTACGGAACGCCGGAGTGCAGAACAGTTCGAGCCGGCCCGGCCGGTTCGATAGTGTGGCGGCATGGGCTTCGCCCTCTACCTGCATCCTTTCGATTGCGAGGCGCTGGAACGGGCCGGAGGCCTGCAACGCCTCGTCGACCTCGGCGTGCGCGAACTGGTGCTCGCGGTCGCCTACCACGACGGGCGGTGGTTGATGCCCTGGCATCCCGCGGGCCGCGTGCGCTTTCTCGAGGACGGCTGCGTGCACTACCGGCCGGCAGCGCACTACGGGCGGTTGCAGCCGCAGCCGTCGACGGCCGTGCCAACGGCAGGGCCGTCGCCGCTCGAACGGCTGGGCGCTGCGGCCGAGCGCGTGGGCCTGCGGGTGCGCGCGTGGTGGGTCGGCAACCACAATTCGCGCCTGGGCGAACTGCACCGCGACTGCGCGGTCGAGAACGCCGCGGGCGACCGCTATCCCTATGCCCTGTGCCCGGCGCAGCCCGAGGTGCAGCAGTACCTGCTGGCGATGGCCGCGGACCTGGCCGGGCACGCGGGGCTCGGGGCGATCGAGGCCGAGGCGCTCGGCTGGATGGGTTACCGGCATTCGAGCCACCACGACAAGAGCAGCTTCGCGCCGCGCGGTCTGCTCGACTATGCGCTGTCGGCGTGCTTCTGCGCGGCGTGCCGGCAGGCGTTGGCGGCGGCGGGGCACGATCCGGAGGCCTTGCGGCAGCTCGCCCGGGAGGCGTTGGCCCTCGGTCTCGAACAAGCCTGTGCGCTGGAGCCGGCCGTGGTGCTGCCCGAACGCTTCGCGGCGGGGCTGTTGCCGTTGCGTTCGGTGCGCAAGGCGGTGCTGGCGGAGTTCGGCGCGCGGCTGGCCCAGGTGCTGCGCGGTGGACCGGCCCTGGCGCTGCAGGTGCATCCCGACCCGTGGTTCACCGGCAGCCAGTTGCCGCAGGAGCAAGCGGCCTTGGTGCCGGCGGTGCAGCACGTGGTGACCGCCTATGGCGAGAATCCGCTGGCGATCCAGGGCCTGCTCGACGGTGTGGCCAAAGCCCCGGTGCCCGGCCGGTCGCTGCGGCTGTCGCTGTGGCCGAAAGCGCCGCAGTTCGCCGGCGAAGCAGATCTGGTGCAGGTTCGCGAACTGGCACGGGCCCGCGGGGTGGGGGAATTCGCGCTCTACCATTTGGGGCTGTTGCCGTGGCGAACGCTCGAGCGCGTGGCCACAGTATTCGGCGCATGAAGCTGCACGCCCTGCTGTTCGGTTCGTCCTGTTGCGCCGCGCTGCTCGCCCAGGGGCCCGCGGCTCCCGCCGCGCCGCCGCGCCTTCTGGTGCTGTGCGCCGTGGACCAGCTCGCCGCCTGGGTGTTCGACCGGGCCCTGCCGCACTTGCCGGCCGATGGCGGCTTCGCGCGGCTCTGCGCCGGTGGTGTGCAGTTCACGAACTGCGCCTACCAGCACGCCTGCACCGAAACCGGCCCAGGCCACGCCACGATCGGCACCGGCGCACCCGCTGCGCACCACGGCATCGTGCGCAACAATTGGTGGTCGGTCCAAGACCAGCGCGAGCTGTATTGCGTCGAAGAGTCGGTGCCAGCACTGCCCGAACTGCCCGAGGGCCAAGACCGCGGACCCGGGCGCATGGTGTTGCCGACGCTCGGCGATGGGCTGAAGGCCCATTGGCCCGGGGCCAAAGTCGCCAGTGTGTCGTGGAAGGACCGCAGCGCCATCCTGATGGCCGGCGGCAGCGCCGACTGCGTGGTGTGGATCGAGACCAAGACCGGCAACCTGGTGACCAACACACGCTGGGCCAAGGCGGTGCCGGAGTGGGTCGCCGCGTGGAACCAGCGGCGGCCGATCGATGCGCTGTTCGGCACGGTGTGGCAGCGCCTGGGCCCCGAGTCCGCCTACGCCGGGCTGGTCGACGACCGCCCGTTCGAGACGCCGCACGCGAGCGACGGCAAGTCGCGCACGCTGCCGCAGCCGCTGACCGGCGGCATCGCGGCGCCGGGCAAAGAGTTCTTCACCCAGGTCTACGCGTCGCCGTTCGGCAACACCCTGGTGCGGCAGGCAGCCGAGGCTTGCCTCGACGCGTTGCAACTCGGGGCCGACGCAACCCCGGACCTGCTGTGTGTGTCGTTCTCGTCCACCGACGCCGTCGGCCATGCGTTCGGGCCGGACTCGGTCGAAGCGCGTGATGCGCTGCTGCGCCTCGACCGCGATCTCGCGGCGCTGCTCGCCACCCTCGACCAGAAGGTCGGCGTGGGCCGCTATGCGCTGTTCTTGACCGCCGACCACGGCATCGTGCCGGTGCCCGAAGCGAGCCGCGCCGCCGGTGTCGACGCCGGCCGCGGCGCGCTGCAGACGGCGGCGCGCGCGGCGGCCGAACAGGCGTTGGGCCGGCAGTTCGGCCCGCCGCCCGAAGGCAAGCGCTACGTGCCGTTCGCCGGCGACTTCGCGCTGTTCCTCGACCACGAGCTCCTGCTGCAGAAGGCCGAACCGAATGCCCAGGTGTTGCGTGCCGCGGCGCGGCTGGCGGCGGCGGCGGCGCTGCGCGTGCGCGGCATGCAGACCACCTGCGCCACGCTGGATCTGTTCGAGCCCGGCACCTTGCCGGAGCCGCTGCAGCGCAGCCTGCAGCTCGCCTACTTTCCCGGGCGCGCGGGCGACGTGCAGCTGGTGCTGAAGCCGTACTGGCTCGATGGCACCACGCCGGCTTCCCATGGTTCGCCCCACCCGTACGACCGCGAAGTGGTGGCGTTCGCGTTCGGCGGCGGTGCGCGCGTGGGGGCCCGCTGCCAGGTCGCGGTGACGCCCGGACTCGGGGCGCTGTGGCTGGCCAGGCAGTGCGGCCTGCCCGCCCCGCCCGGGGCCGTCGACACACTGCCCGCAGAATTGCTGGCCGAACGCTGAACGGCCACGCACCGCTGCCATCGGCTGGCTGGCGGCACGACGCCTCCGCCGAACGGCCCATGGCCGCCGCGATCCCGGCGTGGGCTATTCTTCTGCACCCGAAATCGCCCGCTGCCGCGGGTTCCTGCATGGATCGCCTGATCGAAGAGTTCCCCCTGCGCCGCGGCGCCCATCCGACCCGTGGCGACGGCATGTGTGCCATGGAGATGGTCGCCTGGCTCGCCGGCGAGCCGCACAGCGACGAGCCGAGCTGTGCCTGTCCGGTGCTGGCTGCCTATGTGCGCGCCTGCAACGACACGCTCGGCGACGGGCCGCGCAACCGCCTGCTGCGCCCACTGGTGCCGCTGCTGGTGAATTCGCGCGGCGACCGGGCCCTGGAGCGCGCGCGCGGCCTCGCCGTGATCGACGCGCTGGTGCGCAGCCATCTGCCGTTCTTGCTGCAACGGCGCAACCGGCACGACGAAGCGGCGTTGCTGGCCGCGCTGCCCGCGGTGGTCGACACCGAGTCGCTGCGCACGGCCTGCCGCGCGCTCGACCACTATGCGCGCGACCAGCACGCCGCGCGCTGGGTGTTGCAGCGCGCCCTCGACGGCCTGCCGCCGCAGCGCTACGTCGCCGGCGCGGTACAGGTGCTGCGCGGCCAAGCCGACCCCCGGCTGTGGGCCAGTGTGGCCGAACGCATCGCGCAGCTCGCCAACCTCGGCCGCAGTGCGGCGGCGGGAGCAACCGCCGAAGCCGAGTGAGCGCACCGCGGGGGCAAAGCGCGCCCTGCGAACGCGTCAGCGCGCGTCGGTTTTGACCGTCTCGCCGAGGAACGTCATCAGCTCGCGCAGCTGGTCGTAGTCCTCGTGGCGCAGGCGGAACCAGGTGTTCACCAGCCAGCCCTTGTCCAGGCCGCGGGTCGGCTCGCCGACCTTCGGCAGATGGTGTTCATAGACGAACGGGCCGGCGCGGCGCAGCGCGGCCTCCAGACCGCGGTGGCCGGTGACCACGCCGTCTTTGCTCGGGCGGATCTGCACCGAACCGACCGCGTAGCGCCGGCTCGGCGCCTGTTCGCCCACTCTGCCGAACACCGCCAGCGCCCACTCGCGGTAGACGTCGAATTCGTTGGCGACCCGGTACATGTCCCAGATCTTCTCGCCGGCGGGGCGGGCGCCGATCTCGGAGAACTTCAGGCCCTTCGGGCCGAAGAACCACTCCATGTGCGTGGCGCCCTGGCGGATGCCGAGCGCATCGACCACCTTGCGGCCCAGCTCGCGCAGTTCCTGGTAACTCTCCTGCTGCAGGCGGTTGGTCACGGCGATCTGCGGCGAGATCCAGCGCTGCTGGTTCGCCTCCAGGCACCCCGGGAAGTAGTGCGCAGCGAACTCGTGGCGCACGCCCGCCGTGTCGCACAAGGTGTCGAAGAAGCCCTCGTGGCCCTCGATGAACTCCTCGATCGCCACCGGGCGTTCGGGCCGCGGCTTCAGGGCTTCGAGCGCTTGGTCGAGCTGTTTGCGGTCCGCACAGCGGAAGGTCTGCAAGGAGCCGAAGCCGGCCAGGGGTTTGGCGATCAGCGGGTAGCCTTCGCGTTCGGCGAACGCGAGGGCGTCGGCGGGGCTCTCGGCCCGGGTCGACTGCGCACACGGCACCCCGTGGCCGCGCAGAAACTCCTTCATCGCCACCTTGTCGCGGCACAGTTGCGCGGTGCGCAGCGACAGGCCGGGCACGCCGAGGCGTTCGCGCAGGGCGGCGGCGGGCTCGACCAGGGGCTCGTCGATGGTTTCGATGCGGTCGAAGCTCGGCGGTTCGAGTTCGCGCGCGGCGCGCAGCAGGGCTTCGACGTCGAGCAGGCGGTCGCAGTGGCGGTAGGCGTCGAGCAGGCCGCGCACGGCGGGCGACAGGCGGTCCTTGGGCTGGAGGCCGACCGCCGAGATGCGGGCGCCCAGCGACTTGAGGCCACGGAGGAAGCCGTGGTTGTAGACGTGGGTGTCGGGGGCGAGGAACAGGACGTGCATGCCGCTGCGGCATCATGCCGGGCGGCTGGGGCGGGCACCACGGTTGAGCGCTCCAGGACCCGTTTCCAAGTCACCGCGTGGCGACCAAGGCTTCCCAATAGCTCTGGATGGGTTCCACGCGCTGCTGCTCCCAGAATCGGTCGGCCCAGGCCCGTAGCCGTTCCTCTTGGTCCGGACGGAAGCGGCCCGAGTCGGGCAGCACTGGCACGCTGCGCACCCCGGTGGCTCCGAGCAGGCGATGGTCCTGGTCCAGCAGGGCGAATTGCACGTGCAGCCACGAGCCGATGGCGCCCTCGGTGCGTTGGATCGGCACCGAGGCTGCCAGCGCGTGTTGTCGCTGCCGCGGCTGGCACTCCTGCTCTCGCGTCGCGATCCGCATCGGCTGCAACCAAGTGTGGCCGTTGCGCTCGACCACGGGCGGCACCGGGTCGTGAGAGATCGTCAGCAAGCAGACGGTGAGCAGCTTGGTCGCGGCGAAACCGAGGGGGGTGTGCACCGAGGTGTGGAAGGTCGGCGCGCCTCGTTCCTGCGTCACGAAGCCCTCGGCCACCAAGAGTTCCCCGAGCTCGACGCCGGAGTTCGACCAAGCCGCGCCGCGTATGGCCGCAGGGTGGAACCAGGAGCTGGCTTGGTTCACCGCATGCAGGCGGTACCTGCAATCCGCACGCAGGCTGCGCGTCACTTCGGGCGACAGAACCATGGTGCCGAGCGGGGTGGGCTCCAGCAGCACAGGCAGACTCCACCCTGAAGCTTGCTCTTCGAGGACGGCGTAGCGCGAATTGGCGCCGCGCAGCTCGATGGGGGCCCCCACGCGTGCCGGTTGTTGGACCGAGAAACCGCTGGTCCGGTTCGAAGACTCCGGCTGGACTCGTTCCCACGTCCCGCTGGCAGTTCGCTGCAGGGTGGTTCGCTGCCCCATACCCACACCGAGCGACAACTTCCCGTTCGGCAAGACTGTGAGGCCTGCCGTGGGGTCCACGTAGGCCTGCGTTCCGGCCAGCTCGAAGTCTTCGAATCGGGGGAGGGCCGCCAAGTCCTCCCATGGCGACACGAACAATCTGCCATCGTGCAGCCAGAGCGCCATGAGTCCATGCCTCATGTCCACGGCCACTGGGTGGGTTTGGACGAGCAATCGGGCGTCGGCGAGGGCGAGCTGGCCCCCGGTACATTGGACGGCCAAAACGGGGCATGCTCCAGACGCGGTGACTCCGGCCACCAGGAACCCGCCCGCTACTTCGGCGACGGCGGTGACGACGCGAAGGGGCAGGTCGACCGTCAGAGCGGGGGAGTTCCGCGTGCCGGGGAGATGCAGTTGCCGGCCGCCTTCGGCCGTGCGCACGAGGCGCAGTCTGCCGAGAGCCACGGTGTCGCGCGGCTCGTGAACGGCTCTGCCTTGGGCCAGTCCGCAGGTTGTTGCCAGCAGGCAGGCAAGGAGGCGAGCGGACGCCGGGTAAAGGCCAACTTTGGTTGGTTGGGACATCAGCAATCCTCGTAGTTCTGTAGAAACGACTGCCGCAAACTGTGGACGGTGGCCTTGCGCGCTTGGATAGCCTCCAGTTCTCCCTCTTCCAAGGTGCCCGCGCACCCGCACAGCACTATGCAGTCCAAGACTGACTCTTCGATTATGTAGCATTGGATCTCGTTTTCCCAGAGGCCGCACAGGTCGTCCCAAACACCCGCTCCATCGAGGGCATTGTCGAGGGTGACCGCATGGCAGTACTCATGAATCAGCACGCCCGCGAGAATTGCATTGCCTGATGCGGAACCCGCGGTGAACATGGTCGGCCACTGGCTGGAGCTGAAAGCGATGCTGTTGTCTGGTGGGGATCCTGATGTGAACACTCTTGTGCTGCCGCATACGAAGTCCGCCTGGGTGACGGCCATGGAGTCCTGCACGTCGGGGGAGAAGTCGAAGTAGAAGCGGTCCCCCGCCTCTACCATGGACAACAGATTCTCGCAGGCAGACTGCAGCAAGGGGTTGCCGGTCACTTGGGCGCAACACATCGCCAAGTATATCGCATCGAGGATTGTCTGCTCTTCGCCTGCGTCGACCGGTTGC
The DNA here is from genome assembly GCA_016795295.1 of Planctomycetota bacterium. Classification (GTDB taxonomy): domain Bacteria; phylum Planctomycetota; class UBA1135; order UBA1135; family UBA2386; genus JAEUHP01. The sequence goes on along the minus strand of JAEUHP010000121.1, from coordinate 10,153 downwards.
TGATTGTTCGATGGAGACCAGGGGCTCGAACCAGTATTGCACTGGCACAAGCAAGGGGCGCTCAGCGCGAAACACAGCGTTACCGCGAGAAGTATCAGCTTCATTTTTGCCAGCCTACGCAGTTCCAGGGGGGGGCAAGGCAAATCCGTGAAAATGCTCATGGGTCACTTGAGGGCCTTGGTCAGCCCCACCTCCCGTTCCAGCACCCTGCCACCGCGCACCCACAGCAGCAGGCTGACCGGGCCGTCGTTGGTCGATTCGACCTGCATCGACGCGCCAAAGCGCCCGGTGCCCACCGGCAATCCCGCCGCGCGCAGCGCCGCGGCCACCTGTTCATACAGCGGCTCCGCCAGCGCCGGACTCGCTGCCCCCGTGAAGTCCGGCCGGTTGCCGTGGCGCAGCTCGCCGCACAGCGTGAACTGGCTCACCAACAGACACCCGCCACCGACTTCGGCCGTGGTGAGGTCGAGCGGCGTGCGCCCCGGGAACGCGCGCAGCGCTGCCACTTTGCGCGCCGTGGCCAGCGCGTCGGCCTCGGTGTCGCCGGGCTCGACGCCGACCAACAGCAAGAGGCCCCGCTCGATGGCCGAGACCACCTCGCCGGCGACCAGGACCCGCGCGCTCTGCACCCGTTGGATCAACGTCAGCACCCGCCCAGAATACAATGCGCCCCGCCCCGCGGCGAATGCAGCGGGGCGGGGCCGGACCTGGTCGAGCCGGGGCTCGCAGTCCTCAGCTCAGGCCGTTCGCACTTGGATCCGCGTCGGCTGCGCTTCCGGCTGCTTTGGCACCGTCACCGTCAGCACGCCGCTGCGGAACACTGCTTCGATGCCGTTCGCCGCGGCGTCCTGCGGCAACGAGATCGCGCGCGTGTACTGGCCGTAGCGGTGTTCGACGCGGTGCCAGCGCTTGCCCTGGGTCTCGCGGTCGTCCTTGCGCTCGGCGCGCACCGTCAGCACGTGGTCGTGCAGGTCGACCTGGATGTCCGACTCGGCCACGCCGGGCAGCTCGAACGACAGCTCATAGGCGCGCTCGCTCTCGCTGATGTTGGTGCGCGGTGCCGCCGGCGCGTTCTCGCTGCCACCGTAGAGGTCGGGCAGCATCTCGCCGAACAGGCGGCCGAACAGGGTCTGGAACGGATCGCGGGTCTGCGGGCTGGTGGGATTTTGCAGGGTCTTGGTCATGGTCACCTCGTAGGTGGTTGGGATGACCCCCTTGGAGCAAGTTGGGTGCCAAGGCTGCCAGAACTTGTTCGTAGCATCCTAAGAGACTCTTAGGAAAGTCTTTAGGATGGTTCGAGGCGACCAGGTCTGAGGCCTGGATGGTGCCAAAATGGCATCACGGTGCCACGATGGCATCCGCTCCCGTTGCACCCGCCTCCGGCGGCGCCGCCGGGAGCTCCTGCCACACCTTCTTGCGCCGGAACTTGCGCAGGAACTTGCCCGCCCGCTGCTGCGCCTTGCCCAGGGCCCGGTGGTGGGCCGTGGCCAGCCCGCCGACCACCGCCGCGAGCTGCAGGCCTGCTGCATGGCCCTGCAGCTGGGGCAGCCAGCCGAGCAGGCGCTGCACGGCGACGTCGTGGTCGCAGACCCGGCCGAGGTGCTCTTGCAGCCCGGTGAGCAGCGCCAGCGCCCGGTCTGCGACCGGGACGACTGGCTCCAGCGCCTCGGCGAGGTAGCGCAGCCGTTTGCCGGCGATGCGCAGTTCGTGGAGGTGCGGTAGGGGCAGGTCGTCCGGCAGGGTTTTGGTGAGCCGCCGGACCCGCTGGGCCGCGGCTGCGAGGCAGGCGGTGGCCGTGGTTGCGAGCGGCAGCTCGGCGTCCGGGCCGCCGTGCGGGGCGGCGAACAGGCCGCGCAGGCGCTCGTGGTCGAGGAGGCGCGCGTCGCTGCGCAGCCAGTCGAGCAACTGCGCGTGGGTGCGGTTGCGGTCCTGCTGCAGTAGTTCGGTGGCAGCCTCGCTCGCGGTGGCGAGGGTGTTGGGCACGGCGCGCAGCGCCTTCGGCAGTTCGAGCAGCAGCACGTCGAGGTCGCGCAGGGCGCCCAGCCGCTGCGCCAGGGTGGCCAGTGCCTCGGTCAGGAACTCGGCGTCGGCGGGGCTGTAGGCACCGCGGAACGCGCGCAAGAGGCCGCGCAGGCGCCGCACCGCGACGCGCAGTTCGTGCAGGTGCTGGGGGCCGCGGTCGAGGCGCACCGCCACTTCGGCTGTGGCCAGGGTGTGCAGGGGGCCGGCGGCGAGCCGCAGCAGGGCGGTGCCGGTGGCCAGTTCGGGTGGCAGGTCGGTCGGCAGCGGCGCGGGCGCGGGCAGGCCGAGCAGGGCGCGCGCGTGGCTCGGCTTGTCGTCCTGGGCCGGGACCAGCGGCAGCGCCTGGGTGAGTTGTTGCACCAGGGCTTCCCAGGGCGACAGGTCGTCGAGTACTTCGATCTCGACTTCGTCGAAGCAGCGGCCGGTGCCCGGGCCGAGCAGGTGCACGCGGTCGATGGCGAGTTCGGCGTGCGCCTCGCCGAGGCCGAGTTCGCGCCGTTCGCGTTCGATGTTGAGCTGCAGCCACGGCTGGAGCTGGGCACGACCGACGAACGGCTCGACGTGGTCGCGCAGGGGGCTCGGCAGGTCGGCCGCCCGCGTGGGGGGCTCCGGGTGGTGGTAGGCGGCTTCGTGCTCGGTGCGCACGAACAGGCCGCGGTCGGCGAGGCCCCGGTGCTTCAGGGTGAGGCGCCGGCCGCGGCGGTCGTCGCGCAGCCGCAGGCCCAGGCCGTGGGCGGCGAGGCTGCCGTGGGGATCGTCGAGGTAGGTGTCGAGGTGGCGCGAGCTGTCCGGCGGCTCGCAGCGGCAACCCGCGGCGAGCAGCGCGGCTTCGACGGCGGCCGTGCCGAGCGGGGCGGTCGCACGCAGCTTGAACTCGGTTTCCAGATCGTCGGGCATGGCGGCGGAAGTCAGGGGGCGACCAGCTGCGGCGGCTTGCCGAACAGGCTGGTGAACAGGTCGCCCTTCTCTTCCACGGCCTTGGCTTCGAGGGTCAAGCGCGAGTCGGCTCCGGCGCCGAGGATTGGCCGCAGCTCCACACGGTCTTCACGGATCTTCACGGTGAGGCCGCGCACGATCGAGGCGTGCTGGCGGTCGAGCGCGTCGGCCAGGCGCAGCAGGGCGGCGAGGCGTTCGACCATCGACCGGTCGCGCCGGCGCAGCGCGGCGAAGTCCTCGTGTTCGCGGCTCGGCGGGGCTTTGCGGTGGTAGCGGGCCAGCAGCGCCACCAGGTGGCGTTCTTCGTCGGCAAGGCCCACCAGGTCGCTGGCTTCGATCAGGTACTGCGAGTGTTTGTGGTGGCCGTCGTTGTTGACGGCCACGCCGACGTCGTGGAGCAGGGCGGCGGCTTCGAGCAGCACCCGGGCGCGGCCACCGAGGCCGTGCAGTTCACGGGTCTGGTCGAACAACTGCCTGGCGAGCGTCAGCACCGCCTCGGCGTGGTCGCTCTCGGCGTGGAAGCGGCGGCCCATGGCGCGGCACGACGACAGCACCACGTCGACGTGGTCTTCGGCAGCGAACGCTTCGAAGTGGCCCTGCACGACTTCCTGCAGCAGGCCGTCCTTGATGCCGACCCGCGGCACCAGGACCCGTTCCTGGCCGGCGAGTTCGCCAAGGCGCGTGTAGACGATGCCGGCGGGCACGATGGTGTCGGCGCGGTCCTCGCGCAGGCCGGCTTTGCTGACCCGCTCCTGGAACGACATGCCGGCCAATTCCATCACCAGTGCGCGCAGGTCGGCGAGGCCGCACAGCTCCACCCCTTCGCTGCGGCGCAGCGGCGCGCGCTGGGCCAGCAGGTCGGCGAGGCTCTCGACGTTGCCGCCGACCGCCAGGTAGCGGTCGATGCGCGCCGACTCGAAGCGGTCGGTGATGCGCCGTTCGAGGCTCTTCAGGTGCTTGTCGAGCAGTTCGACGAACGACTCGCCTGCGAGTTCGGCTTCGCCGAGTGCTTCGAGCATGCGCAGGGCGCCGAGCCGGTAGGAGTCGGCGCCGACCAGCTGGCCCTTGTCGACCAGCACCACTTCGACCGAACCGCCGCCGACGTCGACCAGCAACGACCGGCCCTGGCTGAGGTCGACGCGGGTCGCCACGCCGAGCTTCAGCAGGTAGGACTCCTGGGTGCCCGAGATCACTTCGATCTCGATGCCGGTGGCCTGGCGCACGCGGTCGACCAGCAGGTCGCGGTTGCGCGCCTCGCGCATGGCTGCGGTGGCGATCGCACGCACGTGGCCGACGCCCAGGCGTTCGCAGGTGGCTTTGAAGCGGCGGAACGCGTCGACGGTGGCCGACAGAGTCGCCTCCGGGATCTGGCCGGTGTGGAACACGTCGCGGCCCAGACGCACCGGCAGGCGGTGGCTCTCGAGCGTGGCCAGTTGGCCGCCGGTCGCCTCCGCGACCACGAAGCGGATCGCGTTCGAGCCCATGTCGACGATGCCGATGCGCGCTGGATCCGCCATGATCGCGACAGGCTAGCGAGCGAGGGAAGCCTTCCCATGGGCATTTTCGCCCAGGCCCATTGCTTCTGCTATCATGCCGTGATGAGCGCGAAGCCACCGCGATCGCCACAGGAAGAGCCGTCTCGCGACCCGAAGCAGCCCGAGCCGGCGCCGTTGTCGAGCACACTGCAGGACGTGCAGCGGGCGCAAGGTGCGTCCGACGCTGCTCCGTCTTGGCAGAATCTTCAGGAGAAAATTGCGCGCTGGGTCGCTGAGACGGTCCACGGGCGCGGTTTGCCCACCGACAAGAGCCTGGAGGATCTCACCCAGGAAGTGCTGCTGCAGGTGTTCCGCGACCTCGGTGCGTTCCAGGTCGAGCCCGGGGCGTCGTTCTCGGGGTGGGTGCGCATGATCGCCCAGCGCAAGCTGGCCGACCTCTGGCGGCGCGAGAAGAGCAAGAAGCGCGGTGGCGGTCGCGTGCGCCACCTCGGCGAATTCGACGAGAGTGGCGGCCGCGAACACTTCGCCGATGCCAACACGCCGCGGCCGAGCATGGAGGCGCGGCTCGGCGAACTGAACCAAGCGCTGCAGAATGCGCTGGCACAACTCGACGAGAAGGACCGCCGGGTGCTGGAACTGCGCACCCTGCAAGGTCTGTCCTACGCCGAGATCGCCCCGCAGATCGGCTACCAGAAAGAGGTCACGGTGCGGTCGCTGCACCTGCGGGCGCTGCAGCGGCTGCAGGAGCTGCTGCCGGGATTCACCGGCTGACGGCTGCTGGGGCGCCGATGCAGGCCCTTGGCGAGGGCAGCGCGGCTAGGCCGGAGCGCCATCGCGGTGGCGCAGCCGCAACTGGCCGCACGCGGCGGAACGGTCCGCGCCGCGCTGCCGGCGCACGGTGACCTTCAGCCCGCCGCGGCGCAGGGCCTCGGCGAAGGCGTCGACGCGGCCCACGGCCGGCCGGCGCAGGCCGCGGGCCGCCACGATCTCGGGCACCGGGTTCCACGGGATCAGGTTCACGGTGCACGGCAGTTGCCCGAGCAGTTCGACCATCGCGGCAGCGTCCTGCGGCCGGTCGTTCTGGCCCTCGAGCAGCACCACCTCGTAGGTGACTTCGCGGCCTTTGCGGCCGAAGTAGCGGTGCGCGGCGGTGACGATCTCGGCCACCGTGGCGGTGGCGCTGGGCACCAGTTGGCGGCGCAGCGTGTCGTCGGCGGCGTGCAGCGACACCGCCAGGTTGTAGCTGGGGTCGGCGGCGGCGAAGCGCTCCATCTGGCGCGGGTAGCCCGAGGTGCTGACGGTGATGCGGCGCGCGCCCAGCCCGATGCCGGCCGGGTCGTGGATGCGCTGCAGGGCCGGCAGGAGCTGGTCCAGGTTCAGCATCGGCTCGCCCATGCCCATCACCACCAGGTTGGTGAGCGAGCGGCCTTCGGGCAGGCGCAACTTCGCCTGCAGCACCTGCTCGGCGATCTCGCCGCTGGTCAGGTTGCGCCGCACGCCGCCGAGGCCCGAAGCGCAGAACACGCAGCCCACCGGACAGCCGACCTGGGTGGAGATGCACAGGGTGGTGCGTTCGCCGTCGGGGATGATCACGCACTCGACGGTGTCACCGTCCTGCAGGCCGAGCAGGAGCTTCTCGGTGCCGTCGCTCGCGGCGTCGGTGCGCGCCACGGTGGTGGCGCAGAGCGGCACCACAGCCGCCAGGCGTTCGCGCAGGCTGGCCGGCACATTGCGCATCGCCGACCAATCGGTGACGCCGTGGCGCCACCGCCAGTGCGCGATCTGCCGCGCTTGGAACGGCTGGCCGCCGTGTTCTTGCACCAGGGTGAGCAGGGCCTGGTCGTCGAGGTCGGTGAGCGCGGCCATGGCCTTGGCGTGCCGTCGGGTGGGGTCGAGGGGCGTGCGGGTCGGAAGCGGGGGTGGGCGAAGCCGGGGGAGCGCGGCCGGGAGGTTGCCCCGCGGCTCAGGCGGTGTCGCGCTGCTGGCGCGTCGGGGTCTCGCCGCCGCCGCGCAGCCGCTCGAGCACGAAGTCGCCGGTGATCACGATGCGTTCGCCCTTGCGCGTGCCGATCGAGAAGCGCAGGTCGAGCAAGATCTGCTCGAACATCGAGCGCAGCGACCGCACGCCGGTCTCGCGCGACATCGCTTCGTCCGCCAGGGCACCGAGTGCGTCGTCGGTGAACTCGAGCTGCACCCCGTCCATCTCGAACATCGCCTTGTACTGCTTGACCAGGGCGTTCTTCGGCTCGGTGAGCACGCTGAGGATCTCGTCGCGGGTCAGCGAGCGCATCGGCACGGTCACCGGCAGGCGGCCGACGAACTCCGGGATCATGCCGAAGTCGATCAGGTCCTTCTGGTCGAGGAACGGGATCAGCTTGTCGCGTTCCTTCTGGTTGGTGACCATTTCCAGGTCCGGCACTTCGGTCTCTCCCGACTGGCCGAAGCCGATCACCTTCTGGCCGAGGCGCCGGGCGATGAATTGCTCGATGCCGGTGAAGGTGCCGCCGCAGAGGAACAGGATGTGCTCGGTGTTGACCTGGATGTAGCTCTGTTCCGGGTGCTTGCGCCCGCCTTGCGGCGGCACGTTCGCCACGGTGCCCTCCAGGATCTTGAGCAGGGCTTGCTGCACGCCTTCGCCGCTGACGTCGCGCGTGATCGAGACGTTGCTGGTGGTGCGGCCGATCTTGTCGATCTCGTCGATGTAGACGATGCCCTGCTGGGCCCGCTCGACGTCGAAGTTGGCGTTCTGCAAGAGGCGCAGCAGGATGTTCTCGACGTCCTCGCCGACGTAGCCGGCTTCGGTCAGCGTGGTCGCGTCCGCGATCGCGAACGGCACGTCCAGGATGCGCGCCAGGGTGCGCGCCATCAGCGTCTTGCCGGAGCCGGTGGGGCCGACCAGCAGGATGTTGCTCTTCTCGAGTTCGAGTTCCGGGTTGTGGAAACGCGCGTGCAGGCGGCGGTAGTGGCCGTAGACGGCCACCGACAGCACCTTCTTGGCGCGTTCCTGGCCGATCACGTATTCACTGAGGCGCTTGTGGATCTGCTCTGGGGTCGGGACCTTGTCCTTCAGCACCAGGTCCTTGACGAACGTGGGGGCCGGGTTGGTGCCGCCGCCGCCCTTCTGCTTCTTGTCCTCTTCCTTGAGGATCGTGTTGCAGATCTCGATGCACTCGTTGCAGATGTAGACACCGGGCGGGCCCGAGATCAGGGACTGCACGTGGTGGCGCGATTTCTCGCAGAACGTGCAGCGTTCGACGGTTTTGCCCTTGCCTGCCATGGATCTGGTGTACGGTGCGTCGGCGCAGCGTCGGAACCGCTGCAAAAAGCTCAGCGTAACCGGTGGTCGCCGGCCGCGCCAGGACCGCGATGGGCCTTGTGCGCACGGGACTTGCACCGGCTGGAGTCACGCCAGCCGTAGTCACACCGGCTGGAGTCACACCGGCTGGAGTCAGACCGGCTGGAGTGAGACCGACCGGCGCCGGAGGCGCGCCGCGGCGCCGCAGGTGCCCCGGCAGCCGCGCTGGCCCATCGGCCCGCTCCGGTCACTTGCTGGTCTGCACGATCTCGTCGATCAGGCCGTAGGCCTTCGCTTCGGCCGGGCCCATGAAGAAATCGCGGTCGCTGTCCTTGCTGACCTTGTCGGCCGGCTGGTTGCAGTGGCGCCCGAGGATCTCGCTGAGGGTCTGCTTCAGGCGCAGGATCTCGTCGGCCTGGATCGAAATGTCGACCGCCGTGCCGCCGACCCCGCCCCACGGCTGGTGGATCATGATGCGGGAGTGCGGCAGCGCGTGGCGCTTGCCCTTGGTGCCCGCCGCCAGCAGCACCGCACCCATCGATGCCGCCTGGCCGATGCAGTAGGTGGCGACCGGGCACTGCACGAACTGCATGGTGTCGTAGATCGCGAGACCCGCCGTGACGCTGCCGCCCGGTGTGTTCAGGAACAGGTTGATGTCCTGGCTCTTGTTCTCCTTCTGCAGGAACAGGAGCTGCGCGATCACCGCGTTGGCCACGCCGTCGTCGATCGGCGAACCGATGAAGACGATGCGGTCCTCGAGCAGGCGGCTGTAGATGTCGTACTGGCGCTCGCCGCGGCCGGTCTTCTCGATGACGAACGGGATGATGTAGTCGTTGGCGATGGTCATGGCTCGGGGACGGTGCTGGCCGTCCGGTCAAAACCCGGGGATCGAAACCTGGCGGGCAGGCCGGAGCGGCGAAGTCGGTCGACCGCGCCACGGCCCTTCGGAGCACAACTCCTTAGGGCGAGCCGGGGCGGCGATCAACTGCCCTTCGTATCGACGATTTTGGCGTTCTCTCTGAGGAAATCACGCACCTTGCGCTCGAGCAGCGCCAAGCGCAGCTCGCCGAGCTGGTTCTGCTTCTCCAGGTGGTCGCGCACCATCTGCGCCGTGACGGTCTGGCCGTCCTGCGAATTCGCGGCGGCGATCGCCTTCAATTCGCCTTCCACGTCGGTCTCGGTGACGAACAGTTTCTGCTGCTTGGCGACCGCTTCGATCAGGAAGAACAGGCGGACCCGGCGCTCGGCGTCGCTCTGGGCCTCGGCGTCGGACTCCTTCAGCTTCGCCTCGATGTCGGCGTCCGCCATGCCGCTCTCCTTGAGGCGGTGGGCGAACTGGCCGAGCGACGCGCGCTTCTGCTCTTGCACCAGGGACGCCGGCAGCGGGATCTGGGTGGTGTCGAGCAGCTTCTGCAGGCACTGCTCTTCCTGGCGCTGCTTGCCCAGGCGCTGCTTCTCGCCGGAGATGCGGGCGCTGAGGTCCTGGCGCAGGGCCGCCAGATCGCCGAACTCCAGGCCCTTGGCCAATTCGTCGTCGATCGGGGCGGGAGTCACCCGCAGGATCTCGGTGGCCTGGACCACGACCGTGCCGGACTGGCCGCGCACGGCTTCCAGCTCGAACGTGTCCGGGAACGTGATCGGCAGACGCAGTTCGGCACCCGCGGTGGCGCCGATCAGCGTCTTGGTGTAGGTCGCCTCGTCGCAGCCGTGGATGGCGATGCGGGTGTTGAGCTGGGTGCCCTTGCGCTCGCGCACGACGGCGCCTGCCGCATCGAGGAACCGCACGTCACCCTTGACGAAGTCGCCGTCCTGCGCCGCTTCGCTGGTCGGCTTGATGGCGCGCTTCTGGTGGGCGATCTCCTTCAGGGCGTTGTCGACGTCGGCGTCCGTGGCGTCCGGCTCGAAGGCACTGGCTTCGAGGCCCTTCACCGTGCCCAGGGTCACCACCGGTTTGACGTCGACCACGGCCACGAACTGCAGGGCGGTGCCGGGGGCGACCGCGAGCTTTTCGAAGCCATCGATCGACACCGAGCCAACCGGCTGGATCTCCTTCTGGCGGCAGGCTTCGCCGAAGTAACGGTTCAGCAGCTGCTCCTTGGCCTCCTCGAGGATCGCCTTGCCGAAGCGCTTCTGGACCAGATCCTTCGGCACCTTGCCCGGCCGGAAGCCCTTGAGCTGGATCTGCTGTTGGGCCGACGCGTACATCTGCGTCAGGTGCTCGTCGACGAGCTGCGGCGGGACCGTGATGGTCAGAGTGCGGCTGCAGGGGCCGGTTTCGGCAACCTGGACTTGCATGGGGACCGTGGTGCGGAGTGTGGGCGCCGTTCGGCGGAGGCCGGCGGGCGGGAAATGGGGGCGAGCATTCTGGCGGTCCGCCCCGGCAGGGTCAAGGCTGGCGGTGCCG
>JAEUHP010000037.1 GCA_016795295.1 Planctomycetota bacterium | reverse complement strand
CTGCTGGCGATCGGCTGCTTCTGCATCGGCACCAACCAGGTCGACCTGGACGCGGCACGACGGCTCGGCATCCCGGTGTTCAACGCGCCGTTCTCGAACACCCGCAGCGTGGCCGAGCTGGTGCTCGCCGAAGTCGTGATGCTGCTGCGTGGCATTCCGGCGAAGAACGCCGCCACCCACCGCGGCGAGTGGCAGAAGCAAGCCACCGGCTCCCGCGAAGCGCGCGGCAAGGTGCTCGGGGTGGTGGGTTACGGCCACATCGGCACCCAGGTGGGCCTGCTGGCGGAGGCGCTCGGCATGCAGGTGGTGTTCCACGACATCGTCACCAAGCTGGCGCTCGGCAACGCCACGGCGGTGCGCAGCCTGGACCAACTGCTCGAACAGGCCGACGTGGTCACGCTGCACGTGCCCGAGACGCCCGAGACCCACGGCCTGATCGGCGCGGCGCAAATCGCGCGCATGCAGCGCGGCGCCTGCCTGATCAACGCCTCGCGCGGCACCGTGGTCGACATCGACGCCTTGGCCGCCGCCCTCGAACGCGGCCATCTGGCCGGCGCGGCCGTGGACGTGTTTCCGCGCGAACCCGAGTCGAACAGCGAGCGCTTCAGTTCGCCGCTGCAGCGCTTCGACAACGCCCTGCTGACGCCGCACATCGGCGGCAGCACGATCGAAGCGCAACAGAACATCGGCGGCGAAGTGGCCGAGAAACTGCTGCGCTACAGCAACAACGGCTCGACACTGACCGCAGTGAACTTCCCCGAAGTGTCGCTGCCCGAGCAGCGCGAACGCCATCGGTTGCTGCACATCCACCGCAACGAACCGGGCCTGCTGTCGCAGGTCAACGCCGTGTTCTCGCGGCAGCAAGTGAACGTGGCCGCACAGTACCTGCAGACCGATGCCGAGATCGGCTACGTGGTCATCGACGTGGACCCGCGGCCGGACGACGGCACCCGCGACCTGCAACGCGACCTCGCGGCGATCCCCGGCACCATCCGCACGCGCATCCTGTACTGACGCCTCGGCACCCGGTCCGGGGCCCCGGTGGCTCAGGGCCGCCGGAGCACCACGATGCGGTTGGTGTTGGTGCCGCCGCGGTTGTTGCCGACGCCCCAGCAGTTCGCGGTCTTGGTGAACTCCTGAGCGTGGATCAGCACCAGTTCGGGAACGAAACCCGCCGCGGCCGCCACCGGCACCACGGCTTCTTCGAGTCGCACCGTGCCGCGCTTCACCTCGCCGACCTCGAACGCCACGTAGCCGCCGGGACGTACGATGCGCAGCAGTTCGACGAACACCTCGCCCATCGCCTGCTGCCAAGCCGCCACCGTGCGCGCCATGGTGATCGGCACGGCCTTGGCGTCGATGCCGCAGAACCAGCAGCGCAGCCAGTTGTCGGTGGCGTAGTGCACGATGTCCAGGAACGGCGGCGAGGTCACCACCAGCTGCACGCTGCCCGTGGCCAAGGCCGGCACGGCGTTGGCCGGGCCGGTGGCGAGTACCGCGCGGGCCGCGAGCTGGGCAGCTTCGCGACGCCACAAAGGCGCCACGTCGGCCAGCAACTGGCGGCTCTTCTTCAGCACGATCGCCTTCACGTCGCGCCGTGGCGGCGTCTGGTTGCGCTTCTGGTTGATGCGGCGCTGCGCCTGGGCCGAAGTCGCCTGGTTGGGCGGCAGGGTGTAGACCGAGAAGAACCCTGCGGAGTGCCCGGTGAGCCGATTCACCGCGACCATGCGCAGCCAATCGTCGACCGGATCGAAGGTGCCTTCGGCGGTGCGGCGCAGGAAGTGACTGCGCAGGCCGTGGATCGCCCGCAGCGTGTCGGGATGGAAGAAGGCCAGCAGGTCGTCTTCGAGTGGCCCGTCCCAGGCGAGATCGAGGTCCGCGAGGCGCCGCTGCAGCGCCGGCAGGTCTGGCGGACACAGGCGCGGCCGGATCAGCATTGCCGACAGCGGGTTGACATCGTTGCCGGCGGGCACACGGCCGCGCAGGATCGCTTCCAAGAGCGTGGTGCCACGCCCCAGGAACGGATCGTAGACGCAGTCGCCGGGAGCCGAGAGCCGCTCGATGAAGAACGCCGGCAGAGACGGCTTGAAGCAGGCGCGGTAGCTGACTTCGTGCAGGCTGTGGCCCTCGCGCTGCGCGGAGGTCCAGAATTCGTTGGTCAGGACCGCGACGTCCCGCCCATCGGGACCGGCCAGCGCGGTGCGCAAGGACGGGCGGCCGAAGGCGGCAAAAGCCTCCAGCTCCCGTAGCAGCGCGGAGTCGGCGCCGGCAGCCGGCGCGGCTGGTTCGAAAGCGGACATGTGGCAATCAGGGTGCCCAATGTTCTGGACCCGGTCAATCCGAGTTGTCGTGGATTGCCACTCAAGGTGCGGCGGCTGGCGCGCCGATGACCAAGGCCCACACACATCTGCTGCACGAGGAGTCACCTGATGCGTTCGTTCTTGTTGCCGATCGTCGCCACCTGTTGCGGTGCGCTCACCGCCCAGATCGATGCCCAGCCGCTACCGGCATCGTCGAGCCGTTCGGCTGCCAATCCCGCCGACGCCGCGCCCAAGGCCGTGGTCGCACAGCAGATCAAGGTCGCGCCGGGAGCTCTGCGCGGCCGGCTGCTCGACAGCGCAACGCGCCAGCCGATCGCCGAGCGGGAGTTCCAGATCACCGACAACTCGGGCCGCAAGCTCGCCGACGTGCGCACCTCGGCCGAAGGCGCCTACGTGCTGCCGAAGCTCGGGGTCGGCGCCTACACGCTGGTCCTGGCCAACGACCTGAAGCTCAACCTCGCCGTCGACGAGACGGCGACGGCCACCCAGCTCGACCTGATGCTGCCGCAGGGCCAAGGCCCCAAGGCGAAGCCGAACAACCCAGGCGCGACCCCCCAGGACCCCTTGAGCTACCCACCGGCACCCGGCGGCGCAGCGCCCATGCTGCCGACGCCGGCCCCGGTACCGGTGGCCGGCATGGGCTTCGGTTCGTGGGCGCTCGTGGCCGGTGGTGCCGCGATCGTCGCCACGCCGGTGGTGGCCAACAACGCCAGTGGCAACAGCAACGAACGACCGATCAGTGGCAGCGGCCTCGGCGTCCGCCGCTGATCGCAGTTCGACCGTAGGCAATTCGACGCGCCGACCCGCCCCAGGCCGACGCGCCGCGAGACAGGCAAAGGATCCCCAGTGAACGCAGTCGCCCCCCGCGACCGCGTCACCGCGCAGTGTTGCAGCTGGTTCGGCATCGCCGTCCTGGCCGCATGCTCGTCGGTGGCTTCGGTCAACGAGAAGGCCATGCTGGTGGCCGGACCGGAGGTCCAGGCACCCGCCGAGCCCATCGACCCGCTGCACCTGCTGCGGCCGAATCGCACGGAGTACCGGATCGGCCCGCGGGACCTCCTGGAGATCGAGATCTACGAACTCGAGGAGCCGACCAAGAGCAAACTGCTCAAGGTGCGGGTCTCCCAGGACGGCAGTGTGCTGTTGCCGCTGATCGGCAACGTGCCTGCGGCCGGCAGCACCGCATTGGAAGTGCAGCAGGGCATCACCGAGCGGCTGGGGAAGGACTTCCTGGTCAACCCCAGCGTCAGCGTGGTGGTCGCGGAGCACCAGGCCCGCCGCGTCACCGTGCTCGGCTCGGTGAAGTCGCCCGGCACGTTCCGGCTGCAGGAGAACTCGACCACCCTGGTCGACGTGTTGGCCCTGTCGGGAGGTCCCGACGACAAAGCCGGCTCGGTGGTCTACGTGGTGCACGCCGAAGCCACGGCCGACGGCGCCGCCACCACGACCGCGGTCGCGGCCGACGCCAGCATCGGGCCGCCTGCTCCGCACGCCGATCCGAAGCCGCCGCGCTTGCTGAAGATCGACCTCCACGATCTGGTCGAACGCGGCGATCTCTCGGCGAACTGCACCCTCGAAGACGGTGACGTGGTGCACGTGCCACCGGCCGCACAGTTCTTCGTCATGGGCCAAGTCGCCAACGGTGGCGCCTTCCCGCTGCGCGGGGACATCACGCTGCTGCGGGCGATCGCGTTGGCCGGCGGCCTGAAGGAAGAGGCGACGCCCGCGGCCACGGTGCTGATCCGCAACTCGGCCAAGGGTCGCGTCACGTTCCCGATCGACCTGAACGAGGTCGAAGCCGGCTCCGAGAAGGACCTCCTGATGCAACCCGACGACGTGCTGGTGGTCAGCGAGAGTGGCGCCGACCGCTTCGCCCGTGGCTTCAGCGCCTTCGTGCGCGGCCTGTTCACCATCAGCTACGGACTGCGATGAACCAAGCCACTGCGCCTCGTCCAGCCGAACCTCACCACGGCACCTTCCCCCAGGCGATGCCGCCGGCGCACTTCGATCTACGCGAAGCCCTGCGCATCGTCTCGGCCCAGCGCTGGCTGGTCGCGACGACCCTGTTGCTGGTGGTCGCGGCGACGGCGCTGCTGACTTTCACTGCCACGCCCTACTACCGCGCCAAGATGCGCGTGCTGATCGAACGCCACACCAGCAATCCGACCAGCTTCCAGGAGATCTACCAGCTCGGCACCGCCACCGACGACTACTACTCGACCCAGCACAAGATCCTGGAGAGCCGGGCGATCGCGGCGGCGGCCCTGGCGAGCATGAGCGAGACGGATCGGGCCACCTACGCACGCGCGCCGGGCAGCGATCCCGTCGACGAGTTCCTGCGTCTGCGCCAGATCCTGCCGGTGCCGAAGAGTCGTCTGGTCGACGTCGCCGCCGACCACCCGGATCGGGCGGTCGCCGCGCGCGCCGCCCAGGCCCTGGTGGGTGCCTACATCCAGAATGGCCTGTCGCGACTGGAGAACGCTTCGAGCGAGGCACTCACACGCCTGCAGAAAGACGCCGAGAGTCTGCAGAAGAAGCTGATCGCCGCCGAGGCCGCGGTGCAGGAGTATCGCCGGGCCAACGAACTGGTGATCACGGGGGATCGCCGCAGCCTGGTCGCCACCCGCCTGGAGAAGCTGACCGACGAACTCGCCGAGATCGAGCGGGCCCGCAGCGACGCCGCAGCCCGGCTGCGTTCGGTCGACGCGCGCGCCACCGACGCCAGCTGGTCGGCCGACGTGCCGGAAGTGCTGGAGAATCCGGTGATCGCCAACTGCAAACGCGCACTGCTCGACGCCCGCGCCGAACGCTCGCAGCTGGCGCAGATCTACCGGGCGCAGCATCCGCGCTTGCTGGCCTTGGCCAACCGCATCGAAGCCGTCGAAGCGCAACTGCATCAGGAGATCGACAGCGTCCATCACGGTCTGGCGCGCCAGCTCGAACGCGCCGAGAGCCGCGCTGCGGACGTGCAGGCGCGCATCGCCGAGCAGTCCAAGGCACTGCTCGAACTGGAGAGCCGCACCAGCCAGCACGCTCTGCTGGTCGAAGAAGCCGAGGCGACCCGCAAGCTGCACGACACCGTGCTCAATCGCCTCAAGGAGGTGCAGCTGATCCAAGGGGCCGAACAGACCAACGTGCACGCGATCGGCGAGGCCGAGATCTCGCACGGCCCGGTGCGACCGAACAAACTGCTCAACCTGCTGCTGGCCTGCGCCGGCGGCCTGGTGCTGGCCCTGGGGCTCGCCTTCGGCATCGACGCGTGCGACCGCACGCTGAAGACCGAAGAGGACATCGCCCGCGTGCTCGGTCTGCCGCAGCTCGGCCTGGTGCCGCGACTGTCCGGCAAGCGGCCGGAGGACGGTCGCATCGATCCGGAGTCGCTGGACGAACGTTCGGCGGTCTCGGAAGCCTTCCGCACCATCCGCACCAACCTGGCCTTCCGCAGCAAGAGCCAGGCCCTGCGCACCTTGACCGTCACCAGCGCCGCTCCTTCCGAAGGCAAGAGCACCGTGGCGATCAACCTCGCGATCGCCTTCGCGCGCAGCGGCAAACGCGTGCTGTTGGTGGACGCGGACATGCGCCGGCCACGCCTGCACCGCGCTTTCGGCCAACCGGCCGGCGAGGGCTTCTCCAGCCTGCTGATCGGCACCCGCATGCTCGCCGACCTGGTGCGCCCCACCGCAGTCGCGAACCTGGCGCTGTTGCCATGCGGCGCGATCCCGCCGAACCCGCTCGAACTGCTCGGCAGCCCAGGCATGCAGACCGCACTCGCGGCGATGCAGGGCGAGTTCGACCTGGTGGTGTTCGATTCGCCGCCGGTCGGCGTGGTCAGCGACACCTGCGTGCTCGGCACGCTCGTCGACCACGTGTTGTTCGTGGTGCGCAGCTGCCGCACCAACCGGACGCACGCCCGCCGCGCGCTGGGCCAACTGCTCGCGACCTCGGCCGCCGTCGCCGGCACCGTGGTCAACCACAGCGACGTGCGCGCCCATCGCTACAGCGAGTACTCGGTCGACTACTCGTACCGGTCGAAGCAACCGCGCGACGTCGAAGCCGAAGCGGAACAGGAGGTGTCGGTGTGAGCGTCGAGCCAACGATTCGCGGCGTGTGCGACCTGCACCACCACTTGCTGCCGGGCGTGGACGACGGTGCAGCGGACATCGGCATGGCCATGGCCATGGCCCGCATCGCCCTCGCCGAAGGCATCGGCACCGTGGTCGCCACTCCGCACACCTGCGACGGTGTCTACGAAGTGCCGCGGCCCGCCGCCGCCGCGGCCCTGGCCGAACTCACCGCGGCGTTGGCCGCTGCCGAGCTGCCACTCACGGTGCGACTCGCCGCCGAAGTGCACCTGCACGAGTCGATCCCCGAGCGCCTCGCCGCCGATCCGACGCTGTCGCTGGACGGCACGGGCAAGTACCTGCTGTTGGAACTGCCCCACCACGGCCCACCCTCGTGGCTGCCGGAGTTCCTGTTCCGGCTCGCCGCGGCCGGCACCACGCCGGTCATCGCGCACCCCGAACGCAACCTCGCCGTGCGCGCCGCCCCTGAGCTCGCGATCGGCTGGGCCGAGCAAGGTGCGCTGCTGCAGGTGACCGCTGGCAGCCTGCTGGGCGGTTTCGGCCACGCGATCCGCGGCACTGCGGAACGCCTGCTCGGCGCTGGTGTGGTGCACGTGCTGGCCACCGACGCCCACGCCGCCGAACGGCGCAGTCCGCGCGTCCAGGACGCCTTCGCCGCCGCCGCGCGCCTGGTCGGCCACGCTGGGGCAACCGCGTTGTTCGTCACCAACCCGGAGCGAATCCTGGCGGGCGCGCCGCGGGAGCAGCTCACAGCGCCCAAACCCACCCAGAAGCGCGGCTGGCTCGCGTCCCTGTTCCGATGACGGGCTTCGCCGCCAACTTGACGCTGTCGGCACCGGTCCGCGAGACCTCGGCCAAGGCCGGCCCCCTGCTGTGGAGCTTGGTCGGCTTGCTGCTGCTGGTGCCGCTGCCGCTCGGCTGCGCAGCTCCGGAGCACCGCGGCCTCTGGCTCGCTGCGGGTGGCGTCCTGGTGGTGGTGCTGGCCATGGGCCGATCGCACCCACCGCGCGCCTTGCTGTGGCTCGGGACGGTGCTGGTGGTGCCGGTGCTGCAGCTGGCACTGCCCGGATCGGGGCCGAACCACGTGCTGACCAGCGTGCCAGCGCGCACATGGCTGCGCGGCGCGGAGTGGTTGGCGCTGTGGGCCGTGGCCCTCTGGGCCGGCTGCCATGGCTCGCGACCTGCGCAAGTGCGGCAAGGCCTGCTCGCACTGGTGTGCGCCAGCTCGTTGTTCGTCGTGCACGGCCTGCTGCTGCAACGCGGTGCGGTTGGCCTGCTCAGCGCCGAACAGACCACCACGGTGATGGTCGGCACGTTCGTCAATCGCAACCACTTCGCCAATCTGCTGGCCCTGGCCATGGTGCTGGGAGTCGGGTTGTTCGGCGCCCTGCAGCAGCGCCGTGCCGCACCGGCGCTGCGCCTCTGGGTCGCCGCGGCCATCGCCGTCGGCGGACTCGGCGTGCTCGCCAGCGAGTCGCGTGGCGCCCTGGTCGCTTCGGCTGTCGGCGTCGCCCTCTGTCTGTGGTTGGCACAACCGCGCACGCTGCGCCAACACTTGGCCTTGGCCGCCATCCTGGTGCTGCTGGCCAGCATCACCGCGCTGTTGCTGCCGGCTTCGGTGTGGGCCCGCTTCGCCCAGCTCGGCGTCGAACTGCAAGGCGGTGGCTCCCGCCTCGACATCTGGCGCGGTGCCGTGGCGCTGTGGCGGCAGTTCCCGTGGTTCGGCACCGGCCTCGGCACGTTCGGCGATCTGTCGCCCGCAACCCAATCGGCGCTGGTTCCTGGCCGCATCGAGAACGTGCACAACGACCCGCTCGAACTGCTGGTCGAGTCCGGCGTGGTCGGCGCGGCGCTCGTGACGCTGCTGCTCGGCACCTTCGCCGTGCGCGCACTGCGCCAGATCCTGGCCCTGCGCCCCGGCGAACGGCGCTGGCTGGCGTCCGGCTGCGCGGCTGCCGTTGCCGCGTTCGCCGTGCACGCCGGCGCGGAGTTCCCCCTGGCGATCCCCGCCAACGCCACCTGGGCCGCGGCCTGCCTCGGCCTGCTGGCCGGGCTGCTGGCACCGACACATGCGGTGACGGCCCCGTCGCAGCGGCCGGCCGCGCCTGCGTCCGGCCTGCTGCGGCTCGCCCTCGGCGTCGGCGGCGGCCTGTTGTGCGGCTTCGGCCTCGACCGGGCGTGGCACCACGAACAGCGCGACGGCCTCGCCGACCTGCGTGCCGGCCACCAGGCGCTCGCCACCGCTCCCGACCAGGCCGCCGACCACGCGGCTGCGGCACTCGCCAAGAGCCCGTTCTCGCCCGGCGCGCACCGTCTGGCCGCGGCGGCGGCCGCGCGCTGCGGCGACCTGGCCGCAGCCCGCCCCCACCTCGCCGCCAGCTTGCACTGGACCAACGCTGCGGATCGCGACGCTCGCCACATCGACCTGGCCATCGACTGCCTGCAGCACGGCGCCAGCGAACTGGCCGCCGAACTGCTCGCGGCAGTGCTGCCGCGCCTGCCCGAGACGGCGCGCCGAACCGCCTTGGCGCGCATGCACGACGCGCTGCCGTTCGCCGAAGCTCTGAGCGCGCTGCTGCCCGACGACGCGCCGAGTCGGGCCACCCTGGCCGAAGTACTCCTGCAGCGCAGCGACTTCGCCGGCCGCGAGCACGTCCTGGCGGCGCGCACCGGCAGCGCGCCCGCGCGACTGACCTTGCGCGACGGCGCGCAGCTGGTGGCGACCGAAGTGGACGTCTCGCGGTCGGACGAAGGGGGCACCACGGCCACCGTGCGGCTCCAGTTCGCCGGCACCGGAATGCCGCAACGCGTGCCGCTGGTCTTGCGCTGTGAGGGCCCCGACGCCGCGATCTTCCGCTCGTTCGATGCGGACGACCGCGGTTTCGTCTACGTGGCCCGCTTCGATTCGGCGTTCCCGCCGGGCGACTATCGGTTGGCCCTCGACTTCCGCGCCGACGCACCGCACTTCCCGTTCGGCCATGTGTCGCTGCCCGCGGCCGAGCTGCACCTCACCGCCACACCGGTGCCCGCCACCAGGCTCTACTGGAGCACGACGCCGCCAGGACGACGCATCCACCCGGACGACGGCCTGCCGCTGCGGGTCGGCGATCGGGTCTGGCGCGATGCACGACTGCCGGCCGGGGCCCGCGATCTGGTGGCACGCACGCGCACGCCGACGCGGCTCATGGCGCACTTCGCCGGGCAGCGCCTCGATCCAGCGCTGGACGTGCCGACCACCGTGCACCGCTTCGCGCTGCCAGCTGCGGAGGCCGGGCGCTTCGAACTGAGTGCGGCCGGCGCCGACGAACCTCTGCTCCTCGACGTCGCGGTGCTGCAGAGGAGTGGCCGATGAGCGAATGGCTCGAACTCGTCGCGCAGAAGCTGGAAGGCGACGCGCCCCTGTACCTGCTCGCGGCCGCGCTGGCGGCGGCAGCCACGGCACTGGCCGGTTGGCCGTCCCAGCGCCTCGCGCGGCGCTGCGGCGCGATCGACGTCCCCCGGGGGCGCCACCAGCATCGCCGCCCGACGCCACGGTTCGGTGGCGTGGCCGTGTGGCTCGGCTTGGCCATCGGCGCCGCTGCGGGCCTGTTCGGCCTGTGGCTCCACCACCCCGAGTGCTGCGACCCGCTGCCACGCCTCGCCGCAGTGGTCGGCATTGCCGGCCTGGTCTGCTTGCTCGGCATGCGCGACGACGTGTGCGAACTGTCGCCGGGCCGCAAACTGCTGGGGCTCGGCACCGCCGGCGTGCTGCTGCTGGTCGCTGGCGTGCGCATCGAGTTCCTCGACCTGCCGCTGCTCGGCAAGGTCTCGCTCGGCCCGTTCGCGGCGTTCGCCACCGTGGTGTGGGTGCTCGCATGCACCAATGCCGTGAACCTGATCGACGGCGTGGACGGGCTCAGCTCCGGCATCAGCGCCGTCGCCAGCGTGGCATTGGCCTTGGTGGCGCACGGCATGGGGGATCCGGCCACTGCCATCGCCTTGATGGCGGTCGCCGGCGCCTGCGGCGGTTTCTTGCTGCACAACCGCGAGCCAGCGCGCCAGTTCCTCGGCGACTCGGGTTCGCTGCAGTTGGGGTTCCTGTTCGCCGCGCTGTCGGCGAACGGGTCGACCAAGCGCGCCACCGCGGTGCTGCTGACGGCCGGTGGGCTGGCCTTGGCGGTGCCGCTGCTGGATTCGACGCAGGCGTTCGTGCGCCGCTTCCGCCGCGCCGCGCAGCGGCTCGGCCGCGGCCACTGGCTGCAGAAGCTGCGCGCCACGGCGATCGGTGATCGCGAACACATCCACCACCGGCTGCTGCAACACGGGCTCTCCCCGCGGCGGGTGGCCCGCACCTTGTCACTGTGTGCCGTCGTACCGGGGCTCTCGGCGTTGCTGCTGTTGCCGTCGAACCACCCGACCGGGCTCTGGTTCGCGGCAGCAGCACTCGGTTCGGCCCTGGTGCTGTGGCGGTTGTTCCGCACCAAGGCTGCGGCCGCGGAACCTGAGGTGACACTCCCCGCGTCTCCACCGCGTGGTCTGCCCCAGACCGCCGCCGCCAGACCCCTGGTGCTCGAGCCCGCCGCGCGCAGCGCCGCTCCGGCGCGAGCGCCGGCCGAGGTTCCCGGGCCATAGCCGCGCAGGTCGCCATGGCCTCGCGACCCGCCGGTGTCGCGCGGCTCCCCTTCGGCGACTTGCCTCAGGAATCCCGCGTCTCTGCGTCGAGCAACGTCGACAAACGCGCCAGACCACGGGCCACGAGGCCGCGCACGGCCGACTCGCTGATGCCTTGGCTGGCAGCGATGTCGGCGTACGCCACACCGGCGACCTTGGCCAACAGGATCGCCTCGCGCTGCGCTTCGGGCAGGCTCTGCAACAGCCGTTCGACCCTCGCCAGTTCGTCGCGCGCCGCAGCTGCTCGCGATGGGGATGCCAAAGGCGAGTAGGCCCCCAGCAACTCCTCGGGCTGGGTACTGTCGGGCAGCGGCTGAACACGGCCGATGTCCCGCTTCTCCTGGCGATGGTAGCGGTAGCGGTCGATCACCTTGCGCGTCGCCTGCAAGAACAGGTAGCTGCGGAATGCGTCGTCGCCGCGCATCTCGAGCTTGTCGATGTCCACGAGCACCTCGCGGCACACCGACTGCGCCAAGTCGTGCACGGACTCGCAGGCCAGCAACTCACCACCGACCTTGTGGCGCAGGAACGCCACCAAGGCCGGCATGTGCTTGGCGAACAAGTCGCCGCGATCGTCACGGGGGCTGTCCATCCTGCGGGCGAGAAACCGACCACCGAACCGACCGGCCACGGGCCGCCGCCCGTCACCGCCGAAGCACTGCCCGGCGGCGAGATCTTGGCCATCGGCGGCAGGCGACCGGTTGGTGATCCTGGTGCCGTTGCCCGCAGCATATCCGCCGTTCGCGAAGGGAAAACGCTGGTTCCTGTTGGTCATGGCGAGGTTGGACCTGGGTGGAGCGATGCCGCAGGCGCCGGCGTTCGCGACAGCCGAAAAATCCCACGCGAGACGCGCGGCCCGGGAGTTGCCCAGTTCGGGGTGGCCCCGGCACCCGTACGGGCCAACCCGGCCCTCAAGCCAGGCTGCTCACCACCCGATAGCACCGGACGATGCTCGACCTGCGGCGCCTGGCCAAACAGCTCGTGACCCCGTTCCGGCAGTACCTCGGCCGGCTCACGATCGCCGACCGCCACCTGCGCGGCCACGGCCTGGAGATCGGCGCACTGCAAGATCCCCTGCCGCTGCCCAAAGGCGCCAAAGCCCGCTACGTCGACATCGCCACCACTGCCGAGCTGCGCCGCATGCACTCTTGGAAGGCCCGGCGGCATCTGGTCGAGGTCGACCTGGTCGACGACGGCGAGCGTCTGGCTTCGGTCGCCGACCGCACCCAGGACTTCGTGGTCGCCAACCACTTCTTCGAGCACTGCGAAGACCCGATCGGCACGCTGCGCAACCTCCTGCGCGTGGTACGCACCGGAGGCGTGGTCTACCTGTCGGTGCCCGACCAGCGGCACATGTTCGACCGCGATCGCCCGGCGACGACGTTCGAGCACCTGCTCCGCGACCACGAACAGGGGCCGGCGGTGTCCCGACACCAGCACTACGACGAGGTGGTGCGCCTCGGCATCAAAGTCGCAGGGGAGGCGGCGATCGCCGCACGGGTCGCCGAACTGGAGCGCGAGCACTTCCGCATCCACTTCCACTGCTGGTCGCAGACCGAATTCCTGCAACTGCTGACGGCACTGCAAGTGCGCCCCGGCTTTCCGCGCTTCGACCTCGCGGAGTTCGCGGCCAACGAGCGGGAGATGGTCGTGGTGTTGAAGCGCCTCGACTGACTCGGAACCAGGCGTTGCAGCGGCCGAGCACGACGCCGATGCTGCCCGGTGTGCGACCCGTCGTTCGATATCTCGCCGCGCTCGACTCCGGGCGCACGGCGCTGTGGTGCTACGCACTCTGGTACGCGAGCCACGTGGCTTTGCGCTTCGAGCCGAGCCAGCACCTCTGGATCACTTCGCTCGGGCTCTCGGCGATCATCGGCACGGCACTGGTGCTGAGCACCCGCGCGAAGGCCGGCGCGGCACGGCCGCCGCGCGACCGCTGGGTGTTGTTCCGGCTGTTCTTGATGCCGTTCTGCGTGTCGAGCTTCGCCGCGCTGGTGAAGGACCATGGGTATGTACTGGTGTTCGCGCCGACCCTCGCCGACAACCTGCCCGGGCTCGCGGCGATCGCGGTGTTCGTGTCGTTGGTCGCGTGGTTGCGGCGTCGGGCGAAGGCCAACTCCGGAGCCGTGCCCCGAGCTCCGGAAGGCCCAGCGGAAGGCCCGAATGGGGCGACCCTGCAGGCCTACCGGGAGACCCTCTACCACGTCGCCGCCCGAGAGCCGTTCGCGCTGCGGATCGGTTCGCCGTCCAGCGAACTGCGCGCCGCGCACACGGCCGCCGGGGTCGCGTGCAGCGCCTTCGTCACGGCTTGCAACCCGCGCAGCAAGCGGCTCGCCGCAGCCGAGAATGCCCTGCGGCAGAAGGCGTTGTGCACCCTGCTGCGAGACCAGGGCTGGCGCTGGCTGGAGGGACGCGGCGAACACCCAACCAATGGCTGGCCCCCGGAGCCGAGCGTCCTGATCCTCGGCATGCCCCGCGAAGTCGCGGTGGTGCTCGCGCGGCGCTTCGAGCAGCACGCCTTGGTGTGGATCGGTGGCGACGGCGTGCCGGATCTGGCGCTGGTCACCTGATCCTTCATCGTCGTGTGCACCACGCCACCGCCTACAGCACGAGATCGCGGAACGAGTTGGTGAGGACGATGCCGAGCACCTGATCGTCTGCGACCGCCTGGAAGTGCAGCGCGGTGCCGGTCAGCGCTGGCACATTGGGAACGTTCAAGGTCGTGAGCAGTGGCGGGGGCATCAGCAGTTGGACGCGGAGGATCAGGGCCGAGGCCGGATCGATGCGGAACGTGCCGTAGGGTGGCAGGGGCACGGAGCCGCCGCCGAGTGCGCCGAACAGGACCGCGAGCGTCGGGGCGTTCGGCCGGGTCGCGAGTTCGACCACGTAACTGCCGCCAAGGACGGGTGCTGTCGGCGCGTGCACATGGTGCAGGAAGTTCGGCAAGCCCGGCAGCTCGAGATCGCCGTCGCCGTCGTAGTCGGCCGCAACGCGCCAGGTGTTTGCGTTGACCGTGTGGGTCGCCGCGCTGAACGAGAACGCTCCGCTGCCGTTGTTGAGCCAGAGGCCATTGCGGGCGAACAGGTCGACATCGCCGTCGCGGTCCACGTCGAAGCAGGTGATGACCGGCAGCATGGTTGTCGGCAGGCCGGACGCGGTCGCTGCGACGAAGGTCGCGTTGCCTTGGTTCAAGAACAGACGGCGGCCGCCGCCGAGCAGATCGATGTCGCCGTCGCCATCGAAGTCCGCGGTCAGGGGGGCCGCCGCTTGGGCAGGCAGCTGGACGGCGAACGGCGACAGCACGCCGCCTCGATTCTGCAGCAGGCCGCCGGGACCGAACGCGATCACATCGAGATCGCCATCGCCATCCAAGTCCGCGACTCGCGGCGCGGGGTCCCACTCGCCGCCAGCAACTCCCGTCACACCGACCAGCCGGGTGCCACTGACGTCGGTGAAGACGCCGGCGCCGTTGTTGGCGTAGTAGCGGCAGCCAGTCGGCTCGAAGGTGAGCCAGTCGGGGTCGCCATCCGCGTCGAGGTCGGCGACCACTTGGTGCGGCGTGTCGAATGTGTTGGGCGGCAAGGCCGTCGCGCTGACGTTGGTGAACACGCCCGCACCGTTGTTCCGGTAGACCAGATTCGGCAGCAGGTCTTCGTTCGCAGCCAACAGGTCGAGGTCGCCGTCGCCGTCGATGTCAGCCAACTGCACCGCGTGGCAGTCAATGCTCGCTGGACTGGTGACTCGCCCCGCGGTGGCATCGACGAACAAGCCGTTGCCGTCGTTCAACATCACCCGAATCGGCATCGAGTCACCAGCGAGAACGAGGTCGAGGTCGCCGTCGCCATCGATGTCGCCGTGTGTGCAGTCGACGATGAAGGTGGTAGGAAGGCCGGCGTGGCGGGTCGTCCGGAAGGCAGTCTGGGCGGCGAGGGGTGCGCCCAGTGCAAGTAGGTAGAGCAGGCGGTTCATGACGCGTTCCTTGGCAGAAGTTCGCCGAGCTGGGGTGCCCGGCATTGTGTTGGGGCAAGGGGCATGCCAACGACTTCCTCGTTGCTGGGCGGCTCGAGTGTCACAGATCGGTGACGACGCGTTTACCGGGCGATACGACGCCAACGATCTAGAGAGTGGCCCCCGGAGCCGAGCATCCTGGTCCTCGGCATGCCCCGCGAAGTCGCGGTGGCGCTCGCGCGGCGCTTCGAGCAGCACGCCTTGGTGTGGATCGGTGGCGACGGCGTGCCGGAGCTGACGCTGGTCACCTGACCCTGCCCCCTTGCTCCATTCGAGGCGCGGGGGACGAACCCAGGGTCTCCGTCCCTCGTTTCCATCCATGAACAAGCCCATCCTGCCCGTGATGGCGCTGGCCCTGGCCGCGCCTGTCTTCGCCCAATCCGTGGTCGTACCGAACGCCAACGCCACGATCCGCAACAACTCCCAGCTCAACAGCATCATCCGCAACGCCGGCAACCCACGCACCTACCAGTACGGGATCAACGCGGCCGAACTCGCCAACGTCCCGGTCGGTTCGGTGATCACCGGCGTGAGCCTGCGCTTCAGTGTGACGGGCACGAACACGGCCTCGTGGCCGCCCGCGGACATCACCTGGACCACCTATGACATCTACGCCGGGCCAGCCAATCCAACCGGCAGCTGGGTCGCCGATCCCGCCCTCAACTTCGCCAGCACTCCGCAACTGGTGCGCACCGGCCCGATGGTGTTGGATGCCAACTCGTTCACCAACACCAACCCGACCAGCTCCACGCCGAACGCCTGGTCGGAGTTCTACTTCGACTTCCAACAGCCCTACCTCTACCTCGGGGGCGACTTGGCGATGCTGTTCAGCCACCCGGGCAGCAACGACACGGCTCTGGCTCTCTACCCGGAGACCGTGACGTCCAATGCTGCCACCCACGGCGTCGGCCGCAGCCAATCGGTCTACCCTGCCGGCACCGCAACCGGGGCGACCACGTTCTACGTGATGCGCGTGCACTACGGCTACGGCCTCGGCTGTCCCGGCTCCGGCGGGCAAACGCCCGTGCTGGTGCAGAGCGGCAACACCGAAGGCGGCCTCGGCGGCACCATCAACCTGCAGATCGGCAATGCCCCGGCGAACAGCCTGGCGGCCATGGTGTTCGGCTTCGGCGCATCTGGAAGCCCGCTGCCGAACGGTTGCACCCTGCTGGTGAATCCGGTCGCCACTTCGATCCTGTTCACCAACAACAACGGCCGCGCAGCCCAGCCGATCCAAGTCCCCGCGGCACTCCTGGCCAGCTTCAACGTGCAGGGTGCAGTGCTCGACGCCGGGGCCCTGGGTGGCTTCACGGTCACCAACGGTGTGACGCCGACGGCGAACTGACGCTGGGCAGCCGCCCCGAGACCGTTCGGACCGCGAAGAGCCGGACACTGTAAGCTCGGGGGAGGCGGAGGCTCTTGGTGGTCATGCACCACCTGACACTGGCTGCTCTAGCCCTCGTCCCGGCTCTCGCAGGGCAACAGAATGCCCCTCCGGCCACGTCCCCAGCCACCCCGTTCGGTGGGGTCCACGTCGCAGACCCAACCGAAGACGGCACCGTCTGGGTGCGCGGCCATCGCTACAAGCTCTGCTTCGCCGCTGCAGGGCTGACGTTTCTCCCCCTGTTCGGCCCGAAGGCAGCGCGCAACTTCCCAGTGGCCTTCCGGCTGCGAGAGGCGCGAATCGGCGAGAACTCGCTGCTCGAGCCTACCCGCCAACCCTGGCAGCGCCGGGGGCACCTGTTCACGCGCGGACACGGCGGCTTGCAGGAGTCTTGGCGCGCCGCAGCAGACGGCGCCGAGCAGTCCTTCACGGTGGCACAACCCAGAGGCACGGGCCCCCTGGAGCTGCAGATCGAGGTCGACACCGATTTGCAAGCCGACGAGAGCGGGCCCGGCGTCCGCTTTCACGAAGCCAGACTGGGCCATGTGCACTACGGCGATGCGATCGCAATCGACGCCAGCGGCAAGCGTCTGTTGCTCCCGGTCGATTGGCGAGAAGGGGCGCTGCACATCGTCGTGCCGGCTTCGTTCACAGCCAGTGCATCTTGGCCAGTGGTGATCGACCCACTGGTCGCGACTTTCGCCATCGACACGTCCGTCAGCGACGTTCAGGACGCGCGGGTTGCTTGCGAACCCACCACCGGCAATTGGCTGGTGGTCGCGGAAGAGCATCTCAGCGCCACCGACGTGGACATCGTCTGCTACCGCTACGACAACGCCGCGACCCCATCCCTGCTCGACACGGTCTTCGCCGAGAGCAGCACCGACCGCAGCAACAACCCAGGGCTCGGCTTCGTCGCACAAACGCAGCAGTTCATCGTCATGTGGCACAACGCCACCGCCGGAAGCTTCGAGTGGCGGACCCGCAGCGCTGGTTCGACGACCATGGGCATCACGACATCGATGAGCCAGGGAGTCGGCAGCAACCTCGACAACCGCCCCATGGTCGGCAGCACTCTCGCAGGGGACCGGTTCCTTTCGGTGTTGTTTCGCCGCGGCCCCAGCTTCAGTGACATCTTGACCACCCTCTCGCGCTCCAATGGTCTCAACTTCGACAACCTGCTGCTCGGGCCACTGCTGTCCCCATCTTCCGGCACCCTGGTGCCCGGAGGCGTCAGCGTGGCAGCGAACTCGGCCGACAAGTGGGTGGTGGTCTGGCGCGAGTGCGCATCCGCGAGCTGCGCCAGCCAGCAGATCCGCATGCAAGCAGTCGCTTCGACGAACGGCTCCGCACCGCTGACCAGAGAGCCGGTGGTGGCGCTGGACAGCGGCGATCTGGTCGACAGTCCTGACATTGCCGGCCATTCCGGCAATCTGCTCGCAGTGTGGCGGGCCAGCGTCGGCGCCACCGCGCCACGGCTCCGCGGTGTGCCGATCGGTGTCGTCGGCGGCTCGTATGGCCCCGTCGGCGGCGTGCAAGACCTCACCGTCCAGGAGCCGGGCGCCAACAACAACCGGAACAAGTCCAACCCGACCGTGAGCTACGACGGCTGTCGCTTCGTCTACGGCTACCTCGAGGACGATGGCACCGACTTGCGCTATCCACACGCAGCGACCGTGCTGGTCACCGGCTCGTCGATCGCCTGGCACGAAGGGCACCTGCCGCTGGCCACCGTGGCGGGCTTCGACTGCCGGTCGTTCGATCTCGGCTACGGCTTCGCCGCGAACTTCGGCCACCACTGGGGGGTCTTCGAGCAGGACAGCCCGGCGTTCACCGGCAACGTGCACGCTGCAATCGTCGACGCGCGCCACACGGGCCTGACCAGCGTGCTGACACAGACCGGCTGCGGGGTGCCGAACGAACCAGGCATCGCGCTCGCCGGCACACCGGCCCTTGGGCGCACGTTCACCGTCTCACTGAGCGGACTCAACGGCTTGCCGTTCTTGTTGATCGGCGCCCAGAGCACCGGCACGCTGCAGGGTTGTGGCACCTGCATGAGCGGTGTGCAACTGCCAGCAGCAGCAGTCTTGGTCGGCACCTCGTCCTCGATCACCGTGCCGCGGGATCCGGCGTTCCTGCGGTTCCGACTCGCGTTCCAGGGCCTGGACTTGGGCCATCTCGGCGGCTGCCCGCCGCCGGTCTACGGCGCCGACTTCGCGCTCACCGACACGATCGCGATCCAGATCTTGTGAGCCAGCCCCAACTGCAGGCAGCTCATTGGCAGCGGACTACCTGGCCACGTTCTCGTAGAACCAGACGAACGGCGCCCGCCGCGCTCCCGGC
The DNA here is from genome assembly GCA_016795295.1 of Planctomycetota bacterium. GTDB lineage: Bacteria > Planctomycetota > UBA1135 > UBA1135 > UBA2386 > JAEUHP01. The sequence continues at coordinate 9,924 of JAEUHP010000037.1, read as the reverse complement.
GCCAGTTTCTCCAGTTCGCTCTGCAGCGGCTCCTGCTGCTGGTCCAGCGCCTCGCGCTGGGCCGACTGCGCTTTGTAGAGCTCGCTGTACTTCTTGCTCAGCAGCTCCTGGTCTTCGATCCCGGCGACCGCCGCAGAGAGCTCCTCGCGCAGCTGGCGCTCTTGCTGCTCCAGCACCTCGAGCTCGCGCCGCAGCACCTCGACCCGCGCGCGCTGCGCCTCGTCGAGCGCTGGCGCCACCGGCCGCCAATGCGAGTAGCCACCGACCACGAGATCGAGGTCGCCATCGCCGTCGGCATCGGCGAAGTCCATGTACAGCCCCGAATCGGGCCGCACCGGGGCGCTCCAGCCCTTCTGGCTGGTGGGCACCAGCGTGAGGGCCGCGCCGTAACGGGTCGCCGTTCGCGACCCCACGTTGGGATGGACGAGCACGGCACCACCAGGACCTTCGCCAAGCGCATCCCCCATGGTGCCGATCGCCAGATCGAGCAGGCCGTCGCCATTCCAGTCGACCAACCGCAGGGTGGCCACCGTGCCCGGCACCACCAACGGCGCGCCATCGGCGTGCACCACCTCGTTGCGCACGGCAAAGCGCGGCTCCTTGGCCGAGCCTTCGTTGCACCGCAGCAGCACATGGCCGCGCTTGTGGTCGCCGAGCAACAGGTCCAGATCGCCATCGCCGTCCCAATCGAAGGCGACCGCCGAAGTGAGGTGCCCCGGACCCTGCCAACCGGGCGGGGCGCAGCGGTTGGTGTCGTCCCACTTCTTGCTGGTTTCGTTCCAGAAGGCCGAAATCAGCAGGGGTTCGCCGGCCAGGTCGAGCACGTGCACGGGCTCCGACCAGCCAGCCGCACTGCCGCGCGACCAGTGCACCGAGCCGTCATAGGTGCCGACCACGATGTCGAGCCGACCATCCGCGTCGAAGTCCACGAACTGTGGACTCATGCCGATGCATCACCAATTGTGGAACTTGAGCGGCGCGCCGCCCGCGCCAGGCACGGCTGTGTCTCTGGCGAAGGCGAGCGGGCCGCGCGCAAGACCGCGCGCCACGGTCACGCGACCCGGCAGATCGCCGACCACGAGGTCCAGGCGACCATCGCCGTCGAGGTCGTGCCAGACCGGCGACGGGAACATGCGCTTTCCACCGAGCAGCACATCGCCTGCGTGGACCCGCACGGGGGCTGCGAACGGGGGCAGTTGCGCAGCCAGGGCCGAGACGCAGCCACACACCACCAGGGAACGGAGCAGCATGGCCCGCAGTCTACCTGGCGGCGCGCTGCTTGGCACGCCGCACCGGCGCCGTCGCGTTCGCTTTGCGCGCGGCGGGCTTGGCGGCGGCGGGCTTGGCGGCGGCGGCCTTCGGCTTGGCCGGTGCGGCATGCTTGCGCCCAGTGCCAACCGCACGCGCCTTCGCTGGGGTCGACTCCTTGCTCTTGGCCGGCTTGGCGGACTTGCCGGACTTGGCAGCAGCCGAACTGCCCTTGGCACCCCGCGCGCCCTTCGCCAGACTGCCTTCGTAGATCGCCACATACCGCGCCACTGGCAGCTGGCGCAGCGCCTCGGCGAGCACGTCGAACGCCAGATCCGTGGGCTGCTTCCAGCGAATGCAGACCTTGCCCATGTCGAGCTTCTTGCCGGCCTTGGCCCAAGCTTGCTCGAACGCGCGCACCGCGTCCCCACTCGGATCCATGTAGAGCCCCATGAGGTAGATCGAATTGTAGTTCTTCTGCGCGGCAATCGCCGCGAACGGCAGCGGCTGCTTGGGATCGCAGTGATACCCCGCGGGATACAGACGATGCGGCACGCAATACCCGATCATCCCATAACTGATGTTCTCCTCGTAATCGGGATCCAGGTGGTCGCGAAACCACTGCCGCACGGCAGCGATCGCCGCGCGGCGCTCGGCAGGCAATTCGGCGAGATACTGGTCGACGGTCTTGGCCTTGGACTGCATCCGTGCAGCGTAGCCGTCAGCGTCCGGCCAACACCAGACCCGGAGCGCGAGCCGCCAGCCCCTGCAACCGCGCGCGGCATTCGGCGTGGGCCGCGTCGACCACCGGACGCGTGAACCGGTGCACCTTGGTGAACGGCCAGGGACCGGCACCACCGGTCCAGCGCACCAGTTCGGCAGTGGCCGTGGCCACCAGCGCGCGGTCGTCGTCGGTCGCGGCTCTGCCGGTGAGTTCGCAGCGCACGAGGCACCGCCCGGGCAGCGCGCGCTGCTGGAACGCCTCGGTGCAGAAGATCGCCTCAGCCACGGCACCCTGCTCACCTTCGGCCGGCAGCACGCCGTAGCCCCGCACTTCGGGATGCTCGGCTGCCAGCCCACCCAGGAACACGAACGCAGCCGGCTCGACCTGGAGGCCGTCAGCGGCGCTGGCGAGTGCCGGATCCAACCCAGCGAGCAGCCGCGCCGCAACCGCCACCGGCACAGCGAGCAGCAGTTGCACCGCGTGCACCGTCGCAGCCACTTCGCCGCCGAGTTCGAGCGCCCAGCCAGCCGGCCGGGGGGCCACCGCCGTCACGGCGCGGCCAAGCCGCAACCCGGCTCCCAGCTGGCGGCGGCAAGCTTGCACCAGCTCTTCGTTGCCGGTGCGGCAGGCCACCGGCGCCGGATCGACCGGAACCCGCTCCAAGGCGCCCGCGCGAAACACCGCGCCGAAGGCCGCCTCGGGCCGCGCCGGCACCAGCGCCGGCGGAACCGCCAGCAGTTCGAGCCAGGGGGCCAGTTCGTCCCGGGCGAAGGCGAACGGCCCCAGTTCGCAGACGAAGCCATTGCTGCGCTGGGTCGCGACACCCCCACCCGGCTGCGGCGCGGCCTCGACCACCAGCAGGGGGGAGGTCGGGGCGGCTCGTTGGGCGGCGAGCGCCGCCCGCAGCCCGGTCAACCCGGCACCCACCACCACGCAGTCGTACGGCTCGGTCACGAGGCGCAGCTTGCCGCACTTCGCCCGCGGAGAACAAGCCTGATCCAGCACCGCAGGGCGTCGACCGCTAGCATGCCACGCCCTTCCACGCCCATGGTCCCACCACTCCTGGCCTGCCTTGCCTTCTGGTTCGCCGCGCTGCCGTGGCTGGTGCCGTCCCACGACCCTGCCATGGCAGCCGAAGCCGTGGTCGCGCCGAGCCCGGCCACCGCCGACGACAAGGCGCAGAAGGCCCTGGCTGCGTGGCTCAAGCACTACCGGACCGGCAAGATGCACTTGCGGCCGAAGACCGGCTGGCAAGTCGAGAAGATCGACGCCAAGGACAGCTACGCGGTGAAGTTCGGCTTGGCCCCGAAGGAGGGGCTCGGCAATCCGACCTGGGCCGGCGACCTGGAGGTGATCCTCGAACAGGTGGCCAAACTGGACTCCCCTGCCGCAGCCCTGGATCTGCTGGAGATCGCGTCGACGGGCATCGACGCCAACGAATACACCCGCGAGATGGCGCCCCACGAAGTGCGCGCCGCCGGCGAGAAGTGGCTCGACCGCATCATTGCGCAGAACTCCCGCGACGAAATCGCCAAAGCGGCACGGGGCGACGTCAAGACCGAGAAGGGGCGCCTGGTCGCGCTGCAGGTCGCCGGCATGCGCTGGCTCGGCCGCCTTCGTGAACCTGCAGCACGCACCATCCTGCCGCAGCAGCTGGTCGCCACCGATGCTTTGCTGCGCGTCGCCGCCGCCGAGTCGCTGGGCGAACTGGCCGACGAGAGCACTGCACCGGCATTGATCGGCTCGCTCGAACGCGAAGCCAGCGACCTGGTGCTGCCGGCCGTGGCCCAAGCGACGCGCAAGGTGTTCGCCAAGTACCTGGCCAAGGCGCCCAGCAAGCCGGCCGAGGCCGCTCCGGAGGCCAATGGTGACACTGCGGGCGGCGCGAAGGGTGGCGCCGAAGGCCCCGCCGAGGGCGCGAGCGGCGCCGCAACCAAGCCGCCGGCGGCGCCGCCGCCCGTCGAGGCCCCCGAGTCGCTGCGCCTCGCGGTGCGGGCCGCGGCGAAGGCGCTGGGCCGCTGCACGTGGCGTTCGGACTTGGCCCTGGTCGACCTGCTCGACGATTTCCGCGGCAAGGAAGCCGTGCCCGCGCTGATCGGCGTGCTGGAGCGCTTCCGCGACCATCCACAGGACGTGCAGTCCGGCAAGCTGTCGGGCCTGTTGCTGCACCGCACCCACGAGCTGCTGGTCGGCATGACCGGCGCCATCATTCCGGCGAACCAACCGGACAAGTGGCGTGCCTTGTGGGAACAGGAGCAGGACAAGATCGACGTGGTCCAGAAGCGGCCGACCACCGGTGCCGGCAACACCTCAGCGGGTGACTTCTGCGGCATCCCGGTGCAAGGCACGCGCGTGCTGTTCGTCCTGGACCTGTCCGGGAGCATGAATTTCGCGATGAAGGGTGCGGACGGCGCCAACAAGGCCGGCAGCACGCGCCTCGACTTCGCCAAGCGCGAACTGCTGCGCGCCATGGACGCGCTCGCCGGCAACGCGCAGTTCAACATCATCACCTTCAACGGCAATCCGAAGCCGGTCACTTGGCAGAAGGACATGGTGCCGGCGACCGACAAGAACCGTGAGCGGTTCCGCAAGTACGTCAACGACCTGCGCGCCGACGGCGGCACCAACCTGTGGTGCGCGCTCGAAGAAGCGCTGAAGATGAAGTCGGTGGTCTACGGCGATCGTTACGAGACCAACATGGACGAACTGTTCGTGCTCTCGGACGGCGCCCCCTCGGTCGGCGACGTGGTCGACCCACAGGAGATCCTGCGGCTGGTGCGCGAGTGCAACCGCTTCAGCAAGCTGCGCATCCACACGGTGTTCATCAGTTCGGCGGAGCCGCGCGAGCGGCAACCCGCGCCGTGGATGTCGATCACGCCCGAGCGCATGATGGAGCTGATGGCCAGTCAGAACGGCGGCAAGTTCGTCAATCTATGAGCGACCCGGCGGCGTGGCCGCAGGCGGTCGCCGATCTGGGCACCCTGCTGCGCACGCCCGCAGCCACCTGGACGATCGTGGGCCTGGGGGTTGCGGTGTTCGCCACACTGCTGCGCGAACTGCCGCGCATCCCGAAGCCACTCCTGGTCCTGATGGCGGCGGCGTTCCTCGACATGTTCGGGGTGTTTCTGGTGGTGCCGCTGCTGCCGTTCTACTGCCGTCGGCTCGGCGCCGACGTCGCTCTGTTCGGCGCACCGCTCGGCGCCGGCACCGTGACCGGCCTGGTGATGGCGACCTTCACGGTGGCGCAGTTGCTCAGCGCACCCCTGTGGGGGCGCTTCTCGGACCGCCGCGGCCGCCGCCCAGCCCTGCTGGTCGCGCTGTTCGCCTCGGCGTGTGCCTACGTGGTGTTCGGCTTCGCCTCGGCGCTGTGGCTGCTGCTGCTGTCGCGCTTCGTGCAAGGGGCCGGCGGCGGCACGGTCGGCGTGATCCAGGCTTATGTCGCCGACTCGGTCGGCCCGAGCGATCGCGCCCGCGCGCTCGGCTGGCTGTCGGCGGCGACCAATCTCGGCGTCGCACTCGGACCGGTGCTCGGCTCGGCGACGCTGGCGCTCGGCTCGGTCGATCTGTGGCCAGGCGCTGCCGAACTGCAACTCGGCCCCGCGGCACCGGGCCTGTGCGCCGCCGCCCTGTGCCTCGCCAACATGGCCTTCGCGGCGCGTTGGCTGCCCGAATCGCGACCGACCGCAGCGCCCCGCCCACCGCAGCGGCTCGGACCGGCCCTGCGCGGCCTGCTCACGGCCCCGCAGGCCCCCGCGGCACGCTTGCTGCTGACCTATGGTCTGGCGATCGGTGCCGGCCAAGGCATCAATGCCGTGCTCGCACACCTGCTCGACGGCCGTTTCGGCATCGGCGAGCACGAAATCGGCGTGGTGTTCACCTACATCGGCGCGATCTCGGTGCTGGCGCGGGTGCTGGTGCTGGGACCGCTGGTCGATCGGTTCGGCGAAGTGCGCCTGTCGCGGCTCGGCACGGTGGCGCTCGCCGCCGGACTCGCCGGACTGCCGTTGGCGGCCGGACTGGCGTCCCTGATGGCCAGCGTCGCCCTGCTGCCGATCGGCATGGCGCTGCTGTTTCCGTGTGTGTCGGCGCTGCTCTCCAAAGTGGTGTCGGCAGCGGATCGCGGCATGTACCTCGGGCTGCAGCAGTCGTTCGGCAGCGCCGCGCGCATGACCGCGCCACTGGTGTTCGGCGCTCTGTTCGATGGCGCGGGGCAGGCCGTGCCGTTCCTGGTGGCCGGCGGCTGTGTGCTGGCGACGCTGCCGCTGTTGGTGCGCTTGCCGATCGCAGCGGCGGCACGCCGTGGGGCAAACGGCGGCTGACCGGCGCAGTTCGGCGCGCACAGTGCTGGACGCACCGCACGCGGGTCTTCCGTCGACCGCAAACGCGAACCTCGATCCGCCCCCAGGTTGCCCACCCTCGGCGCACCGGCAGTCGCTACAGTGCCGCGCCCTGCAAACGACCCCAACTTCGCCACCGATGATGTTCCGCCACTCGCTCTTGGCCACGCTGCTCGCCAGCGCCGCCACGCTTTCCGCTCAGTCTTTCCAGTATCCCGACTTCAGCAACACCAGCTCCCTGGCACTGCTCGGCTCGACCGTCGCCAGCAACAATGCGCTGCGCCTCACCAATACGATCCAGCAGACCGGTTGGGCTTGGCATCGGACCAAGATGCCGGTGCTCGCCGGCTTCGACACGACGTTCTCGTTCCGCGTGACGCCGCCGCCCCAAGGCCAAGGCACCAAGGCCGAAGGCATGGCGCTGGTGATCCACGACGACCCGAACGGCCTCGCCACCGTGGGCGGCACCGTCTGGGGCATGGGCTACGGCATCGGCTCGAACAACGCCGTCGGCATTCGCAATTCGATCGCAATCGAGTTCGACACCTACCTGGACGGCTTCCTCTCCGACACCAGTGCCAACGAACTCACGATCCACACCCGCGGCACCCAGGGCAACCACGAGAACGAGCAGTACTCGATCGGGCGCAACACCCCGGCTCAGAACCTCGCCAACGGCCAGATCCACACGCTTCGCGTTCGTTACGTGCCGGGCACGATCGAAGTGTTCGTCGACGGTGCGACGACGCCCGCGATCTCGCGCCCGTACAGCTTCGTCACGGGCGGCTCCTACCTGGCCGGCGGCGCCGCACCCGCACCGAACCTCGCCTCCGGCACCTGCTGGCTCGGGTTCTGCGCCACCACCGGTGCGGGCACGCTCTTCGAGACCGTCGAGATCCTGACCTGGGACTGGACCTCGAACCCGCTGCGCGACGCTTGCTACGCAGGCAGCCTCGGTCAGGACCTGCTGACCGTCGCCGGCCAGACCGGCGGCCCCTTGCGCTCGGTGCAGGTGGCCACGCACCAGCCGTTCCAGATCGGCATGCAAGCGCCGAACGGCGTGCTCGGCGGTGCTGGTTACATCCTGCTGCTCACGCTGCAGCCGACCCCAGGCGCGCCCGGCACCCAGCTCGGCTTCGGCAATGCGTGCATGCCGATGCTGCCGCTCGGCCCTGCGGTGTTCGTGCTCGCCGACAGCTTCGGCTGGCTGCCGGCGTGGCTGCCGGCCAATCCGGCGCCGAGCTCGGTGGCGATCCCCACGGGCCTCGTGTCGTTCGCCATCGACCTGACGCTGCAGGCGGTGATCCTGACCTCGAGCAACCCGTTCACGCTGGGGCTGACCAATGCCGTCGATCTGCGCGTCGCGGTGGCCCCGCCGCCGGCGATCACCACCGTCAATCCGCTGAGCGCCGCGCCCGGCGGGACCATCACCCTCACCGGCACCGGTTTCGTGCCCGGGCTCACGGTCACGGTGAACGGCACGCCGGTCACCACCAACAGCGTCACGGCGACGGCGGTGCAGTTCGCCTACCCGGCCGGCATCCCGTGCGATTCGGTGGTCGCCCTGCGCAACCCGGACGGCAACACCGTCAGCCGCCCCCTCAATCCGACGCCCACGGTCACCGGCACCCTGCTCGGCAGCGGCTCGGCCGCCGGCAACGCGATCTTCGTGATCCAGGGCACCGGCTTCGCCACCGGCACCCTGGTGACGATCGGCGGGCTGCCGGCCCCCGTGCAGTCGGTGTCGAGCACGACACTCACGGTGCGCACGCCGGCGGGCACGCCGGGCGTGGCGACGGTGGTCCTGACCACGCCGGGTGGCTGCTCGGCGCAGACCAGCTACACCTACCTGTAGCCGCCCGCGGCCGGACGCCGCACCAGCCACGCCGCACCCGGCGCTACCATCGGCCGGCCGATGGACGACCTGCTGGCCAAAGTCCCCGCCGCCGTGCACTTCCTGCTGCGGCGCCTCCGCGAACGCGGTCACCGCGGTTGGATCGTCGGCGGCTGCGTGCGCGACCTGCTGCGCGGCCTCCAGCCCAAGGACTGGGACATCGCCACCGACGCGCGTCCCGAACAGGTGGTCGCCGCCTTCGACCACGTGATCGCGACCGGCCTGCAGCACGGCACCGTGACCGTGCTCGTCGGCACCGAGCCGTTCGAAGTGACCACGCTGCGCGGCGAAGGCGCCTACCACGACGGCCGCCGGCCCGAATCCGTGCAGTTCGTCGACGACATCACCGCCGACCTCGCGCGCCGTGACTTCACCTGCAACGCGATCGCCATCGATCCCCAGAGCGGCCAGGTGATCGACCCGTTCGGCGGCCGCGCCGACCTGCGCGCCGGCATCGTACGCGCTGTCGGCAACGCCGAAGAGCGCTTCGCCGAGGACGGCCTGCGCGTGCTGCGCGGCGCGCGCTTCGTGGCCGCACTCGCCGCCAGCCTCGATCCCGCGACCGAACGAGCGATGGCCAGCGCCCGCGCCCACGCCACCTTCCGCAAAGTCAGCGCCGAACGCATCCGCGAAGAATGGCTGAAGAGCATGCATGCGCCGAAGCCGAGCCAGGCGTTCTCGGTGATGCTGCGCACGGGCGTGCTCGGCCTGATCGCCCCCGAGCTGCTCGAATCGGTCGGCTGCGCGCAGAACCGCTACCACGCCTTCGACGTCTGGGGCCACGCGATGGCCTGCCTCGACGCCTGCGAGCCGGCCGCCTTGCTGCGCCTCGCCGCGCTGCTGCACGACATCGGCAAGCCGCGCACGCGCGCGTTCTCCGACAAGACCAACGACTACACGTTCTACGAACACGAACGCATCGGCGCCGAAATGGTCGAGCCGCTGCTGCACCGGCTGAAGTTCGGCAACGACGAACGCGCCAAGGTCACCGCCTTGGTGCGCCACCACCTGATCTGCTACGAACCGGGCTGGAGCAACGCCGCGGTGCGCCGCTGGCTGCGCCGCGTCGGCCCGGACCTGGCGCCCGACCTGTTCCGCCTCGGCCGCGCCGACGCGCTCGGCAAGGGCCTGGACGCGGCCGCCGACCTGGCGCGGCTGGCCGAGTTCGAGCGGCGCACGCAGCAGCTGGTGACCGCCGGTGCGGCGCTGTCGGTTCGCGATCTGGCGATCGGCGGCAACGAGCTGCGGAGCGAGCTCGGCATGGCGCCCGGGCCGGCGATGGGTCGGGTGCTGGGGCAGTTGTTGGAGCTGGTGCTCGACGAGCCGGAGCGCAATACGCGGGAGGGGCTGCTGGAGGCGGCGCGGCGGCTGGTGGGTTCGTAGGCGAAGGCTCTTGTCGCGCAAGAAGCCGTCGCTCTATCCCATTTTATCCAAGTAGCTTACGGAGATTCCTGAAAACACGGAGCCAAACTCCGATTTTTCACACCATGACGAGTCCCAGCCTCGTTCGACCGGGCCGTGCCGCCGAGATCCACGCAGAGCATCACAGCATTGCCGCTGCGTGACGTCAGCCGAACGTGCCGCGCGCTGTAGTGGATGTTCTGCGCCGCAGCCGAACGGCCCAGCCATCACTCGAGCGAAATCGTCCGTCCCTCACGCGCCGCCTGATCGGCCGCCAGCACGATGCGCAGGCTGTTCACCGCGTCCGCCAGATGCTCCCC
>JAEUHP010000248.1 GCA_016795295.1 Planctomycetota bacterium | reverse complement strand
GCTGGTCAACCTGCTCGGGCGAGCCGGATTCGTCCGGATCGAGCGCGCCGAGCAGGACCCGGCGATCGACCCGGAGGAACGAGAAGCGGGCACCCTTCGGCTCGTTGGGCGCAAGCAGTGATGGCGAGCCATGCTGCCCGTCGTTGCGTCGACTGTGGCCCACGCGTTGTTGACCCGGCGTCAGCCTCCAGCCCTACTTTCGTGCCATGCCCGGTGACCACTGAGTTTCTCAGACCCACCTCCGTGGCTGGCAAGGGTCCGACAGTCGGCTGAACGTTGTGCGGAAGGCTGATCTCCGGATGTTCCGGCCCGGAACGCACTCGATCTGCCGCGTCATCGACGGGAACACAAATCCCTACCTCAGTGATCCCCGCTCGGTCGAGGGGATCATCAAGCCAATCGAAGGCGGATACGCGCGCGCAGTCGAGCGGGTCGGCGCTTCGCAGGTCGATGGAAACAGCGCAGTCGTCTTGGCCGGCTGGATCGCCTATGTCGAGACGAGTTCGCCCGCTGCGATGCGACTTGGTGCGGCGATGCTGTCGCCATTCGTAGAGGAGTCCGCGAAGGCGGCCAAAGCCGCTGGTGAACTCCCTCCATCGCCACCCGAACTCGGCGGGATGAGCCTGTCGGAACTGCTGAGCGACGGCACGGTCGGCGTGAACGTGGATCCGAAGTATCCGCAGGCGATGGCGATCGAGGGGTGGAGCGAGCCGGTTCGGTTGTGTAGCCACTGCCGCTGGCAGTTCCTTCTCAATGACCATCCAGACTCCCCGTTCTTTACTAGCGATTACCCAATCAGCGCAGAGCCCGTCGGTGCGCCGAGATTGGCAAACAAGGTGGTCCCTCTCTCTCCGACGCTCGCGGTCCGAATCATTCCCTGGATGGATTCACGCGGTGCACGAGAAGGCCGGTTCCTGGCCAACTTCAGGTATGCGATTCGCGCGTTGGACCGGGACGGAGAGGACGGGGACTTGTGGAGCGAGATTCCGAAGGCCGTCCTCAAGTCTGTCCTGTCCGTGCTGGCTGGTGCAGCAGCGGCCACGATGGTGGCCGGCGTTGGCTTGGCTGCCCTGCCGGTGATGGCCGGCGTGGTGGCTGGGATCGCTGTGGACTACGGGTACGACAAACTGGATGCCCGGTTCGGCATTTCCCAAGGCCTGGGCAATGCGTTGCGCCGCTCCTGGGAGTCGGTCGAGGGGCACTGGCACGACCTGGAGTTCGAGCTGGGGCGGCGGATCCAGGGCTTCGAGGAATCGCTCATCCGGCGGGCGACGATGGCTTGGTGAACTCGATGGTCGTGGTGCCCGAGCCCCCGTTCCCTCACCCCGCCGGAAACCACCCCTTCGTCCGCCTCGCGAACCACACCAACGACAGCATCACCGGCACCTCGATCAACACCCCGACCACCGTCGCCAGCGCCGCGGTCGACCCCAGCCCGAACAAACTGATCGCCACCGCCACCGCCAGTTCGAAGAAGTTCGACGTGCCGATCAGCGCCGCCGGTGCAGCCACCGCGAACGGCAACCTCAGCCACCGCGCCAGCCCATACGCCACCCCAAAGATCCCGTAGCTCTGCAGCAACAGCGGCACTGCGATCAACCCCACCAGCCCCGGTTGCGCACGGATCGTCTCGGCCTGGAAGCCGAACAGCAGCACCACCGTCAGCAACAGGCCGACCACCGACGCGGACTTGCACTGCGCGCCGAGCCGGGCCACCTGCGCCTTCGTCCGCAGCCGCTGCGTCAGGAGCCCGGCACCGAGCGGCACCACGAGGAACACCAACACCGACGCCAGCAGCGTGGCCCAGGGCACTTCGATGTTGGCCACGCCCATCAAGAGCCCCGCGATCGGCGCGAAGGCGAACACCATGATCAGGTCGTTCACCGACACCTGCACCAGGGTGTAGTTCGCGTCGCCGTCGGTGAGCTGGCTCCAGACGAACACCATCGCCGTGCACGGCGCCACGCCGAGCAGGATCATGCCGGCGAGGATCTGGCTGCCTTCGTCCGCCGTCACCAGGCCGGCGAACAGATGCTGGAAACACAGGATGCCGAGCCCGGCCATGGTGAACGGCTTGATCAGCCAGTTGACCAAGAGCGTCAGTGCGAGCCCCTTCGGCCGGCGGCCGACCTCGCGCAGGCACGACGGTTCGACCTTCAGCATCATCGGGTAGATCATCAGCCAGATCAGCACCGCGACGACCAGGTTGACGCGCGCCCATTCGAGCTCGGCCACGGCGGCGAAGGCGTCGGGAAGCCAGAGGCCGAGGCCCATCCCGGCGGCGATCGCCAAGGCGACCCAAAGCGTCAGGAAGCGTTCGAAGATGCCCATGGCGGGCGCAACCTACCCGACCTTGGTAGCGGGCCATTGTGGCATTCGGGTTGGGCGTTGCCGGACCCCTGCTGCCCGCGAGCTGCCGCCAGCCAGCCGCCCAACGCTCCCTTACCTCCGCACCCGCTCGCCGACCCTCCCCCTCGGCAACCAGCACCACTCCTCTCCCGCCTGCGGCCGCACCGTCCGCGCCCCCTCCGGCAATCCCGTCAGATCCACCCCATCCACGCCATCCAACCGATACCCACCCTCCAGCTCCGCCGCCGCCACCCGCTCCAAATCCATCGGCACCACCAGATCCGCCGCCCCAGCCCCGCCAGCCGCAACCGACACCACACCAGCACACCAGTTCCGCCCCGTGGCCAGCACCAGCACGTGCTGACCAGCTTCGACTGGCGCCGCAGCGCTGCGCTCGGCGCTGGCGAACACGAACACGCTGCTGCGATCCGTCACCACCCGGTTGCCGGCGCACGGCAGCAGCAGCGCCGCTGCCCCCGCGCTGGGGAACTCCTGCCCGCTCGGCCATGCCACCTGCCGCCAGAGCGTCGGCAACGCAAGCCGGGTGCTCCCAGCGGCGAGCGTGGCGCTGGGCAGCTGGCACTGCCAGCCGCTCTTGTGCTCGCCGTCCCGGTGCACTCGCACCAGCGCCTGATCCTCGGGCGTCATCGGCAACTCCAGATCGATCGCCGCCCCGCGGCAGGGCACTGCGCGCCGCGTGCCGCTGGCGGACAGCGTCACTTCGAGCACGCCTTCGCTCGGCACCGGTTCGCAGTGCAGGTGGAAGGTGCGGACGTCGAGCGGCACGAACACAACCGGCGCCTGCGGCCCGGCGGTGCCGAACTCGACTTCGGCCGTGGCCGACACCGCGCTGCCGTCGTTGGTGCGTTCGATCCAGACCAAGTGCCGGCACGGCGCGGTGGCAGCCAGCGAGAAGTTGCCCTGGTCGTCCAGAGGCAGCACGAACGCATCGCTGAGCCCGCGCGCATCCGTGCCGTGGCGACGCCGTTCGCGTGCGACCACGGCGAGTCCGGTGCACGAACCGTCGGCGGCGCGGGCCCAGCCGGGCACGGTGCCGGAGGCGAACGCTTCACCGGCTGGCATGGGCACCGGAATGGTCACTTCGACCCGCTGCGAGGTGGTCGCCGCGAAGGCCTTGCGCCAGACGGGATCGGCGGACCAGGTGACCGGGATGGTCTGCCCACCGCGCATCTTCAGGAGGCGCCGTCGCTCGGTCAGGTCGACCACGACCTCGACCCATCCCTGGAGCGGCACACCCTGGATCTCGGCTTCGCCGCGGGCATCGGCGGTGAGCCGTCGTGTTTGCCCTCGGTGGTAGGACCGCATCGCCTGGCGCCCGGTTTCGATGCTGTACTGCAACGCGAACGGCAGGTTGGCGAGGCGCTGTCCGTTTGGCTCGACGAAGGTCAGGACCAGCGTCTGGCCGTGGTTCAGGTGGAGATCGAACTGCCCGCCAGAGGCCAGCAAGGCGGTCGGCAGCGGCACATGGGCCGGTGCGGTGCTGTTGCTGGTGATCCAGAGTTCGGCGGTGGCCCAGTCGCGGGGCGCGACCAGGGTCCAGGACGAGGTGTCGGGGGCGATCGTCGCGTGGGCCGAGCTGGACGGGGCGCCAGGTGTGTCGCCGAAGGCCGCGATCTCCAGCGCGGCGGGCAAGTGCAGCTGGCCGTCGACGAACACGCGCCCGTGGATCGTGATCGGGTGGGTGGCGGTCGCGGGGCTGGTGTCGGCGGTGCCCGTGGCGGCTTCGCGCGCAGCCTCTGCTGCTGCCGCGTCACTGCCGGCAGGTGCGCTGGGCGGGGTGCCGAGCGCGACCACGGTGCCGTGGCCGCCCACGGCGGGGCCCGGTGCGTCGGTTTCGTTCGACCACCACCAGAAGACGAAGGCGGCTGCGGCGGCTGCCGCAGACAGGCCGAGGATCGGCAGTTTCATGGCCATGAGCAGGGGTCCTTGGCTGGTGCCGCCCAAGAAAGCGGCAGCGGGGGCGTGGTGGTGGTGCTGGCCGGACCGCGGCGGGTGGTCGAGGCCCAAGTCGCTGCGCAGTTGCCGCAGGCCGCGTTCGAGGCGTTTGCGCACGGTCGCCGCCGGCACGCCTTGGAGTGCTGCAACCTGTTCGGTGCTCCGGTCCTCCAGGAACCGCTGCAGCAGGGTGGTTCGGTACGGCTCCGCGAGCTGGTGCAAGGCTTGGGTGATGCGCTGCTGTTGCTCCAGGCGCAGCACCAGGTCCGCCGTGGCAGGGGTGGTGTCGTCGTGCTGCGCGGCCACGACCTGCTCGCGCCGATGGCGCGCCTGCTCGCTGCGACGATGGTCGATCGCGAACGAGCGCAGGGCTCGGCCGAACCAAGCACGCAGGCCGCCGCCGCGCGCGGCCCATGCCGGCGCGTCGCGATACCAGGCCAGCACCGCGGTCTGCGCCACGTCGGCGGCGGTCGACGCGTCGGCGACCAGCGCCCGCGCCAGCCGTTCGACCCAGCCGAGGTTGGCCAGGAGTTCTTGTTCGCGCGTCGGATCCGGCATGCCGTGAGAAGCGGAGTGATGGCGGAAAGTGTGACCGAGATTGCCTCCTGCACCGCCATGGCCGCAACCGAACCGGCGGCGAATCGGCCAGGCCGCCGGCTGGCTCTGGCCCGGCGCGCACGAGCCGCCTCCTGCGGCAGGCTCGTGACTGTGGCTCGGCGGGGTGGGTTGCCCCCAAGCGCGGGTTCCCTTTGGACGATCCTGTTACAGGCGCGGGACGCGGGAGCTGGGCGGCGCGGTGGCGCCTTGCCATCGGGAAATTGTCGAACCGGCCGGCCCGCCGCTCTGCGTAGGTGCGCCCGATGGCCGCCCTCCACCTCGTTGCACCACGTTGTTGCGCGCCGATTCTGTTCTCCCTCCTTTCCGCATTCGGCGTAGCGGAAGCAGTCGCGCAGCAGTTCTCCATGCCGTCGGACGTTGCGATCGGCGATCCCCTGGTCCTGCAGCTTTCGGGCCTGCCGCCGGGAGCGCCGTACTGGATCGACGCTTCGCTGTTCGGCGCCGCGCCCGGGATGCCGCTGGCTGGGTCGAACCGCGTGATTCCGGCCAACCGGCCCTTCTTCTTCGCCGACTTTCGCACGGCGCTCCATCCGTCGACGTTCGTCGGTTGCCTCGGCCTCGCCGATGCGAACGGGCGCGCCTCGGCCATTCTGCATCTCGACGAGCAGCCTGGGCTGGCCGGCCTGCAGCTCGCCTGCTTCGGCGCGGTCATCGATCCGCGCTCGCCCGACCTGCTCGGCGGCATCACCCAGCGTCGGCTGGTGAACATCACGCCTGCTGCGGGCACGCTGTGGACCGAGTTCCGGCCCAGTGTCGACAGCCGCATCGTCCACGTCAGCACGGCTGGAAACGACGCCAACGACGGCCTGAGTCCGTCCCGGCCGGTGCGCACGGTGGCGCGCGGCAAGTCGCTGGTGCGGCACGGCTATCCGGACTGGTTGGTGTTCCGCCGCGGCGACGTCTTCGACACCCCGATCGGCTCCTGGACGGCGGGCGGCCGGTCGGCCAGTGAGCCGATCGTGATCGGCAGTTATGGCACCGCAGCGGAGCGGCCGCTGTTCCGCACCGGCAGCGCCAGTGGCATCACGTTCACGGGTGGCGGGGTGGCGCCGCCGACGATGGACCACGTCGCGATCGTCGGCCTCGAGTTCTACGCCAATGGACGGGATCCGGCGTCGCCCAGCTATGTCGGGGCCGGATCGTGGCCGGTGCAGGGTGTGCTGTATTTGCGGCCGGGCCGCAATCTGCACATCGAAGACTGCGCGTTCCGCATGTTCTCCAGCAACATCGTCGTGCAGGGCGAAGGCGCGGGCCTGCAGGGATTGACGATCCGCCGCTGTGTGCTGATGGACGGCTACGGCGTGACCAACCTCTATTACGGGCACGGCATCTACATGTACAACGCCCACGGCGTGCTCATCGAAGAGAACGTCATCGACCGCAACGGCTGGGACAACGGCCCCGGCCTGCAGGCTTCGATCTTCACGCACAACGTCTACCTGCAGCCGCTGAACTCCGGGGTCGTGATGCAGCGCAACATCATTGCGCGCGGTGGCAGCCACGGCGTGCAGATGCGTTGCGGCGGGGTGGTGGCCGACAACCTGTTCGTGCGCAATGCGATCTCGGTGCTGGTGGGAGGGGAGGTCGGTTCTTCGCTCACCGGCAACGCCGTGACCGGCAACGTGATCCTGAACGGCAGCGACATTTCCCCGACCACTCCCCGTGGTTGGGCCATCGACGTCAGCCGGGTGCCCGACATCACGGTGAGCGACAACCTGGTGGTCCAGAACAATGGCCACCAGCCGGTCGGGATGCGCTTCACCGAGGTCGGCAGGGCGGACGTGGTGCAGAACACCCTGGTGTCGTGGGACGGAGGCAACCTGCTGCAGAGTGCGACGCTGCCGGGTTACTCGGTGGATCGCAACATCCTGTCCCAGGGCACCATGTTCGCGAGCAACCGTCTGGCCAGCACGGTGCCGTTCGGCGAAGCGAGCCGGACGCTGGCGGCGTTCGACGCGCGGCTCGGTGGCAATGGCACGGTCGAGAACTTCCTGGCCGAGGCGCGGCGGCAGTCGCGCACCCGTTGGCTGCCGGCGTACACCGCGCGCGCCGTGCAGGTCTGGATGGCGCAGGGGTTCCGGCCCGCGACCGACCTCGGCTGGCCCCAGGTCGGCGCCGTGCCCTATCGGTGAACAGCCGGTGCTGCGCCGGTGCATGGCCCGGCGTGGGCCGCCGAGGTCGGCTCGGCGCCTTGTAGGATTGCGGCCGGCGTGTGTAGGATTGCGCCATGGGCGACCTTGCACGCCAGCGCGCCTGGCTCGACCGACTGTCTCCTGGGCCCTTGCGGCAGCTGTTCGACCACCTGCCGGGGACGCTGTTCTTCGCCAAGGACACGGCCGGAAGGCTGATGCTCGGCAATCCCGCGTTCGTCCGGCACTGCGGTCTCGTACGCGAGGAGCAGCTGGTGGGGCTGACCGACGATTGCATCTTTCCGCCGCGCCTGGCCGAGAAATACCGGCGTGACGACCGCCGGGTGCTAGAGTCGGAGCAGCCCTTGCTGGGCATCATCGAGCTGTTCCCGAACGCCGACGGCAAGCCCGAGTGGTTCGTCACCGACAAACTGCCCCTGTTCGGCCGCGACGGTCAGGTCTGCGGCGTGTGCGGCACCGTGCGCAGCTACGAGGAACAGCATGCGGCGATCCAGCCCTACCTCGAACTCGCCGGGGTCGCCGAGCACCTGAAGCAGAACTTCCGCGAACCGCTGCGCATCGCGCAGTTGGCGCGCAAGGCCGGCATGTCGGTGCGCCAGTTCGAGCGCAAGTTCCGCAGCACCTTCCAGACCACGCCGCGTGCCTACCTGATGCGCATGCGCATCATCCACGCCTGCGGGCTCCTCAGCGGCACGGCCTTGCCGGTCACCGAAGTGGCGCTGCGCGCGGGCTTCTACGACCACAGCGATTTCGCGCGGCAGTTCCAGCGCCACATGGGCCTGTCGGCCACCGCCTACCGCCGCACGGTGCCGGTGGCCCAGCGCCGTCCCGCGCCGTGATTCCCGCGCCGCCATCTGCTTCGATCCCCGAGCCATCATGACGTCCAAAGCCGCTGCCCATTCTCCGGTCGACAAGTTCACCTTCGGTCTCTGGACCGTCGGTTGGCAAGCCCGCGATCCGTTCGGGGACGCCACCCGGCCGCCGCTCGACCCGGTCGAGATCGTGCAGCGCCTGGCCGAACTCGGCGCCTACGGTGTCACGTTCCACGACGACGACCTGATCCCGTTCGGCAGCGACGACGCGGCCCGCCAGCAACACATCGCGCGGTTCCGCAAGGCGTTGGCCGCCACCGGCATGAAGGTGCCGATGGCGACCACCAACCTGTTCACCCATCCGGTGTTCAAGGACGGGGCCTTCACCAGCAACGACCGCGCGGTGCGGCGCTTCGCCCTGCGCAAGGTGATGCGCAACCTCGATCTCGCCGTCGAGCTCGGCGCCGAGACCTACGTCTGCTGGGGCGGCCGCGAAGGCACCGAGTACGACTGCAGCAAGGACGTGCGCGTGGCGCTGGATCGCCTGCGCGAGGCGTTCAACGTGCTCGGCACCTACTGCAAAGACCGCGGCTACCGGATTCGGTTCGCCATCGAGCCGAAGCCCAACGAGCCGCGCGGCGACATCCTGTTGCCGACCATCGGCCACGCGCTCGCGTTCATCGACACGCTCGAGCACAAAGAACTGGTCGGCCTCAACCCCGAGGTCGGTCACGAGCAGATGGCGGGCCTCAACTTCGTGCACGGCATCGCCCAGGCGCTGTGGCACAAGAAGCTGTTCCACATCGACCTCAACGGCCAGCGCGGCATCAAGTACGACCAGGACCTGGTGTTCGGCCACGGGGATCTGGTGTCGGCGTTCTTCCTGGTCGACCTGCTCGAATCGGCCGGCTACGACGGCCCGCGCCACTTCGACTACAAGCCCTCGCGCACCGAGGACTTCGAGGGTGTGTGGGCCAGTGCAGCGGCGAACATGCGCATGTACCGCCTGCTGCGCGACCGCGCGGCGAAGTTCCAGAAGGACCCCGAAGTGGTGGCGGCGAAGCGCGCCGCGCGTTTGCCCGACCTGGCCCAGACCACGCTGGCGCCGGGCGAGACCTGCGCCGACCTGCTGCGTGATCGCAGCGCCTTCGAGACCTTCGACGCGAATGCCCACGGCTCCCGCGGCTGCGGCTTCGTGCGTCTGCACCAGCTCGCCCTCGAGCACCTGCTCGGCGCGCGCTGAGCCGCCCGTCCTTCGCTTCGCCCTCTCCGCCCTCTCCGCCTCTTCCCGCGCTCTCCCATGAACATGCAACGCGACGGCATCACGCCGAACGCCGGCCGGCTCCTGTGGGCCGGTTTCTTTGCCATCCTCGCCGCCGGTGTCGGCTTTTCGATCCGCGCCGGCATCGTCGACAAGTGGCGGCTGGAGTTCGGTTTCACCGACCAGCAGATCGGTGCGATCAACACCGCAGGTTTCCCAGGCTTCTGCTTCGGCATCATCGCCGGCGGCCTGGTCTGTGACCGGCTCGGTTATCGCGTCCTGATCCTCTTGGCGTTCCTGTTCCACCTGCTGTCGTCGGTGACGCCCTACCTGGCGCCCGCCAACGACGCAGCCCTCGCCTACCAGATCCTCTATTGGGGCACGTTCGTGTTCGGCCTGGCCAACGGCACCCTGGAGGCCGTCGCCAATCCGCTGGTCGCCACGCTGTTCCCGAACCACCGCACGCACTACCTCAACATCCTGCACGCCAGTTGGCCGGCAGGCTTGGTGCTGGGCGGGCTCACCGTCTACTTCTTCGGCGGTTCGATCGGCTGGCAGACGCTGCTGGTGGTGTTCCTGGTGCCGACTCTGTTCTACGGCGCCCTGTTCCTCGGCCAAGGCATGCCGAAGTCGGAAGCGCAGCGCAGCGGCCTGTCGTTCGGCGCCATGTTCGGCGACGTCGGCCTGCTCGGCGCCGCGGTGATCTGCCTCCTGCTCAGCCAGTTCTTCGCCGGCGTGCTCGGCCTCGGCCCGGCCCTCGCCTACGGCATCGCCGGGGGGCTGGTGGTCGGTGCCGGCGTCGCCACCGGCTTCGCACTCGGCTCGTGGCTCCTGTTCACGCTGTTCGTGACCCACCTCTTGATCGGCGCGGTCGAACTCGGCACCGATTCGTGGATCGGCAACATCACCGGCAACATCCTGACGCCAGCACAGGGGCAGATCCTGTTCGTGTTCACCTCGGCGGTGATGTTCACGCTGCGGTTCTGCGCCGGCACCATCGAACGGCTCGGCCTGTCGCCGATCGGCATCCTGCTGGTGAGCGCGGTGCTGGCCTGTGCCGGACTCAACCTCACCGCCGGCATCACGACCTTCACCGGGGCCTTGCTGGCGCTGACCGTCTACGCGGTCGGCAAGACGTTCTTCTGGCCGACCATGCTCGCGGTCGCCAGCGACCGTTTTCCGCGCACCGGGGCGATCGCCATCAGCCTGATGGGCGGCATCGGCATGCTGGCCGCCGGGGTGGTCGGCGGACCCGGTCTCGGCTACGCGAAGGACCGCTTCGCCGGGGCCGAACTGCGGGCCACGGCGCCTGCGCTGGTGGCCCAGTACGAGGCCAAGGAGTCCAGCCAGTTCCTGAGCTTCGACGCGGCGAAGGGCATCGACGGCAAGCAGCTCGGCGCCGTGAACCAGAAGCTCGGCGCGGCGCGCACCGCGCTGGCCGCCCAGGGCATCGACGATCCGGCCAAGGGCCTCGAGCAGCTCACCGCCGACGAACGGCTGGTGGTCGCGGCGTCGATCGCCGGCGACCGCAAGACGCTGCGCGTCGATTCGCTGGTGCCGGCGACGATGGCTGCGATCTACCTGCTGCTGGCGTTGTGGTTCCGCGCCCGCGGTGGCTACCGGGTGCTGCGCATCGGCAAGGACGGCGCGGTCGAACCTCAGGGCTGAGGCGCGCCGGCGGCGCGGCGTTGGGTTCAGCTGGGATGGTTTGCCGGGGCTGCCGACTCGCTGCCCGAAGCGGGCGGGAGAATGGGTAGGGTGCGGACGCGCATCTGATCGGACACGACCGAAACCACACAGCCCGCTTCGAGAGCCGGCCCGCATTTCGCCAACACTTGGCGAACCATGAGTACTGCCTTGGCGCGGTCGACATTGTCGCGCAGGTAGATGATCGAGGGAGCTCGGGCTCCCGAGACTGCCACGAGCTGCGTGAAGTCTCGATCCAAGGTCACCACGACACGCTCCTGGGCGATGGCCAAGGCAATTACGTCAGGATCGGGAAGTGTCGGCATGCCCAGGGCCCCCAGATGCACGACGTCGATGCCACTTGCCACCAGGTCCTGGCGGCGCGGCGCGGCAGGCCCATGTCGAACAGTAGACGCGTCACGCGGCGCTGCTGTCCAACGGGATCACGGTGTCGTTGAGCAAGGACGCCGCAAAGGCCAGGGCCTGCCGAAGATCTTCCTCCTCGATCTCCGGGTAGTCAGCTCGCACTGCGTCCCAGGAGGGGTTCTGCGCCAGCACTTCGAGCAGACGCTGGACGGAGATGCGCATGCCACGAATGCATGGCTTGCCGCCCAGGACCGCGGGGTCCACCGAGATTCGGTCGAAGCCTTGGTGCGTACGCATGACCTGAGAATACCACCCTCCAGCTTTGCGTTCCCATCGCGGCCTTGGCCGCAGCTGAACTTCGGTTGGCGGCATTGGGCCGTCGCGATGGGCTGTAGTCTCGAGAATCCTCGCGCCGCGCGAGGATTCTCGTCAGCGCAAAGCCCCAAACAACAAGCGGCCATGGCCAATTCTGGCAACCGAGGTTCGGTTGCGGCCATGGCCGCGATGGGGGATTGCCGGTGCTTGCGCGGGCCCTGCGCCCATGCGCGTCCTCGCTAGGCTGGTCCTTGCATCCAGCCCGTCCCAGCCTGGGGCAAAGCGCGTAGGGGTCGATCCAGGGCCGCGCCGGCATCGCCCGATACCGCGTCCTGGATCGGAGCGGTTTCACCGAAGGAGAACCCCGAGTGTCGCTCGCGATCCACGATCTGCTCCGTACCATGGTCCACCAGGGCGCTTCCGACCTGCACGTCAAGGCCGGCTCTGCCCCTGGTTTCCGCATCGACGGCGAAGTCAAAGCCCAGGATCAGTTCGGGACCCTAACGCCCGAAGCGACGGCCGACTTGGCCAAGCAGCTGATGACGCCTGACCAGTGGCAGCGCTTCCAGGCGGAGAAGGACATCGACTTCTCGTTCGCGGTCGAGAAGCTCGCGCGCTTCCGCGTCAACGCCCTGCACCAGCGCAGTGCCGTGGGCATCGTGGTGCGGCAGATCCCGGACCAGATCCCCGACGCGCGCAAGCTCGGCCTGCCGCAGATCTGCCTCGATCTCGCCGCCAAGCCGCGCGGCCTGGTGCTGGTCACCGGACCGACCGGGTCGGGCAAGTCGACCACGCTCGCGGCGATGATCGACTACATCAACCAGACCGAGCACGGCCACATCCTGACGATGGAGGATCCGCTCGAGTTCGTGCATCCCGACAAGCAGTGCTTCGTCACCCAGCGCCAGATCGGCCAGGACTGCAATTCGTTCCGCGAAGGGCTGCGGCGGGCGTTGCGCCAGGATCCGGACGTGATCCTGATCGGTGAGATGCGCGATCTGGAGACCATCTCGATGGCGATCACCGCCGCGGAGACCGGGCACTTGGTGTTCGGCACGCTGCACACCACCAGCGCGATCTCGACCGTCGATCGCATCATCGACGTGTTCCCGACCGACGCGCAGCAGCAGGTGCGCGTGCAATTGGCCGGCACGCTGCAGGGGGTGGTGTCACAGACGCTGGTGGCGAAGGTCGGCGGCGGCCGCGTCGCGGCGCGCGAGATCCTGGTGGCCACCGACGCGGTGCGTTCGCTGATCCGCGAGGCCAAATCGGCGCAGATCCTGAACCTGATGCAGACCGGCCGGCAGTACGGGATGACCACGCTCGAAGACGAGCTGCTGCGCAATTACGCCGAGGGTCTGATCTCGGCCGACGACTGCATCGCCAAGGCCAACCGGCCCGAGGACGTGAGGCGGCGGCTCGCCGAAGGTGGCGCCAAGGGGGCCCCGGCGGCTGCTGCGCCGCTGGCGGCCGGCCGCAGTGCCACGCCAACGGCCGGTGCCGCGGCGCCGGCTTCCGCCCCGGCGGTCACGGGTGTCACGGGTGTCACTGGGGTGCAGGGGCTCAAGATGCGCGCGCCGATCGGCGTGAAGCGCTGAACCGGAACCCGCGCTCAGCACCAGCCCGAAGCGATCTGGGCGAACTGCTCCAGGTCGCCGAGTTCGTGGGCCAAGGTGGCCGCGATGCGGCCGTAGTCGATGCTTGCCTAGTGGTGCGCCAGGACGTTGCGCAGGCCGGCCCAGCCCATCAAGCGTTGGGCCAGGCCATGGTCCAGCCGCCCAGCCTCGGCCAGGCGTTGGAACGCCAGTTGGTAGGTAGCCGCCCCTGGCTGTTCGAGGTCGGCGCTGGCGTGCAGGCCGATGTCGATCGCCGCTTGGGC
>JAEUHP010000211.1 GCA_016795295.1 Planctomycetota bacterium | reverse complement strand
CGGGGCTGAGGAACCGTCAGCATGCCGGGAGACAACGGCCAGCTTCGACTTCCCGACCAGACCAACATGCGCTACCACCTGCTGGCGGCGGTCCAAGACTGACCCACCCCGCCACCGGCGCCTGCATCGCTACCATTCCGTCGGCCATTCGGTTGCCCCTGTTGTCGGCCTGTTGGCCTGAGGCAGCCGCGCCGCCGTGGCGTGGCGTCTTCGCGACAACCCGGGGTGCCGCCAGCACCTCACTCACGCCACAGGCCCAACTTCGCAACCGCTGCACGCGCTGAGAGGATCGGGATGCCCTCGACCGCGCGCAGCACCAGCAGGTGCGCCTTGTCCCCCGACACCACGGCGTCGGCGCGGCCGGCCACCGCGGTGGCCAGGATCAGGTTGTCGTCCGGATCAGGGGACGCGGTGATCAGAGGCAGGTCCGCGGCCACTACCGCAAGCGCTTCGAGGTTCTCGACGAAGTCGCGCGCTTGCTCCTGGCTGAGGAAGGGCCGGAGCTTCTCGTAGGCAAGCACGCGGCGCAACTCGGCCACCTGCTCTGCGGACGTCACCAGCTCGAAGCGCAGGTCGAGCCATGCGGCAACGAGCGTCCCCGGCGGCCCCTTCGGTGAGAGCAGCCCGGAGACCAGGATGTTGGTGTCAAGGACGAGCCGCACGTGCCGCCGCCACGGCTGCCTCGGCAAGCCGCATCGCCTCGGCCGGGCTCAGGTCGGCGTTCTGTCCTTGCACCTGGGCGACGGTTCGGCGCAGGACTTCGCGCCGGCACGCATCGACCACGAATGCCGACAGATCGCCCTTCTTCATCCCCAGTCGGGCAAGGAAGACGCGCACCAGCCGGTCGGTTTCGTCGGGGATGGTCAGATTCCAGCGGGTCATTGCAGCCTCATGTGCCTATACACGTATACACCTATACTAGGACGCATCGGCAGCCAGCGTCAAGAACTGGAGCGTGTGCTTGGTCTGGCCAGGCAGACTGGGGGTGTCCCAGGACCAAGTCTGGTTCGGTGCGGTGGCCAGCAGCTCAAAGTGCTGGCGGCAAACCAATCGGCCCCACCTGGCACGTGAATTCTGGCAACCCACCCCCAGCCCCCCTGCCCACCAACCCTACTCCCCGACTACCATTCCCCCGTGCTCCCGAAGGCCCTCGCCCACCGCACCGCCTTTGCCGCCGGTCGTTTCCACGACCGCATGCCGTGGCAGGACTTCGACGAGTGGCACCTGTTCGCCTGCGTGATCCCGGCCGAGCCGCACCCGGTGTTTGCCGTCGTGCTCGGCAGCGAGGGCGTCGAGTTCGGCCTCGTCCTGGCGTGCGGCGAACGGGCCCGCGAGCAGCTCGGCCACCTGTCCGTGGCCGGCGCGCACGCCCCGGTGGTCGCCCCGATGCTGCTGCTCACCTTCGACGAACTGGCCCAGGTGCCCAAGGCCTACCGCGAACTGGCCGAGCGCGGCGCGGCCCAGGGCTTGGCGCAGCCGGTCGCCTACGCCGTGCCGCTTTCGGGCGGCGTGCGCCCGCCGCGGCCGGCCGAACTGCAGATCCTGGCCCAGGTGCTCGAAGTGCTGGTGGCCGGCGACGTGGCCGACATCCTGCAGCCGCGGTGGTTCCGCCTGTTCGAAGCGGCCAAGGTGCTGACCCTGACCTGGCGCGGCACCGCGGAGGAGCTGCACAGCGTCTCGGCGCGGTTCGTGGCGGTGCCCGAAGTGACGGAGCGGTGGCGGCCCAAGACGCCGCTGCCGTGGCCGCTCGGGGTCCTGCCGGTGCAGGACCGCCGCGTCCGATTGGCGTTCGAGCCAGTGCTGGGCCCGGACGATGGCGCGGGCAGCGGCCGTGGCTTCCTGTGCGCCTGCGATGCCGGCGATGGTTTCCTGCTCGGCGCCGAACCTCTGGTGCTGGGCGGTGCCGACGAACGCGCCGCGGTGCTGGCGGCGATGGCGCGCCTGTTCGCTGCGCCGGCGCGCGGCGAACCGGGTTTGCCGCGCCTGCTCCTGCTGGTCTCGCCGTGTCTGTTCGACGCTTGTGCTCGGTTGTTCGAGCGCGGCGTCTTCACCTGCGACGAAGACGGCGGCCTGACCCGCCGCGGTTTCGTGAGCTTTGCCCAGCACGTGCAGCGCACGGCACGTGGGGCCGTGGTGGCCACCGACGTGCCGGACGGCCGCGACGGCGCTTTGTGGCTGCGGCACCACGAACGCCTCTATGAACGGCTGCTCGAGGCGATCGACCCGGTCCTGGTGTGGCAGCCGCGGGCGATTCGGCGCTACTTCGGGGTCGCGTCCGGCATCCAAGACCTCGACGATGCCGGGCTCGAGACCCATCGCCGCGCCTACCGCGAATGGTATGCCCTGTGCTACCGCCATGGGCCGGGACAGCCCACCGTCGGCGAGCGGTTGCTCGCCGGCCCCTTGCCGAGCGCCGAACGCTGCCTGCTCGAAGCGTGGCTCGCGGCGCCCGTGAGCCTGTACGTGGTGCAGACGGTGCGGCCGCCGTTGCTCCTGCTGCGCGACGTGTTCGCCGAGGAGCAGATCGTGCTGCGCGATGCGTGCTCGAGCCTCAGGCTGCGGCGCGGTGCCGCGTTGCCGGCGCGGATCGGCAGCGCCAAGGGCCATCGCTTCCTGGTGCCCGCCGGGCCGCTGCTGCGCGGCGATGCGATCCGCACCGCCCTCGGCGACCTCTGGCGGCGCCATGGCACGTTGACCGCCGCGGACCTGCGGCAGCAACCCGAACGGCTCGGCACCTGCTGGCTCCAGTTCCTGCAGTCTCCGATGGACCCCCTGGCGATGCTCCTGAGCGTGACCAAGGGCATGTTCGGCCACTTCACGGCCACCTACCGCGTGGCCGACTGGAGGGCACTGCGCCGGGCGCTGAGGCGCCGCGAGGACATCTCCTTCGTCAACGAATTCGCCTGGGAATGGGCGCAGCCGCAGCCGCGCGGGGAGCGCATGGTGGCGCAGATCGAGCGGGTGGTCGACGAACTCCTGGTGCACAGCGAAGTGCGCCCGTGGCTGTACCAGGTGCGCAGCTGGCTGGAGAAGATCCCCGGCCTGCAGTTCGTCTCGATGCGCGCGATGCCGCCGCGGCCCCGGCGCCGGCGGCCGCGCAGCGACCGCGCCACGCTGCCTGCCGGATTGCTGGCGTTCGCCGAGGAGGCCCTCGCGCGGCGCTACCTGCGCCGGCTCCGCGAGCCGATGCGCGAGTTCGGC
>JAEUHP010000077.1 GCA_016795295.1 Planctomycetota bacterium | reverse complement strand
GGATCGCGGTGCAGATCGAAGAGTTCCCAAGTGTTCCACTCCGGCTCGTAGTAGCGGATCAGCTTGTGCTGTGCGGTGCGCACCCCGAAGTGGGCCGCGACCTCGTGCACGGCGTGGGACTCGTAGAAATGGTAGTAGATCGCTTCGCGCCAATCTGGTGGCGCCGTGTCCGCCAGCAGCGGCAGCAGGCTGCGGCCGTGCAGGGTCGCCGGCGGCGTCACGCCCGCCAGTTCGAGGAACGTCGGTGCGATGTCGATGTTCTGGGCCAAGGCCGTCACTTCGCGGCCTGCCGGCAGATGGCCAGGCCACTGCATGAGCAGCGGCATGCGCAGGCTCTCGTCGTACATCCAGCGTTTGTCGTAGAAGCCGCGGTCGCCGAGATAGAAGCCCTGGTCGGACATGTAGACCACCAGGGTGTTGGCCTTCACGTCCGGATGCCGGTCGAGCCAGTCGAGCAGCACACCGACGCTGCGGTCGACGCCGGCCACGCAGCGCAGGTAGTTCTTCAAGTAACGCTGGTACTGCCACCGCACCAGGTCCACGCCCTTGGGTTGCCGGCGGCGGAACTCTGCGTTCTCCGCGTCGTAGGCGGCGGCCCAGGCTTCCTGCTGCGGCTTGGTCATGCGGGCCCAGAGGTGCTCCCAGTCGCGATCGAGTGCCGACAGATGCGGCCGTTCGGCTTCGGTCGGCGGCACGCACAGGTCGTAGTGCAACGACAGATCGTGCGCGATCGTCATGCGCTGGCTGCGGATCGGCGCCGCCATGCCCGCGTGGTCGTCGAACAGGGTGGGTGGTTCGGGCAGATCCCCGTCCCGATACAGGCCGAGCTCGGCCGGCGCGGGCAGCCAGGAGCGGTGCGGGGCCTTGTGCTGGCACATCAGCAGGAACGGCCGCTCGGGATCGCGCTGTTCGAGCCATTGCAGCGTCGCGGCCGTGATCAGGTCGGTGACGTGGCCTTCCATGCGGATCTTGCCGCCCGCAGTCAGGAAGTCTGGGTTGTAGTACTGGCCCTGGTCGGGCAGCACCATCCAGTGGTCGAAGCCGGTCGGCGTCGAGTCGAGATGCCATTTGCCGAGCAGGGCCGTCTGGTAGCCGGCGGCCTGCAGCAGCTTCGGCATGGTGGTCTGGGTGCCGTCGAAGGTGTTGCCGTTGCGCATGAAGCCATGGGCATGGCTGTGCAGGCCGGTCAGGATCGAAGCGCGTGACGGGCCGCAAATGGCATTGCCACAGAAGGTGTTGCGGAACAGCACGCCGCCCTGGGCCAGTCGGTCGATCTGCGGGGTGCGGTTGAGCTGCGAGCCGTAGGCGGAGATGGCGTGGGCGGCGTGGTCGTCGCTGAACACGAACAGGAGGTTCGGGCGGCTGCCGGCCAGAGGCTGCTGGGCGAGTGCGGCTCCCGCGAGCCACAGAACGGCAACGAACGGGCCGGTGCGCATCGTGGCAGGCTACGGCAGTTCCGGCCGGACGCCAGTTCGCCGCTGCGGCGATTGCCAGCGAATGGGCAAAGGCCGTGAGGCTGCCCGTTGCCGACCCTGCGTGGAGCAGCGACAATCCAGGGCGCATGGTCGCCGCCAACGAGTACCCGAACTCGCACCTGCGCGCCGCGGCTCTGCTGGCGGCGTCCCTGGCGGTCCCTTTGTTCCTGGCCGAAGCCGCAGCGGCGCAGAGCAACCTGCCGCCAGACCTCGACGCCCGTGAGTTCACCGCGCGCCGCCAGCACTGGGCCTGGCAACCGCTGGCCGGCCCCTCGACCACCAGCGCTCCCGACCACACCATCGACCACCTGCTCGCAGCCACCCAGGCGCAGGAGGGGGTCGTGCCCGCACCGCCCGCTGCGCCCCACACCCTGCTGCGCCGCCTGTGGTTCGACCTCACCGGCCTGCCGCCAGATCCTGACAGCGTTCGGCGGTTCGCCGCGGACCCCAGCGAAGCGGCCTACGCAGCGCAGGTCGACCAGTTGCTGGCGTCTCAGGCCTTCGCCGAACGCCAAGCTCGCCACTGGCTGGACCTGGTCCGCTACGCCGAGACCCTGGGCCACGAGAGCGACTACGACTTGCCCAACGCGTGGCGGTACCGCGACTACGTGGTCCGGGCGATCGCCGCGGACGTGCCGTTCGACCAGTTCGTGCGCGAACACATCGCCGGCGACCTGCTGCCGGAGCCGCGCCGCGGCCCGCAGGGCGACAACGAGAGCATCCAGGCCACGGCGTTCTGGTGGTTCGCCGAACAGACGCACTCGCCGGTCGACGCGCGCCAGCACGAGAGCGACCGCATCGACAACCAGATCGACGTGTTCGGCAAGGCCGTGCTCGGCCTGACGGTGGCGTGTGCGCGCTGCCACGACCACAAGTTCGACGCGATCCGCGCCGCCGACTACTACGCTCTGGCCGGGTTCCTGCGCAGTTCGCGCTATGTGCAGCAGCCGACGTTTGCCTACGCCGCGGCGGATCCGGAATTCACCGCGGCGCTCGCCGCCCAACGCCGATTCGCAGCGGTCTGGGCCGACGAGTGTGGGCCTGTGGCGGCGGCGGACTCCGACGGACTCGAACTGCGCGCTTGCGACACCAGCCTGGCGCTCGCCGAGCGGCCCGAAGATTGGCTGCGCGACAACGATGCGTTCGGCGCCGGGCCGTGGCGCGGACCCTGGCTCGCCGATCCCGTGGCACGGCCGCTGCGCATGCTGGTGTTGCCGGGAGCGTGGTGGCACAGCGGCATGGCGGGCACCGCGCGTCAGGGCGTCCTGGGCACCCAGACGTTCGCGGTGTCCCGTCCCTACCTGCACGTGCGCGTGGCCGGCCGCGGCAGTCGCGTGCAGGTCGTGGTCGATGGGCTCAATCTGCTGCGTGAACCGATCTACGGCGGCTTGCACCGCGGTGTGGAGAACGAGCTGCCGCACTGGGTGACGTTCGATCTGCGCAGTTGGCCGGGCAGTCCGGCGTATCTGCAGGCGATCGACCAGGAGGCCCCCGAACTTGCCGATTCGATCCGCGGCGCGAAGAGCTACCCGAGCGACGCCTGGATCGCGGTGCAGGCGGTGGTGGCCAGCGATTCGGCTGAGCCGCCGGCCGCAGCCGCCGGCGTGGAGTTGCCATGGTCCGAGGTGCCCGCGGCAGTCGCCAAGGCGGCTGCGGAGCTGAAGGCTGCGCGCGCCGCCTTGCGCGTCGCTCCCACGCTGCCCGCCATGGGCGAGGGTTCGGGCACCGACGGGCGAGTGTTCCTGCGCGGGCGGCACGATGCCCCGGGGCCGCTGGCGCCGCGCCGCTTTCTCGCCGCTCTGGCCGGCGAAGCGCATTGGCCCGACCTCGTCGGCAGCGGGCGCCGCGAGCTGGCCGCTGCGGTGTTCGCGCCCGACAATCCGCTGCCGGCGCGGGTGTTCGTCAATCGGGTTTGGCAGCGCTTGTTCGGTCGGGGCCTGGCGGCGACCGTCGACAACCTGGGTGCGCTGGGCGAACCACCCGACCATCCCGTGCTGCTGGATTGGCTGGCGCACGACTTCGTGCAGCACGGCTGGTCGCAGAAGCACGTGTTCCGCCGCATCGTCCTGTCGCAAGCCTACCGCCGCAGTGCGGTGCCGGACGCGGCGGCCGAAGCGCGTGATCCGCGCAATCGCTGGCTGCATCGCCAGAACGTGCGCCGGCTCGAAGCCGAAGCGGTGCGCGATGCGCTCCTGGCCGTGAGCGGCCTGCTGCGCGAGCAGCTCGGTGGCCCGCCGGTGGCACTGCCGCACAGCGTGCTCGACACGGCGCGCGGCATGCCGGAACAGTCCGGGCCGCTCGACGGCGCCGGGCGCCGCAGCCTGTACCTGGCCGTGCGCCGCAACTTCCTGCTGCCGATGCTGCTCGCGTTCGACCTGCCGACGCCGTTCGCCACGGTTGGCGCGCGCGCGGTCTCCAACGTGCCGGCGCAGGCGCTCACGCTGTGGAACGACGCCTTCGTGCACCACGCCTGCCGGGCGTGGGCCGAACGCCTCGGCGCGCTGCGCCGGGACCGAGACGCGGCCCTGACGGCGGTCTACTGCGCTGCGTTCGCCCGGGAGCCCGACGCAGCCGAACGGGCGAACTGTGCCGAGTTCTTGGCCGCGGCCGTGGCCGAGCACCAGACCACTGCCGACGACGTGGTGGTGTGGGCCGATCTGCTGCACTGCCTCGTCGCGACCCAGGAGTTCGTCTACCGCCGATGACGTCCACGCCGTACACCCGCCGGGCCCTGCTGCGCGCCGCCGCCAACGGCTTTGGCATGTTGCCGTTCCGGCACCTGCTGGCGTCGGGCAACGAGCCACAGCCGCCACACCACGTGCCGCGGGCGAAGGCGGTGATCTTTCTGTACATGGACGGTGGGCCGAGCCCGCAGGACCTGTTCGACCACAAACCCCGCCTGAGTGCCGAGCACGGCCGACCGTTCCCGATGGCCAAGGCGCCGACGCAGTTCCGCGACGACGGACTGACCTTGGGGCCGCGCTGGCCGTTCCGGCAGCACGGCGCGAGTGGGCAGTGGCTCAGTGATCTGTTGCCCAATCTGGCCACGGTGGCGGACGAATTGTGTGTGATCCGCTCGATGACCGCGGAGTTCAGCGAGCACACCAACGCCAACTACTTCTTGCACACGGGCCACGGCTTGCAGGGCCGGCCGTCGATGGGCGCCTGGATCGGCTACGGGCTCGGCTGCGCCAGCCGCGAACTGCCGGCATTCGTGGTCTTGAACGGTGGCCTGATTCCGCCGGGTGGCACGGACAATTTCCATTCCGGGTTCCTGCCTGCGCACAGCCAGGCGTCGCTCCTGCGCATGAGCGGGGAAGCGCTCGCCAACGTCACTCCGCGCGAGCGTTCTGCCAGGTGGCAACGGCGCAAGATCGAGCTGATCCGTACCCTCGACGCACACGGCCAGCAGCGCGATCCGGGCGGCGATGCGATCGACGCGGCGATCCGCAACCAGGAGCTGGCGTTCGCCATGCAGGCGGCGGTTCCGGAGCTCACGTCCCTGGCCGGTGAGAGTCGTGCTCTGCAGGCCCTCTACGGCTGCGAAGACGAGTTCGAGCACACCCGCACCTTCGCCCGGCAGTGCCTGCTGGCGCGGCGCCTGGTCGAGCGCGGCGTGCGGTTCGTCGAGCTGACTTGCCCAGACACCGGCCACGACCGCTGGGATCAACACCGCGACCTGGTGGCTGGTCTGCGCGACAACTGCCGCATGGTCGATCGCCCGATCGCCGCGCTGCTGCTCGACCTGCGCGCCCGCGGGCTGCTCGACGAGACGATCGTGCTCTGGGGCGGGGAGTTCGGCCGCACGCCGTTCGCCCAGGGCACCACCGGGCGCGACCACAATCCGTTCGGCTTCACGATGTGGGCCGCCGGCGGTGGCTTCCGGCGCGGCACCAGCTACGGGGCCACCGACGAGTTCGGCTACAAGGCGGTGGAGAACCCGGTTTCGGTGCACGATCTGCACGCCACCGTGCTGCACCTGCTCGGCATCGACCACGAACGCCTGACCTATCGCTTCGGCGGCCGCGATCTGCGGCTCACCGATGTGTACGGCAAGGTGCATCGCGGCCTGCTCGCTTGAGATAGTTTGGCTGCAACCATGGCCGACCAGCCGTCCCCCGAACTCGCCGCGCTGCAACTCCAAACGGCACGCGCGCGTCTGCTCGGGCGGCTCGCCGGCACGCTGGCGCACGACTTGGCGAACGTGCTCGCAGCCGCCACCGGGCTCGCCGGCGAATTGCAGCCGCGGCACGCCGAGGACGCGGCGTTCTTGGCGCAGCTCGATCAGGGGGCACGGCGGGGTGCAGCCCTGGTGCGGCTGCTGGCCAAGCTGCTGGGGCAAGGCCCGTCCCGCCACGAGGTGGTGGCGCTCGAGGAACTGTTCGAAGGCGTGCGCAGTCTGGTCGAACGGCACTGCGCACGGCTCGGCGTGCCGTTCACGATGCTCCCAGGGGACGCCGGACGGACCCGGGTTCGGGTGGTCGTGGCGGAGGCCATGCAGGCGCTGCTGGGTCTGTCTCTGGCAGCGCTCGAAGCCGGTGTGGCCGGGGTCACCTGGACGGTGGCGGTGGGCGAGCGGGCGCTGGCGGGTGGCCGGCCGCGGACGGTGGCGAGTGTGGTGCTGCGGGTGCAGGCGCCGGGCCCGGGGCTGCTGGCCGCCGCCGCCGGCACGGCCAGCATGCGCAACGGCTCGGCCGCTGGGCTCATGGCGGATTCGGTCGGCGAAGCGTTCGCGCAGACGGCCTTGGTGCTGGCGGTGGGCGGCGGCGAACTGACGGTCGAGGTCACCGAGTCCGTGCTGCAGGTCGAACTGCACTGGCCGGTTGCTCTGGGCTGAGTGGGCTCTGGGCCGAGGGCGCCCGAGCCGAGCGGGGCCCCGCCGCGTCCAGCCTCAGTGCCCGGTGGTGTGTTCTTTGCCGGTCAGCTGCAGGAAGTACTCTTCGAGGCTGTTGCCTTCCTGCAAGGAGCGCGGTGTGACCCCGCGGTCGAGCAGCCAACGCAGCACGGCGGCGATCGCCCCGTCGGCCGACTCGCCGTCCGGAATCGCCAATTGCAGCCGATAGCGGCACAGTTCCCGCGCTTCGAGGCCGCGGCTGCACGGCAGGGCCGCCAGCTCGGCGCGCTCTTGCGCCGTGAGTTCGCGCGCCAGCAAGAGATCGAGCTGCCGACTCTGGCGCAGGATCGCGTCGACCGGACCGGCGACCAGGAGCCGGCCCTTGTCGAGGATCGCCACATGGTCGCAGAGCTCTTGGATCTCGGCGAGGTTGTGCGAACTCACCACCGTGGTCGCCGCGCGCTGCTGGCGGAACACCCGCACCAGATCGCGGATCTGCCGCGCATTCTGTGGGTCGAGGCCCGCGGTCGGCTCGTCGAGCAGGATCAGTTCGGGCCGGCCCAGGAACGCCTGCGCGATGCCCATGCGCTTCAGCATGCCGTGCGACAGCGCGTGCACGCCGCGCTTCTGGTAGGCCGCCAAACCCACCAGGTCGAGGGTCTCCAGCACTTCGCGGCGGGCGTCGGCACGGCCGCTGCCGTCGAGCTGGCGGAAGAACAGCAGCTGTTCGAGGATCGGCACGTTGCGTTGGAACGCGGCATCCTGCGGCAGGATGGTCATGCGTCCCTGCAAGTCGGCGATGTGTGCGATGTCGGTGCCGAGCACCCGCAGCGAACCGGTGTCGGCATGCAAGAAGCCGGCGGCGATCGAGAACAGGGTGGTCTTGCCAGCACCGTTCGGCCCGAGCAGGCCGAAGATCGAGCCCGCCGGCACTTCGAAGGCCACGGCATCGAGTGCCTTGACCCGGCCGAAGGCCTTGGTGATCGATTGGATGGACAGCGCCGGTTCCGTCATGGGTGGTTCAGAGGTCGCGGCGGGTGAACTTGCGGTGGCCGAGCCACACGAACAGGGCGGTCGTGGCCGCGCAGCCCGCGGCGGCCAGCCCCACCTGGGCAGGTTCGGGGTGGAACAGACGCATCTGGTAACCCCATGGCAGCAGGTAGTTCACGTAGCCCACGGCTTCGTGGCTCACTTTGCCGAACGCGGCGACCAGGGGCACGCCGCCGATCGCCAGCGACGCCACCGTGACCGCCGTGAACGGGCCGCTGACCGCGGCCGAGATCCACGCGCACAGGGCGATGTACGGCACCGAAGCCACCAGCAGCGCCAAGCTGCCATAGGCGGCCCAGCCGAGCAGTTCTGCCCACGGATACACCGGCAGCTTGCAGCCGATGTAGACCGTCACGGTGGCGGTGACCAGCAGCAACACCACGACGAACGTCAGCAGCATGCCCAGCAGGCGGCCGAAGAAGATGCTGCTGCGGTCGGCGCGCAGCAATTGGTAGCGCAGCTGCCGCGAGCCGATGTCGCCGGCGAACAGGTCGAAGGCGCCCAGTGCCACCACCAGCGGCCAGCCGAGCAGCAGCACCAGGAAGATCGCCGACAGCAGCGCCGGGCGTTCGTGGAGCAGGTGGTCCGCCCAGTCCTCGGCGACCACGTCGCGGTCGGGGCGGGTGACGCGGCGGCCCTGCGCGTCGCGCCGCGGCTCGTTGATCGTCTCCTTCCGCTTGTCCGACAGCATCCACGCGACCACCGGGCTCGCCTGTTCGGTGAGGGTGTCGAGGGCCCGCCGCTGCTGTTCCATCGGTTCGAGGTCCCGGGTGCGCGACGGGGCCTCGCGCATCATGATCTCGACCGGCTGCAGCATCAGGTGCGCGACCATCAGGCCGAACGTCAGCGACAGCAGCAAGAACACCAAGCCGATGCCGCCCCGCACCGAGAATCGGGCGGAGTAGCGGGCGATCAAGGAGGTGTGGCGCCAGCGCATGCCGTTCGTCCCGCGTCAGCGGACGAAGTCCTCTTTGAACGTGGTGTTGAGCAGGATCAGGGTCAGCACCGGGTAGACGAGGCCGATCAGAGTGCCCAGGGAGAAGCCGCCGCCGGCTGCCTCGGGGGCCAGCTGGGCCATGCCGAGGCTGGCGGCGATGCCGAGCACGGCATTCACGTTGCCGAGCGTGCGGCCGAGGAACTTCTTCTGCTGCAGGTAACCGATCCCCGAGGCGATCAGGAGCACGGCCGACACGGCCATCAAGGCGAACAGGACGGTGAAGACGCTCTTGCCGACTTCCTCCCAGGCGCGGGCCAGTTCCTGCTTGGCCTCGTCGTCGAGGTCCACCACGCCAATCAAGGCGAACATGGCGGCCATGGCCAAGACGCCGAGGGCGTTCGAGCCCCCGAAGATGAAGTTGAAGACGGCGAGCGCGGTCAGGCCGCCGGGGCGTTTGCCTTCGGGCGTGGCGTGGTCCATGGCGGCCACTGTGCCGGCCGCAATGCGCCGCGCAAGCGGTAAGGCTGGGGGCGTTCGGGATTCCTGCCCCAAGGGGGGGGCAAGGGGCCAAACGACCGAGCCCATCCGCGCCGCGCCGCGCTATCCTGTTCGCCCCCGATGATCACCCTCACCGGCATCAACAAACGCCACGGCCACCAGGTCCTGTTCGTCGACGCGTCTCTCCAGCTCAACCCCGGTGAGAAGGTCGGCCTGACCGGACCGAACGGTGCTGGCAAGTCCACCGTGTTTCGCCTGATCGTGGGCGAGGAGAAGCCCGACGACGGCGAGGTCGCCTTGCCCAAACGTCTCACCATCGGCTACTTCCGTCAGGACATGGGCGAGATGTCGGGGCGGTCCGTGATCGAAGAGGCGATCGCCGGCAGTGGCAAGCTGGGCGAACTGCACCACGAGATCGAGCAGTTGCAGCGCGACATGGCGGACCCCGACAAGGCGGACGACATGGACCGCATCCTGGCCCGCTACGGCGAGATCCAGGGCGAGTACCAGGACCTCGGTGGCTACGAGCTCGAAGCGCGGGCCAAGGAGGTGCTGCACGGCCTCGGCTTCCACGACGACCAGATCGCGGGCGACGTCGGTGCCTTGTCGGGTGGCTGGAAGATGCGCGTGGGCATGGCCAAGGTTCTGCTCGGCAACTGCGACGTGCTGCTGCTCGACGAGCCGACCAACCACCTCGACATCGAGTCGATCCTGTGGCTCGAAGGTTTCCTGCAGCAGACCAAGTCCGCGGTGCTGATGACCTGCCACGACCGCGACTTCATGAACCGTCTGGTCGATCGCATCATCGACGTCGACGACGGCGAGTTCATCTCCTACACCGGCGACTACGACTTCATGATGCGCGAGCAGCAGAACCGCTTCGCCCAGAAGGAAGCCACGTTCGCCCGCCAGGAGGCGATGATCGCCAAGATGCAGCGCTTCATCGACCGCTTCGGCACGCACGTGGCGAAGGCGGCGGCGGCGCAGAGCCGGCAGAAGAAGATCGACAAGATCGAACGCGTCGAACCGCCGAAGAAGCGCGAGATCGTGCCGTTCGCCTGCAAGAAGCCGCCGCGTTCGGGCGACGACATCGTCACCCTGAAAGGCGTGAGCAAGGCGTACGGCGCGAAGACCATCTACAAAGGCCTCGACTTCGAGATCAAGCGCGGCGAACGCTGGTGCGTGATGGGCCAGAACGGCTCGGGCAAGACCACGCTGCTGAAGATGGTCGCCGGCCACCTGCAGGCCGACGCCGGCACCGTGAAGCTCGGCAGCGTCAAGATGGGCTACTTCGCGCAGCAAGCCTTGGATCTGCTCGATCCCGAACTGACCATCTACGAGCAGGTGGACAAGGAGTTCCACTTGGAGGCCACCGGCACCAAGCGCAACCTGCTCGGCGCCTTCGGCTTCTCCGGCAACGACCACGACAAGATGGTCAAGCACCTGAGCGGCGGCGAGAAGTCGCGGCTGGTGCTGGCGTTGATGCTGTTCGATCCGCCGAACTTCCTGGTGCTCGACGAGCCGACCAACCACCTCGACCTGATGACCAAGGAGATGCTGGTGCAGACCCTGCGCGACTACGAGGGCACCATGCTGTTCGTCAGCCACGACCGCGGCTTCTTGCGCGGTCTGGCCACCCGCGTGCTCGACGTGAGCCCGTGTCTGTCGGGCAAGGCGCCGAACATCTACCCCGGCAGCTACGTCGAGTGGGTCGAACGCACCGGCATGGAAGCGCCGGGTGTGCACCGCTGAACTCGGCGGTGCCGGTCGCTGGCCGGTGCCGGTCTCTGGCCAGGGCCTGCACCCAGGCCCTTGCGGCACTCAGCGCACGAACTTCGCCAGCGCGCCGACCACGTCGATCTGTTCGGCTTCGGTCAAGCCTTGGAAGATCGGCAGCGCCAGCGCTTCGGCCGCGGCCTGCTCCGCCACCGGGAAGTCCGCGGCTTTGGCGCCGAGGTAGGCGAAGCACGGTTGGCGGTGGAACGGGATCGGATAGTAGACCGCGCAGCCGATGCCCTGCCCGCGCAGATGGGCGATCGCTCCATCGCGCTGGGCCGCCGGCACGCGCAGCACGAACTGATGGTAGGCGTGGCGATCCTGGTCGGTTGGCAGCACCGCCCAGTCGAGCAGCTTCGCCTCGGCGAACAGGCGGCGGTAGCGCGTGGCGTTCTCCCGGCGCAGGGCCGTGACCTTCTCCATGTCGCGCAGCTTGATGCGCAGCGCGGCTGCTTGCAGCGCGTCCATGCGGAAGTTGCCGCCGATCAAGTGGTGCTTGTAGAGCTCGGCCTGGCCGTGGTTGCGCAGCAGTTTGCAGGTCGCGGCGAACTGGTCGTCGTTGGTGGTCAGGAAGCCACCGTCGCCGATGCCGCCCATGTTCTTGGTCGGGAAGGTCGACCAGCCGGCGCACAGACCGTCGCCGCCGGCCATCCGCCCCTTGTACTTGGTGCCGATCGCCTGTGCGGCGTCTTCGATCAGCGGCACCGAGAAGCGCCGGCACACGGCCAGGATCGCGTCGACGTCGAAGGCGGCGCCGAACAGGTGCACGGCCATCACCGCCTTCGGGCGACGGCACCGGCGCAGCGCCTCTTCGAGCCGCTGCGGGTCCAGGTTCAGCCAAGTGGGCTCGACGTCGACGAACACCGGTGTGGCGCCGGTGCGTGCCACCACGCCAGCGGTGGCGAAGAACGAATAGGTCGGCAGCACCACTTCGTCGCCGGGGCCGATGCCGAGCGCCATCAGCGGCGCCAGCAGAGCGTCGGTGCCCGACGACATGCTGATGGCGTGCTTGCAGCCCAGGTAGGTCTGCAGCTCGCGTTCGAAGTTCTCCACTTCGGGGCCGAGGATGTACTGGCCACTGCGGACGACACGGACCACGGCGGCTTCGACTTCGGCGAGCAGCGCCTTGTCGCGCGTGAGATCGATCAGGGGGACGGGCATGGGAAGCGCACCAGGATAGGGGCGCGGTCCGGCCGCGGAAAGAGCGGAGCGCTGCGGCCGAACCGATCAGCGCCCGCGCATGCGGTCGCGCACGTAGGCGGCCGTGGTGCGCAGGTCGTCCGACAGGCCCTCGGGCGTGGCGTCGAGGTTGGCGAGTGCCGCGGGGATCTGGGCCTCGCGCTCCAGCAGCAGGGTCACCACCAGCCACAGGTGGCCATCGAACCAGCCACCGTGCACCGCCTCGTCGAGCACGCTCCGCGCGGCTTTGGCGTCCTCGCCGCTGCCGCAGCTCGCCTGCAGATGGGCCAGCGCGATGCGCCACTCCAGTTGGCTCGGGCGCAGGGTCACCGCGGCCTTCAGGGGCGCCAGCAGCAGCCGCGCCAGAGTCCCGCATCCCTCGCGCTGCTCGCCCGTGGTGCGTTCCCAGACCAGCAGGGCGTGCTGGGCCAGGCTCACGACTTCGCACAGGTTGTCGTTCATGCGCATGGGCGTGTCGGCCATGCGCAGGGTCAAAGCCAGTTCGGCGGCTTCGGCGAGGTGCAGGAAGCAGTCCCGCAGGTTGTCCGCCTGCAGTGCCATCTGGGCCAGTTCGCGGGCCACGTTGCAGCGCAGGTCGGTGGCGTTGCAGTGGTCGGGGCACCGCGCGTCAGTTGCCGACCGATGCTGTTGGCCAACTGCAGGGCGCCGTGCGCTTTGGCGAGGTCCCCGTGCAGGCGCGCGGTGCGGCCTCTGGCGGTTGCCGTGGCGAGCGCGAACTCGGCGATGTGCAGGTCGTTGGGGGCGAGCTGGTGGGCGCGCAGGATGTGCAGCAGGGCGCGGTCGAGGATGTCGAGCGCCCCGAGTTCGTCACCGCGTTTGCTGGCGAGCAGGCCGCAGATGCCGAGGAACTCGCGCAACGCGGCCTGGGTGTAGGGATGGTCGGCGTGGTTCTGTTGGAGTCGTTCCACCAACAGCCGTGCCGCCTCGATCCGCGGTTCGGCGGCGTCGAGGCGGTCGTGGCGCAGATCGAGATGGGCGAGGCGCAGGTGGCTGTGCACCAGATCGTCGCATTCGGTGCGCCCTTCCGGCCGCGCGGCAGCGAACTGCGCGAACACGTCGTGTGCGCGCAGATACAGCTGGCGGGCGGCCTCGGTGTCCCCGTGGGTGGGCTCCACCAGCTCCTTCTCGGTGTCGCCGAGCAACACCAGCGCGATGGCCAGTTCGTGCCGATGCTGCGGCGACGGGTCGGCGGCGGTGATCCGTTCGCGGAGCGCCACCAGCTCGCGGCGCAGGACCTGCGCCCGCCGCAGCTTGCCGCCGCGCAGGGCGATCTCGCTGTCGAGGCGCAAGAACGAAGCCTTCAGGGCGAGCACGCGCGGATCGAACGGGTCCGCTGCGACCAGGTCGTCGATGCGTTCGCCCAGACCCTCTGGCATGCTCTGCAGCGCTGCGCCGCCGTGTACCTTGGGGCCCAGTTCGGCCAGCGCCAGGCCGAGCACTCCGAGCACGTTCTGGTTGGCGCGGCCGGCCTGCGCTGCGCCGACCAGCGCCGCCAGGAGCCCCAGCAGCACCGAAGTGGCGCACAGCGCGGTCAGCGCGGCCACCACCGGCTGGCGCTGCACGAAGCGCGTCGCCACGTAGAGGGCGGTGGCCGGCCGCGCTTCCACCGGGCGATGGTCGAGCCAGCGCTGCAGTTCGTCCCCGAGTTCGTCGGCGCTGGCGTAGCGCTGGCCCGGATCCCGGGCCAGGGCCTTGGCGAGCATGGCATCGAAGTCCCCGCGCAGCGCGGGCCGGTGCCGACTCGGGGGTGGCGGCTCTTCTTCCTGCAGCCGTTTGCCCGCTGCCGCCACGTCCAGGCCACGCAGATCGAACGCCCGGTGCCCACTGAGCAGTTGGTAGGCAATGGCTCCGAGGCTGTAGACGTCGCAGCGCACGTCCACGGCACCGCGCAACTGTTCGGGGGCGAGGTAGCCCAGGGTGCCCACGATGTCGGAAGCGGCTTGGCGGGACCGGTCGCTGTTCGGCGTGGCCACGCCGAAGTCGAGCACGCGTGGGGCGGGCGGGTGCACCTCCAGGTCGAGGCGGATGTTCTGCGGCTTGAGGTCGCGGTGGATGATGCCGCGGCGGTGGGCGTGTGCGACGGCACGGCACAGGGCGACCAGGATGCGCACGCGATCCCGCAGATCGAGTCCCAGGCTGTCGGCGCCGTCGATCAGCGGCGGCCCGGTGACCAATTCCATGGCCAGGTAGGCTTCTTGTCCCTGGGCCGTCGTCACGTGTCCGGCGTCGAGCACCTGCACGATGCCAGGATGTTGCAGCTGGCCCAGCAGCAGGACTTCGCGATGCAGTCGAACTGCCGCCTGCGCGTCCGCGCCGGGATGCAGGCGTTTGATCGCCACCTCGCGCCCGGTGTTGACCTCGGTGGCGCGATGCACGACACCGGTCGAACCGGTGCCCATCACTTCGCGCAGCAGGTAATGGCCGAACGGCTGGCCGCCGGGACCGCCCGGTGCCGCTGGCGATGCGGCGGGCGTGGCGCGCGCCGCCAGCAACTGTCGCACCTGCCGAGCGAGGTCCTGATCGCCCTGGCACTCACTCACCAGGGCCGCCTCGCGCAGGGCCGCCGGCAGCGCGGCCAGTGCCGCGGCCACGGCGTAGGCTCGGGTGAGACTCTGGGTCGGTTCGTCGCGACCGTGGGCGGCTCCGGTCATGCCCAGATGATGGCGGGGATTGCCCAAACGGCAAGGGTGGGGGGGCTGGCCCGCCTCGTCGTGGTACACTTCCTGCTCGGTGCCAATGTCGGGCGGACGTGCTGCCGGTGGTGCGCGTCCGCTGCGTTCGGCTCTTCTCGTGTCCCGGTCGACGACCATGCAATTGCTGCCCTTTCTCTGTCTCTTTGCCGTCGGAGTCGTCGGTTTGCCGTCACAGGCCACCCTGCTCGTGGGGCCCGGCGGCTTGCCGCAGATCCGTGATGCCGTGGCACTCGCCGCCCCCGGCGACGTCGTGCTCGTCCAGCCGGGTACCTACGCGCACTTCGCGTGCACCCGGCCGATCACCATCCGTGCCACGGTGCCAGGTGCGGTCCAGGTCGCGTACGACCCGGCATTCCTGCCGAGTGGTTGTTCCCTGGTCTGTCTGCTTTCGGAAGGGCCGACCTACCTCGCGCCGCAGGGCCCAGGCACCCTGCACGTGGTCGGGCTGCGATTCCTCGGCAACACGGTCTCCCTCACGCCCAGCGCGCGGGCTCGGCATCGTGTGTTGGTGAGCGGTGGCAGCGTCCACCTCGATCGCTGCGAACTCGCCGCGACCGAGGCTTCGGTCTTGAGCGTCTCGCAGTCGAGTGTGCATCTGCAGGACTGCAGGATCACGGTCGAGGGTGCCTCTGGGACCGCGAATGCGCTTCGGCTGGTGACGGGGAGCGTGGTGTCGGCGGTGCGCACCGAGATTCGCGCCAACGTCGCGATCAGCGGCAGTTCCACCTCGGGAGCCGCCGTCGAGTTGTCGGACTCGTCCTTGCACGGCAGCGAAATCGTCCTGGTGGGCGGCACCGCCGCCGTTGGCGTCAGTGGTCCAGCGCTGCGCCTGTTCGGTTCGGCCCGGGTGCACCTGGCCGACAGCGACCTGACCGCTGGCGCCAACCAGTGCCCGGTTCTGCCGGTCGGCAGCGCGGTCTGGTTGGATCGCTGTGTGGTCAGTCCGAACGGTGGCACCTGCGGCAACCACCCGTCGCCCGTGGCCTTGCTGGCCGTCGCCCGCAGCCAGCCGTTGCGCCTGGGCCAGTCCGTGGCGCTGGATTGGCAGGCGGCGCCGTTCGACCCGGTGTTCGTCTACGCGGCGTTCGGCCTCGATCCTGCGGTGAGCGGTCCGCCGCTGGGGCAGCCGCTGCGTCTGGCTGGCGGGTCCCTGCAATTCGCTGCGCTGCTGGTCGGCGACGCCCAGGGCAGCAGCCAGCTCACGGTGCAGATTCCCGGGCTCGCGGGTCTGGTCGGCTTGCCCGTGTTCTGGCAGGGGGTCGGCCTCGGCGCGAACGACCTGCAGCTCAGCCCGCCGGTCGGCGGCCTGATCGAATAGGCCGGCGGCGCAGCCGCCGACTTCCAAGGAGACGCTGCAGCGGGCTGGATGGGGCGTCTCGCCCCGAGCCGTTCCCCGCGTTGCAGCGGCTCCCGCGAGATCCTGAGCTGTGCCGCCCGCACCCGCGGGCGGGACAGCTCAGAGCCTGAGAGAGAAACCTCTCGAAGGCTCTGCGCGGCCGCGAAGGCGGCCGCCAATCGACGATCTGAGAGGCCGCATCCTGGTTTCTTCTCGGCCTCTCAGTGGATGCTCTTCTCGGGCGCGACGGCTGCGGCCGGCGGCTTCGCTGGCTCGGCTGCGGCGGGGGCCGGCGCGGTGACGATGGTGCGGCGCGGGGGGGTGCAGTTGCGGTCGTGGGGCGCATGGCTGCGCTGCACTGCGGCCCGCAGCCGCTCTCGGGTGCGCTGCAGGGCCGCGGTCGCCTGCGGTGCGGACCGGTCCAGGGACTCGGCTGCGGCGTCCAGTTCGCGCTGGGCGCGGTCGAGTTCGCGGGCCACGTTCTCGCGCCAGCGGCCTGCCTCCCGCTGCTGCTGCTCGACCAGGCGCTGGCGCTCGGCGGCCGCGCGCTGTTCGGCCTGCTCCCGGGCGGCTTCGGCCCGGGCCCGTTCCTGCTCGGCGCGCTGCTGGCGCTGCTCCAGGTCGCTCCGGTGGCGCTGCTGCTGACGCTCCTGGGCGTCGCGCAGTTCCTGGGCGTCGCGCTGCGCCCGCTCGATCTCCTGGCGCAGTTTGGCGAGTTCGCGCTCGTGCTGGCGCTGCGCGGCTGCCGCCGTGCGCTGCTGCTCTTGTTGCGACTGGGCGAACAGCCGGCGCAGCGTCGCCAGTTCCTGCTTGGCTTCACCGAGGGCACGTTCGGCGACTTCGACCTGGGTGGTGGCTCGCTGCACGATGCCCAGCATGGCTTCGGCATCGGGGCTCTGGGCGGCGAGCGGGAACAGGACCACGGCGGCAACGGCGAGCAGGCGCAGCATGGGGGACCTCGGGGTTGGGGAAACGGCGGAATACGTGCGGGTGCGGCGAGATTCTCGGCCTGGGCGATTCTCCGCGGTCGCCCGCGTGCCCCGGCCGCCGTGCGGCTCAGGCGACCGGGATCGGCTCCGGCGCCGACAGCGGCACGGTCACGCGAAACAGCGCGCCGCCCAGCGGCGACACGCCCACTTCGGCTTCGCCGCCGAGGCCGTGGGCGCAGGCCCGCACCGAGAACAGGCCGAGTCCGGCACCGTTCGTTTTGGTGGTGGTCAGCCGATCGAACAGGTCGGCATGGCGGTCCATGGGCACGCCGGGCCCGTTGTCGTGGACTTCGAGGTGCAAGCGCGCCTCGTCGGAGTGCAGGACCACTTCGATGTGGCCGCGGCCTTCGGTGGCGTCGCCGGCGTTCAGCAGCAGGTTGCTGACGATTTGGTGCAGCAGCGTCGGCTGGCTCTCGGCGGGCACCTGCTCGGGACCGCGCACGACGATGCGGGCATGGCGCAGATTGTGGTGCGAACGCACCGCGGCCACGCTGTCGCGAACCACGCGCGCCAGGTCGCATGCGCGTCGGTCGTGGGGCACACCGTTGCGTGCCGCCTGCACCAGACGGCGATTCAGGTCGATCAGGCGGTCGACGCCGGAGCGCAGGTGGACCAGGTGTGTGTCGCGCGTGTGCGAGTCGTGGGTCTCGAGGCCGGCGAGGTCGCCGAGCACCGTGGTCAGCACGTTGTTGGCGTCGTGCGCAATCGACGCGGCCATCGCCCCGGCCAGCGCCTTGCCCTGGCTCGCGACCAGGGCGCGTTCGCGGCGCAGCAGTTCTTCCCCGTCCTCCGCCATGCGCCGCAAGGCGAGCCAGCAGGCGGCGAACGAGCCGGCGGTGGTCACGGCCACGTAGATCAGCCCCTTCTGCACTTCGATCCGGCGCAGTTCGTCGACGCTGGCCGAATGGTCCGCCGCCATGCTGCTCGACACGAGGATGTAGGCCGTGGCCACGGTCCCGTAGACCAGGGCCAACAACAACGCATACAACAGACTTTTGGGCACGGCCGATTCCTCCGAGTCCCGAGACTAGCCGCTGCCATGCATCGGCCAAAGGGTCTTGGCACGGCAACTTGCGGTTGGCGCTGGCCGGTGCGGCAGTGCTGCCACTTGACTTTCTAGAAAGTTAGACGTATTCTAATTCCGAAGCAACCGCCATGCAGCCCGACCGCCAGCAGATCCTGATCGAGCGCCTCGAACGCGCCGGCGTGCGCCCCTCGGCGCAGCGCGTCGCGATCGCCGACTACGTGCTCGACACCGAAGACCACCCCACCGCCGACCGCGTCTGGCAGGTGGTTCGCGAGAGCTTTCCGATGGTGTCGCGAGCCACCATCTACAACACCCTGCAGCTGTTCGCTGAGTGCGGCCTGCTGAAGTCGCTGGTGTTGGCCGAGGGCAGCGTCGTCTACGACCCCAAGGTCGAACCGCACCACCACTTCGTCGACGATGCGACGGGAGCGA
Source organism: Planctomycetota bacterium (assembly GCA_016795295.1). Classification (GTDB taxonomy): domain Bacteria; phylum Planctomycetota; class UBA1135; order UBA1135; family UBA2386; genus JAEUHP01. The sequence continues at coordinate 2,711 of JAEUHP010000077.1, read as the reverse complement.
TCCAGGACATCCCCTGGCAGGCGATCCGCGTCGGCAAGGTCGAGGACCTGCCGGGCATCGAGGTGCGCGACTACATGGTCGTGGTGCGCGGCACGCGATCGACCGCGAAGCGCCGCTGAAGCTCTTTGGAGCGCGCAGTGCCATTTCGGCACTGCCTCACGCCAATAACTTAGATAGAATCCAATCTTAGATAGAAACCACAAACCAACCAAGAGACCGTTCCCATGATGACCGTAGGCAGCAAGTTCCCCGCGTTCCGGCTCCAGGCCGCCGTCTCGCTCGAGGCGGGCAAGCAGTTCCAGGAGCTGACCGAACAGAGCCACCCGGGCAAGTGGCTGGTGCTGTTCGCCTGGCCGCTCGACTTCACCTTCGTCTGCCCGACCGAGATCGCCGAGTTCGGCCGCCGCAATGCCGAGTTCGCCGACCGCGATGCGCAGGTGCTCGGGCTGTCGTGCGACAGCGAGTTCGTGCACCTGGCGTGGCGCCAGCAGCACCCGGACCTGCGGCACCTGCCGTTCCCGATGCTCGCCGACAAGAAGCGCGAGCTGTGCCAGGCCCTCGGCATCCTGCACCCGCAGGAGGGCATCCCCCTGCGCGCCACCTACATCGTCGACCCAGAGGGCGTGATCCGCTTCGCCTCGGTGCACGACCTCGACGTCGGCCGCAACGTCGACGAGGTGCTGCGCACGCTCGATGCGCTGCAGACCGGCGAACTGTGCCCGTGCAACTGGAAGAAGGGCGAAGCGACCCTCTCGGTGCAGTGATGGACGCCCTCATGCAACTCGCCGCGGCGTTCCCCGACGCGGCCAAGGACATCCGGCTCAACCTGACGGCGGTCCTGCAGCAGTCGGTGTTGAGCCCGGCCCAGCGCTTCGGCGTGGCCACGGCGGTGGCGCACGCTTCCCGGGCCCCGGCTCTGGTCACAGCACTCGCCAGCGCCGCCGGGACCGAACTGACGCCCGCAGTGGCCGCCGACGCGCAGGCGGCCGCCGCGCTGATGGCGATGAACAACGTCTACTACCGGGCCCGGCACATGCTCGGCAAAGCCGAATACGCAGCCATGCCGCCGCGTCTACGCATGCAGCGGCTCGCGGCACCGGCCGGCGCCAAGGTGGACTTCGAACTGTTCGCCCTGGCGGTCAGTGCGGTGTTCGGGTGCACTACCTGTGTGCAGGCCCACGAGCGGGCCGTGGTCGAGGGCGGACTCTCGACGGCCCAGGTGCACGATGCGTTGCGCATCGCCGCAGTGGTGCACGCCGCGGCGCTGCTGGTGGCGACGGCCCCCGTCGCCGCCTGATGCGCTGCCGCCCGCCGTTGCCCCCAGACCCCATTCCAACCATGAAGAACTCGCCCAGTCCGCTGTCTCCCGCCGTGCGTCGCAAGATCTGTGACGCGCTGCGCTCCGTGCTCACCGACGGTCTCGATCTGCACAGCCAGATCAAGGTCGCGCATTGGAACGTCAAGGGGCCGCACTTCGCGGCCCTGCATCCGCTGTTCGACACGTTCGCCACCGACCTCGGCACGCACGTCGACGATCTGGCCGAGCGCATCCTGACGTTGGGCGGGCTGGCGGTCGGGACGGCGAAGTACGTCGCCAAGCACTCGCGGCTCGACGAGTACCCGCAGGATCTGACCAAGGATCTCGAACACGTCGCGCTGCTGGCGGCGCGGATCGGGCAGTGGCTGGTCGGTGCGCGCACTGCGCGCGAGGTGGCGATGGGCGGCAAGGACGACGACACGGTGGATCTGCTGACGGGGATGATCCAGGGGTTCGAGAAGCACGCGTGGTTCTTGCACGCGACGCTCGAGCGGTGACGGCGCTGGCGGCCGGGGTGGGTTGGTTCGGCTGGGTTGGGTGGCGTCACTGCACCAACACAGTCAGCTCCGCGCACGACGCCCAGGTCCGGCCTCGAGCAATGTGGCAGCAATCTGCCTGGGTAGGGGGGTTGCCATGGCAGCGGCACCGGCTAGCTTTGGGCTCTCGAGCGGGCTTCGGTCGCGAGAAGGTTGGGGTCCCGCAGGCCGTAGGAGTATCGAGAATCGTCATGAGCGAGTGCGATCCGAGGATTCCAGACGAGCTCTGGATCGGGTGGAGCAAGGCCGAGCGCTGCGGGCGCTGGCTGCTGCGCGGCTCGGGGCTGCCCTCCGCCGATCAGGAGATCGCGTTGGACGCGGCGCTCGAGGTCCTGCTGCTGGTCTGGAAGAAGGGGCGGGTGGTGGAGAACCCGGCGGCTTGGCTGGGTACGCTTCTGGTGCGGCGGCTCCATGAGATTCGCAGGTACGGAGTGGCCGGCGAGTTGCCTGCAGATCTGTTGGCGGGGGAGGCTGGTTCCGAGGTGCTCGATGTTGCCGAGGATGCCGAGGCGGCTGCTGGACGGCAGGTCACCGACTGGTGGCAGATCGTGCTGCGCCATGAGGCGGCGGTGCTGGGGAAGCTGTCGGAGCAGGAGCAGAGGGTCTACGGCGCGGTTCGAGGGGGCAGGTCCCTGAAAGAAGTTGCCGGGGAGCTCGGCATGTCGGAGCGCGACGTGCGGACGAGGTTCCGGAGGGTGTGCGACAAGCTCGATGGTTTTTTGGCTCATCTCGTCCCCCCCCCCCTCTACTGGGTAAGGCCTGCGCATCAGTCCCGCGGCTTGGTGCGAGCGACGAACGAACTTCTGTCCCATGTCCCGAAAACACAAACGCATGGGCGAAGTGCTCGACTTGCCAGC
>JAEUHP010000027.1 GCA_016795295.1 Planctomycetota bacterium | reverse complement strand
TGCGGCGGCCAACCAACCCGAGCCCAGCGAAGTGGTGGAAGCGGCCGTGGCGACCACCCGTCCCTACGTGCGGACCACCACGGCGATCGGCACGGTGCGCGCCCTGCAGTCCGTGGTGTTGCGCAACGAGCGCGCCGGCACGGTGCACCGGGTCGCTCTGGTGCCTGGGCAGGTGGTCGAGGCCGGCGCGGTGTTGCTCGAGTTCGACACGGCGGTCGAAACCGCCGAACGCGCGGCGCAGGCTGCCGAGGCTGCTCTGGCCACTTCGCTGCTCGGCCGTCTCGAACGCGCCCTGCAGAACCAGGGGGCTTCGGCGGCGGACGTCGACCGCGCGCGGGCCGAGCGCGACAAGGCGGTGGCCGCCGTGGCGCGGACCGATGCCGTGCTGGCGCAGAAGCGCTTGTGCGCGCCGTTCCGCGCCCGCACCGGCTTGGTCGACGTGCATCTCGGCCAATACCTCGAGGTGGGCACCGCGATCACCACCCTGCAAGGGGTCGACGACGCCGTGCACATCGACTTCCAGGTGCCGCAGGAGGTCGCCGCGCGGATCGCGGTGGGGGCGCAGGTGCAGGTGCTGGTGCCCGGAGCGGCGGCCACCGTGCCGGCCCAAGTGGTGGCAGCGGATGCCCGCGTCGACGAACGCACCCGCAGCGCCATGCTGCGCGCCCTGCTGAGCAAGGTGGCGGTGTTGCCCAGCCCGGGTTCTTCGGTGCGGGTCGAAGTGCCCGTCGCCGCCCCGCGTGACGCCGTGGTGGTGCCGGTCAGCGCGTTGCGCCGCGGTCCCACCGGGGATGCGGTGTTCGTGCTGACGGCCGGTCCGGACGGCGCGGTGCGGGCGCAGCAGCGCACCGTGCGCAGTGGTGCCGTGCTCGGCGACGAAGTGGTGGTCGAGCAGGGCCTGGTCGCCGGCGAACGGGTCGCCGCGGCGGGTTCGTTCAAGCTGCGCGAGGGTGTGCTCGTGCACGTCGCCGGCGGCGCCGCCGCCGAGCCCCGGTGAGGTCGACCATGCGCTCCCTCACCGACACGTTCGTCAAGCACCCGGTCCTGGCACTGGTCGTCAACCTGCTGCTGCTGCTGGTCGGTTGGCGTGCCGTCGCCAGCCTGCCGGTGCAGCAGTACCCAAGGCTCGACAGCGCTTCGATCCTGATCAACACCGTCTACATCGGCGCCAGCGCCGAGACCGTGCGCGGCTTCCTGACCACGCCGATCGAACGGGCCGTGTCCTCGATCGGTGGCGTCGACCACGTCGAATCGACCAGCCGTGCCGGCGTGAGCCAAGTCACGGTGCGGCTCGAACTCGGCCACGACACCACCCAGGCGCTGGCCGAGGTCACCGCGCGCTTGCAACAAGTGCGCAGCGAACTGCCCGCCGAGGCCGAGCCGCCGGTGGTGGACGTGCAGCGTGCCGACCGGCCGTATGCGACGTTCTACCTCAGCTTCACCTCGACCCAGCGCAGTCTGGCGGAGATCACCGACTTCCTGACCCGCAACGTGCAGCCGCAGCTCGCCACCATCCCCGGTGTGCAGCGCGTGACCAACCAGGAAGGTGGCCGGCCGATGGCGATGCGGGTCTGGATCGATCCGGACCGGCTCGCGGCCGTCAACCTGTCGCCGGGGGACGTGCACGCGGCGATCGCGCGCAACAACTACCTCGCGGCGGTGGGGCAGACCAAGGGCAACCTGGTGCAGGTCAATCTGCTCGCCGACACCGACCTGCGGTCGACCGCCGAGTTCGAACGGCTGATCGTGGCCGATCGCGAGGGCGCGGTGGTGCGCCTTGGGGACGTGGCCAAAGTCGAACTCGGCGCCGAAGAGGCCGACATGATGGCCAAGTTCGACGACCGGCCGAGCGTCTACCTCGGCGTCTGGCCGTTGGTCGGCGCCAACGAGATCGAAGTCGGCGACCGGTTGGTCGCGGCGATGGCCGCGCTGCAGCCGACGCTGCCGCGCGACCTCGACATGCACTTGGCCTATGACGGCACGGTGTTCATGCGCGATGCGCTGACCGAGATCGGCAAGACCCTGGCCGAGACGATTGCGATCGTTGGCCTGGTGGTGTTCTTGTTCCTCGGTTCGGTGCGCACCGCCCTGGTGCCGCTGGTGGCGATGCCGGTGTCCTTGATCGGCGCTGCCGCGGTGATGGCGGCGTGCGGCTTCTCGCTCAACCTGCTGACCATCCTGGCGATCGTGCTGTCGGTCGGCCTCGTGGTCGACGACGCGATCGTGGTGGTGGAGAACGTGGCGCGCCACGTGCGGCTCGGCAAGAGTCGGCTCGGCGCCGCAGTCGAAGCCGCGCGCGAACTGCTCGGACCGATCGTGGCGATGACCATCACGCTGGCGGCGGTCTACACGCCGATCGGCTTCCAGGGCGGCATGACCGGGGCACTGTTCCTCGAGTTCGCGATCACGTTGGCCGCGGCGGTGCTGGTGTCCGGGTTCGTCGCAGTGACGCTGTCACCGGTGATGAGCGCCTACGCCGTGCACGAACACGGCCGCGAAGCCTGGCTCACCCGGCAGGTCGACCGCGGCTTCGAATGGGTGCAGCGCCTCTACGTGCGCCTGCTCGACGGTGCTTTGGCGATCCGTTGGGCGATCGGCATCGCCGCTCTGGTGGTGGTGGTCGGGGCCTGGCCGCTCTACTCCAACTCGCGGCGCGAACTGGCGCCGGTCGAGGACCAGAGCCACGTCAGCCTGTTCTTCGACGCCGCGCCCGACGCCACGCTCGAAGCGGTCGATGCGGCCTCGCGTCAGGTGGTGCACGCCGTGCACGGTCTCGACGAGACCAAGTTCATGTGGTCGTTGGTCGCCAACTGGGGTGGCTTCGGCGGCATGGTCAACAAGGACTGGCGGGAGCGCCACCGTTCGACCAGCCAGTTGCTCGGCGAACTGTGGGGGCGCGTGTCGCAGGTGCCGGGTTTGCGGGTGTTCCCGCGGCTCGATCCGCCGCTGCCGACTTCGGGTCAGCACGACGTCGAACTGGTGCTGCAGAGCTCCGGCTCACTGGAGAGTCTGCTCGACCAGGCGATGGCAGTGGTCGGGGCCGGCTGGCAGAGCGGCAAGTTCCTCTACGTCGACACCGACCTGAAGATCGACCGCCCCGAGGCGCGCGTGCGCATCGACCGCGAGCGGGTCGCCGATCTCGGCATGGACCTGGCCAGCGTCGGCCGCGAACTCGGCGCGTTGCTCGGCGGTGGCTACGTGAACCGCTTCAACTGGTTCGACCGCAGCTACAAGGTGATTCCGCAGATCGCCGAAGCCGAGCGCGCCACGGTCGGCCCACTGCTCGACCTGAAGATTCGCACGCCCTCCGGCGCTCTGGTGCCGGTGTCGTCGTTCACCTCGATCGAGACGTCCGCGGCGCCGCGCACGCTGAACCGCTTCCAGCAGCGCAACGCCGTGAAGATCTTCGGCGGCGTGCTGCCCGGGGTGACCAAGGCCGAGGGGCTCGAGGTGTTCGAAGGCGCGGCGGCCGCGGTGGCCAAGAGCGGGGTCAGCATCGACCACGCCGGGGAATCGCGGCAGATCCGCCGCGAGTCGGCGTCGCTGGCGACCACACTCGGCTTCGCCATCGCCCTCGTCTACCTGGTGCTGGCGGCGCAGTTCCGCAGCTTCCGCGATCCGCTGATCGTGCTGCTCGGCTCGGTGCCGCTGGCGTTGGCCGGGGCGTTGCTGTTCACGTTCGTCGACTGGACGACGATCAACGTCTACTCGCAGGTCGGGTTGATCACGCTGGTCGGGCTGATCGCCAAGAACGGCATCCTGATCGTCGAGTTCGCCAACACGCTGCAGCGGGCCGGCCACGAGAAGCTGGCCGCACTGCGCGAAGCCGCGGCGACCCGTCTGCGGCCGGTGCTGATGACCACCGCGGCGACGGTGTTCGGCCACTTCCCGCTGGTGTTGGTCACCGGCCCCGGTGCGATGGCGCGCAACAGCATCGGCATCGTGCTGGTCGCCGGCATGGCGCTCGGCACGCTGTTCACACTGTTCGTGGTGCCGGTGTTCTACCTGTGGTTCGCCGCGGACCACCGCCGCTCGGCCGAGGCCGATGCGGCGTTCGGTGCCGGCGAGTCGACCACCCACCACGATCTGGCCACGGAGTTCGCCCAATGAGTGCCTTGCTCGGTTCGTCGTCCTCTGCCGGAGGCTCGCGGCTGGCCCGGCGCTTCTGGCTCGCTGCGTTGGCCGCTGCGGCGGCTGCGTGTGCGGTTGGTCCCGACCACGAAGTGCCGCAGCTGCCCCTGCCGGCCCACTGGCAGGTCGTGGGGCAGGGTGGGCTGGCCGCCGAGCCGCGCGATCCCGGGGCCTGGTGGCAGGCGCTCGGCGAGGCCCGCCTCGCGCAGGCCGTCGAACTGGCGCTGCGGCAGAACCTCGACGTGCGCGAGGCCTATGCGCGCTTGCGCGCGGCCGCCGCGATGCGCGGGGCGGCCGCGGCCGATGCCTGGCCGCAGCTCGACGCGCGCGGCAGCTACGAGCATCGCCAGGAGAGCGAGAACACGCCGTTCGGTCAGTTCATCCCGCGCACCGACATCCACGCCGCGGGCTTGGACGCGTCCTGGGAGGTCGATCTGTGGGGCCGCGTACGCCGCGGCGTCGAGGCCGCGGGCCGCGAGCTCGAAGTGTCGGAGGCGGAGTTGCAAGCGGTCGGTGTCAGCGTCGCCGCCGCGGCGGCGCGTGCCTATGTCGATCTGCGCGCCGCCGAGCGGCGGCTGCAGATCGCCAGCGACAACCTCGAGCTGCAACAGCAGACGTTGGCGTTGGCGCGCGCGCGGCTCGACGCTGGCCTGGTGGTGGCGCGCGACGTCGCGCAAGCAGCCGCGAGCGTCGAGACCCAGCGCGCCCGCTTGCCGGTGCTCGGTGCCGCGCGCACCGCTGCCGCCAACCGGCTCGCGGTGTTGCTCGGGCTGCCACCCGGCGAACTGCCGGCCGAGCTGCTGGCCGCACAGCCGTTGGCCGTGCCGCCGGCCCGGGTCGCCGTCGGCACTCCAGCGGACTTGCTGCGCGCCCGGCCCGACGTGCGCGCCGCCGAACGACGCTTCGCCGCGGCGGTGGCCCGGATCGGCGTCGCCACGGCGGACCAGTATCCGCGCTTCGTGCTGTCCGGGACCCTGGGCTTGGCTTCGAACGGAGCCGCCGACTTCTTCCAGGACGGCAGCGACGTGGTGGGCTTCGGTCCCTCGGTGCGTTGGAGCCTGTTCGACGGCGGCCGCCTGCGCCAGCGCGTGGCGGCGCGCACTGCCGAAGCCGAGGCCCTGCAGTTGGCCTGGGAGCGCACCGTGTTGGTGGCGGTCGAGGAAGCCGAGGGGGCGATGGCGCGCTTCACCGCCGAGCAGGAGCGGCAGCGGGCGCTCGCGGTGGCGGGCCAGGAGGCGCGGCGGGCGGTGCGGTTGTCGCGCGCGCAATACGAGGAAGGGCTGTCGGACTTCCAGGCGGTGATCGACTCGCAGCGTCTGGTGGCCACCGTCGAGGACGACCTGGCGACCAGCGAAGCCGCCGTGGTGCAGCACTTGGTCGACCTCTACACGGCGCTCGGTGGGGCACCGCTCGGCCCGCGCGCGGCACCAGCGGGGGACCTGGCGGCCGGCGCGCGCTGAGCCAAGGGGCGCGGCTGGCGCGCGGGCCAGTCCAGCGCGCTGGCGCCCGGTTCGAGTGACGCGCGCTCGGGGCGGGCTGCCGTCACGGCTTGGTCGCCGCCGTCACGGCCACTCGTGGTGGAACATCTCGCCGGCCGGCCGATCGACCCGCTCGAACGTGTGCGCGCCGAACAGATCGCGCTGTGCCTGGGTCAAGTTCTGCGGCAGCCGGGCGCGGCGGAACGAGTCGAAGTAGGACAGGCTGCTGCCCATCGCCAGGGTCGGCACGCCGCACTGCGCGGCGAGCGCCACCACCCGGCGCCAAGCAACTTGGTGGTTCTGCAGGAAACCACCGAGCTCGGGGTCCAGCAGCAGGTTCGGCAGCTCGCGGCGGCCGCGGTAGGCGGCCTGGATGGAGCGCAGGAACCGCGCGCGGATGATGCAGCCGCCCTTCCAGATGCGCGCCACCTCACCGAAGTCGAGGCCGAAGCCTTGGTCTTGGTCGGCGACCGCCAGCAGGTCGAGTCCCTGCGCGTAGGAGCAGATCTTGCTGCAGTAGAGCGCATCGCGCACCGCGTCGACCAGGCCCTGGCGTTCGGCGGCCGACAGCGGGGCACTGGCGGGGCCGCGCAACTGCTGGCTGGCCGCGACCCGGCGGGCTTTCTGCGCCGACAGGCAGCGCGCTTCGACGGCGGCGTGGATGGTCGGCACCGGCACGCCATAGCGCAGGGCGATCTCGCTGGTCCACTTGCCGGTGCCCTTCTGCCCGGCCTGGTCCTGGATCACGTCGACCATCGGCCGCCCGGTGTCGGCGTCGACCGTGGCCAGGATGCGCGCCGTGATCTCGATCAGGAACGACTCCAGCGGCCCGCGGTTCCACTCGGCGAACACTTCGGCCATCGCCTTGGCGTCCATGCCGAGTGCGTGCTGCAGCAGGTCGTAGCACTCGGCGATCAACTGCATGTCGCCGTACTCGATGCCGTTGTGCACCATTTTGACGAAGTGTCCCGCGGCGCCGGGCCCGAGGTGGGTGACACAGGGCCCGTCCTCGACCTGGGCGGCGATCTTGCGCAGGATCGGCGCCAGGGCCGCGTAGGCCGCAGGATCGCCGCCCGGCATCAAGGACGGCCCGCGCAGGGCGCCCTCTTCGCCGCCGGACACGCCCATGCCGACGAAGCGGAAGCCCTTCGCCGCCAGGTCGCGGCTGCGGCGCACGGTGTCGTCCGGGTGGCTGTTGCCGGCGTCGATGATCAGGTCGCCGGCTTCCAGGACGGGCAGGAACTGCGCGATGGTGTCGTCGACCGGTTGGCCGGCTTTCACCAGCAGCAGCACCTGGCGCGGCCGCTGCAGCGAAGCGGCCACTTCCTGCGGGGTGCGCGCGCCGACCATGCGTTCGCCCTGGCCGCAGCGGGCCAGGGTCGCCGCGGTCTTGTCGTAGGAGCGGTTGTAGACGGTGACCGGAAAGCCGTTGCGGGCGATGTTGAGCGCCAGGTTCTGGCCCATGGTGGCCAGCCCGACGACGCAGATCTGCGAAGAGCCGTGCATGGCCCGCAGGTATCGCCCGGCGGCGCCCTGGCTGCAACGGATTGTCGGGGTCGTGCGATGGCCCGCCGCGTGCTCCGTCCGCGGTGCCGAGCCACCGGCGCCGCCTCAGCGGCGCCGTGCCGGCTGGGCGGCCGCTGGGGTCGGTGCTGGGGTCGGCAGGTTGGCCAGCCAGTGGGCCCAGAGCCGCGGATCGCCGCCCGGGTCGGCACCGGTCAGCGTGTGCAGGGCGCGCCGGTAGCTGCGCACGATCTCGAACACCATCGGCACGGCCGCGTCGAGCACCACGCCGCTCTGCAGCAAGCCCACCCGTGGGCTGCCGATCGCCGTGCCCTGGGCGACCTCGACGTCGAAGTCGCGCACGTAGCTCTGCTGGTCGAGGAAGGCCACGTGGCTGCGCAGCACCGGGTCGGCATCCCCGACGGCCTTGCCGGCGTTGGGGCCGGCCAGCACCAGCAGTTTGACCGCATCGGCGTGGCCGAGGCTGCCGAGCGCCTCCGCGGTGCGGATGCGCAGTTCGCCCTCGGCGTGGGTGAGGCCGGGGGCGAGGCAGGCGACCGCGGCAGGATCTGCCGCACCCGCCGAACGCACCAGTTCGATGGCGCCGCTGCGCACCTCGGCACTGTCGTCCAGCACTGCAGAACGCAGCACGAAGCGGTCGTTGCCCGGCGCACTGCGGCGCTGCAGCACGCGCAGGGCGAACAGCCGCTGCGCCTGGCTCTGGGCCTGGCCGCGGGCGAGCCGGCGCAGTTCGCCGTCGGCGTTGGGTTCGCGCACCAGCAGTTCGGCGAGTGCCGCGCTCTTGCCGACCCCGAGTCCGGGCCGCACCGCTTGCAGCAGCGCCTGGATCCGTGCGGCGGGTTTGGCGCTGCGCAGGCGCTGTGGCAGCAGTTCGGGCTCGAGCTGGCCGAGCAGGTCGGCCAGCCGGCGCTGCAAGGCGGCACCACTGGCCGTCGCGGTCGCCTCGGCGGCCTGCAGCGCCGGCACCGCGCGGTCCAGGTGCCGCCACAGTTCGGCGTCGAGGCCGTAGGCGCGGGCGCGCGCCGCGAGTTGCAGGTCGAGGAAGGCGCCGGGCGGGCCGTTCTGTTCGTCGCGGCGCAGTTCGGCCCGCAATTCGTCGTCGGTGCGGTGGCTCTTCACCCGAGCTTTGGCCACCACCACGGTGCCGTCGCGGGTCTGGACCTCCAGCAGGTCGCCGCGGGCGGTCACGGCGCCGACCAGCACCCGGCCGTCGTCCAGCCGTAGCTCGTCGGGCCTGGGTGGGCAGGGCAGGAACGGCAGGAGGCAGAGGGCGAAACTGGCCAGCGGTGTGGGCATGCGCGGAGCGGGTTTTCTGCGGACCGGGCGTCGGGGCTGGACGCGGTCCAGGTTAGCATCGGCCCCGCGCCAGCATGAACCGTACCGCATGCACCGTCCTGTTCCGCACCACCGCCGCACTGCTGGCAGCTTCGGCCTTCGGGCTGGCCCAAGCGCCGGCCAAGGCCCCGGAGCGAGCGCCCGAACCCGATGCCATCGCGGCGATTGTGGCAGCCGTGCGCACGGCCGAACGCAACCTCGTGAGCGTCGAGTTGGCACTCGAGACCAGTGGTCGGTTCGGCTCTGGCGACGAGTTCACGACCCGCGGCACCCTGCATGTCCTGCGCACGGGACAGCCGCGGCAGCGGACCGAGGTGGAGTTCCAGGCGGTCGGGCTCAAAGGCCGCAGCATTTCGGTCCGCACCCCGGACGGGGTCACCCTGCATCAAGACGATCCGGCGTTCGGCGAACTGCTGGCACGCATCCCGCAAGCCGTGGTCGCCGACCTCGAATGGGCCGGCCTGGTGCTCGACCGCAACGACCTGCCGGGCATGGCCGACGCCCGGGCGCAGGCGCCGCTCGGCAGCACGGTGTTGGCCGAGCTGGCGCGCCAGTTCGCGTTGCAGGTGGGGGAGCGCAAGGAGCGCGGCGGCGAGGCCGGGCGCTGGCTCCATGGCGAACGGCGCCCGGGTCTGCCGGAAGCCGAAGCCGTGGTGCCCGAGGCGACGCGCGCCGCCGCCTTCGTGCGGGATCGCGACCAGGCGGTGCTCGAGGTGGTCTACCACCAGCAGGACAAGGTGCTGCAGCGCATCGACGTGAAACGCTGTGTGGTGGATGGGGCGATCGCCGACTCGGTGTTCGTGCTGGCACCGCCCGGGCTCAAGGTCCGGGAGCTGGCCGCGGTGCCGTCGCTCCAGGAGCCGATCGAGCGCACCTTGCAGCAGGCTGAGCGCAAGGCCAGTGAGAAGGCGGGGGCGCCGGTGCTGCGCCCGAGCCGGCGGCAGTAGCCGAGTTCTCGGGGCGCTCCCCGTTGTGGGCGCTCCTGGGGTGCGGCGTGGAAGAACCCCGCTCGCCGCGCAGGTTCGGTCAGCGATCCGTCGCTTGCCAGCCGAGCAGACTGTCGAGCGTGCGCACCGTCACGGCGTGGTAGCGCGGGCGGGCCTTGCGATAGATCGACAGCGCCTGCACCCGACCGTCGGGTCGGGCCAGCAGCGCTTCGAACAGGGGCTTCACGAACTTGCGCCGACCCACCGTGGTCAGGAACAGCTCGATGCGCCGGTCGGCGGGGCGGTAACCGTGGCGGGCCGCCAGGCACAGCCAAGCGCACAGCACCTCGTTGTTGGTGCTGCGCGTCAACTGCCACGCGGCGTCGAGCGCGGCGAGTTGGCCCAGGCTCGGCTCGCGCAGGCCGGCGAGGAACCGCAGCCATTGCTGCGTCACCCAGGCCTGGGCCGGCAGGGCGCGCGCGTCTTGGTCGGCGGCGAACTGCACCAGTGCCTGGTCGACCGCGGCGAACAGCTCGCTCTGGGACTCCGGCGCGTCTGCGGGCAGGCCCGGGGCGCTGAGCCAGCGGCCGAGGTCCAACTGGCTTGCTGCGGCGGGATCGCGGGCCAGGAGTTCGCGCTGCAGGAACTCGACGAAAGTGCGCGTGGTCACGCTGGTGAAGGCGTGGCCGTCGAACCAGCTGCGCAGGAACGCATCCAGCCGGTCGCGGCCGAACAGCTGTTCGAGCCGCCGCAGCAGGGCCGCCCCCTTCTGGTAGGGCACCTGGGTCATGCCGTCGTCGGGATTGCGGCCCTGCAGGTCGACGTGCAGCACCTGGTCCTGGGCCGGCAGCTCGGCGAGTTCGGCGCGCAGTTCACCCATGCCGAGCACGATCTCCATCGCCGCCCGGCCGGCGCCGAACACCTGCTCCATGATGCGGTTCTCCAGGTAGACGGTGAACCCTTCGTTGAGCCAGAAGTCCCGCCAGGTGGCGTTGGTCACCAGGTTGCCGGACCAGCTGTGGGCGAGTTCGTGGGCGAGCAGCGACACCAGCGACTTGTCGCCGGCGAGGATGGTCGGGGTGGCGAACGTCAGGCACGGGTTCTCCATGCCGCCGAAGGGGAAACTCGGGGGCAGCACCAGCACGTCGTAGCGGCCCCAGCGGTACGGCCCGAACAGACGTTCGCAGGCTGCGACCATGGCCTCCAGATCCGCAAACTCCTGGGCCGCCGCGTCGACCAGCGCCGGTTCGGCCCACACGGCGCAGCGCGGCGACAGTTCGCGGCGCTGCAGATCGCCGCAGGCCAGTGCGATCAGGTAGGGCGGCACGGCTTCCGTCATGCGGAAGGTGGTGCGGCCGGTGCCGTTGCCGCCACCGCGGGCCGAAGCACTCATCACCACCTCGAGGTCGGCAGGGGCCTGCACGGAGGCGCTCCAGGTGATGCGCACGGCCGGCGAGTCCTGCAGCGGGATCCAGCTGCGCGTCAGGATCGCCTGGCCCTGGGTGAACAAGAACGGCTTGGTGCCGCCGTTGGTCTGTTCGGGCTGGAGCCATTGCATGGCTTCGGCATCCGCAGCCGTGCGGTAGCGCACCACCACCTGTTTGGTGTCGGGGCCAAGGTCGATGCGCAGCGGTTGGCCCAGGTGCGGGTCCGCGGCACCGAGCGCGTAGGGGAGGCGCTGGCCGCGTTCGTCGGCCACCGTTTCGATCTCCAGGCCGTCGGTGTCGAGCCACAGGGGGGCCTGGGGGTCGGTTCGGAACAGGGTATGGGTGGCGGTGCCCGAAGCCCGGTGGGCCGCAAAGTCGAGTGCGAGGTCGAGGTCCAGGTGCACGGTGTGGACCTCCCCCGGCCGGGCGCAGCTGTGGTGGTCCACGGGGTCGTCGGCAGGCAGCTCGAAGCGGGTCGCCGGTTGGTCGGCCGCCCCGGGCGGGTTGCCGGTCCGGGCTGCGGGGTTGGCGCCGGGCGATTGCGGTGGGTCGCCGGCGGTCGAACAGGCGGCGGTGGACAGCAGGACGGCGACGACGGCCGGGCGCATCATGACGCAGGTTCTACCGAGCCGGGCAGCCCGGCGCAGGTAGGATCTCGGGGCGGCCCAGCCGCTGCCGATAACCGTTGCGGCTCCGGCCGCAGCCCACTAATCTCTGGGCACGTCGCGGTCTGTTCCGCGCCGACCCACCGTTCCCCCCAGGAGCCCCGTACCACGTGATGTCGAAGACGAAGTTGCAGAGGATCCATGTCCGGCAGGCCTGATTCGCGGCGCCCGGTCTCGCAGGACCGCGGACCGCGCATCAACCACCAGATTCGCGTTCGCCAGGTCCGCGTCATCGACGAGGAGAACAAGCAGCTCGGCATCTTGGAGCTCGCCGATGCGCTCGCCCTCGCGATCCACAAGCAGCTCGACCTCGTCGAGATTGCGCCGAACCAGCGGCCGCCGGTGTGCCGCATCATGGACTTCGGCAAGTTCAAGTACGAGGAGAAGAAGAAGGAGCAGGCCAGCCGGCGCAAGCAGCACCAGGTGCAGATCAAGGAGCTGCGCGTGCGACCGGGCACCGGGGAGCACGACATCGAGGTCAAGATGCGGCACGCCCGGCAGTTCCTCGCCGACGGCGACAAAGTCTTGGTCTGCTGTCTGTTCCGCGGCCGCCAGATGGCCCACAAGGAGGTTGGTGAGCAGATGATCCAAGAAGTGGTGAAGCTGCTCGCCGACGTGGCCAAGGTCGAAGCGCCGCTGCGCATGGAGGGCAAGCGTATGGTCCTCCTGCTCGGCAAGAAGTGATCGTCGGCTCGCGCGGGGGCTTGCCGCGCGAAGTGGTGGTCGCTGCGTGAAGCCGCGGCTCGCTGCGCACCGCCGGGCGCAGCGGCACGGGCCGCCACGTCGCCGCCGCGGGCTGCGGGCCCGTGGCGTCTTGGTCCGGCGTTCCCTGTCGCCAGCCCCTGCCCATGCATCGCCCCGATTTTTCGGCCCTGTTCGGTCTCAATGCGGCGTACGCCGAGAAGGTCTACGCCGAGTACCTCGCCGACGCCGCCACCGTGTCGCCGGAGTGGCGTCACTACTTCGACGCGCAGCTGCCGCCGGAACTGCGCGCCGCCGCGGTGGCCGTTGCGGCCGGGGGCGAGCGTGCTGAGCCACCATCTGCTGAGCCACCAGCCGGCGAGTCGCCGCTGCCGGCGCCCGTAACCCGTGCCGAGCCACCCGCGCGGGCGGGGGCTGAGCCGATGGGCGGGGCTGAGCAGCTGGTGCCGCTGGCCGGCGTTGCCGGGCGCATCGTGCGCAACATGGTCGAGAGCCTCGGGGTGCCGACCGCGACTTCGACCCGCGAAGTGCCGGTCAAGGTGCTGGAGGAGAACCGCCATGCGATCAACCGCCACCAGCAGGGGCTGTACCTGCCGAAGGTGAGTTTCACGCACCTGATCGCCTGGGCGCTGGTGCAGGCGGTGCAGCGCGTGCCGGCGATGGCCGGGCGGTTCGTCGAACAGGACGGCAAGCCGCACCGCGCGTTCTCCGAGTCCTTGAATCTCGGCATCGCCATCGACCTGCCGGGCAAGGACGGCCGCCGCAGCCTCGTGGTGCCCAACGTCAAGGACTGCCAGGCGCTCGACTTCGCCGGGTTCTTCGCCGCCTACAACGCGCAGGTGGACAAAGCTCGGCGCGGTGCCCTGCAGCCGGCCGACTTCGCCGCGACCACCTGCACCCTGACCAATCCGGGCACCATCGGCACGCAGAGTTCGCTGCCGCGGCTTCTGGCCGGGCAGAGTTTCATCCTGGCCACCGGTGCGATCGCGGTGCCCGGCGCGTTCCAGGGAGCTTCCCCCGAGACCCTGACCGAACTCGGCGTGTCGCGGGTGATGACGCTGACTTCGACCTACGACCACCGGGTGATCCAGGGCGCCGAATCGGGTGCGTTCCTCGATTGGCTCTACCGGCTGCTGCTCGGCGAAGAAGGCTTCTACGAAGGTGTGTTCCGCTCGCTGGCGGTGCCCTACCGGCCGATCAAGTCGGCGGTCGACCGCCGGCCGCCGCTCGGCAGCACCCTGCGCGAGGCCGAGAACCTCGAACGCGCCGCTGGCCTGATGACCTACATCCGCAGCTACCGGGTGCGCGGCCATGCACTGGCCGACCTCGATCCGCTGCGCTTCGCACCCAACGACCTGCCCGAGCTGGACATGTCGACCTACGGGCTCACGCTGTGGGACAAGGAGCGCACATTCTACAGCGACGGCGTCACCGAGAAGCCGTTCGCCACGCTGCGCGAGATCCAGGAGGTGCTGCACCTCACCTACTGCCGGCACATCGGCGTCGAGTTCATGCACATCGCGGATCAGGAGCAACGCCTGTGGTTGCGCACGCGCATGGAATCGACCCGCAACGAAGAGCCGCTGCCGCGCGAGCTGCAGCTGGGCATTCTCGACCGGCTGGTCGAGGCCGAGGCGTTCGAGCAATTCCTGCACACGCGCTTCGTCGGCCACAAGCGGTTCTCGCTGGAAGGGGGCGACACGCTGGTGCCGGTGCTGCACGCGCTGCTCGACCGCGCCGCCGAACACGGCGCCGAACGCATGGTGCTCGGCATGGCGCACCGCGGTCGGCTCAACGTGCTGGCCCACCTGCTGCAGAAGCCGCTGGTGAAGATCTTCGGCGAGTTCGAGGGCTGGCTCGATCCAGCCATGGCGCAGGGTTCGGGCGACGTGAAGTACCACCTCGGCGCCGAGGCCGAGGTGACCACGGCTTCGGGCCGGGTGGTGCGCGTCGAGTTGGCGTGCAATCCGAGCCACCTGGAGGCCGTGGCGCCGGTGGTCGAGGGCATGGCCCGCGCGCGGCAGGAAGCGCTGCCGCAGCCGCAGGGCGGCAAGAGTGACGGGGCCGGCAAGGGCGATGGGGCGGGCAAGGCCGACCGCGGTGCGGCCCCGTCCGCCCGCGTCCTGCCGGTGCTGGTGCACGGCGATGCGGCGTTCGCCGGCCAGGGGGTGGTGTTCGAGACGCTGCAGATGTCGCAGCTGCACGGGTATCGCACTGGCGGCACCGTGCACATCGTGGTCAACAACCAGATCGGCTACACCACCTCGCCGCAGGACTCGCGCAGCACGCCGTTCTGCACCGACGTGGCCAAGGCGATCCAGGCGCCGATCTTCCACGTCAACGGCGACGACCCGCTCGCCGCGGTGCGCATGATCCGGCTGGCGATGGACTACCGCGCGCGGTTCCACCGCGACGTGGTGGTGGACATCGTGTGCTACCGCCGCCACGGCCACAACGAAGGCGACGAACCGAGTTTCACCCAGCCGCTGCTGTACCGGCAGATCGAGACGCACCCGACGGTGCGCACGCGCTACCAGGAGTACCTGCTGCGCGCAGCGGTGCTGCGCCCCGACGACCTCGCCGGTTACGACGCCAAGGTGCAGCAGCGCCTGAAGCAGTCGCTCGACGAAGTGCGCGCCACCGAGCCACCGCCTGTGGTGCTGCCCGGCGAGACCGCGGACGTGGAGTGGCAGCCCAGCCCGCCGCCGGTGCCGCTCGCCGAGCTGCAGCGCCTGCAGGACCGCCAGCTCGACTGGCCCGCGGACTTCCACGCCCACCCGAAGGCCAAGGCGATCCTCGAACGCCGCCGCGACATGCTGCACGGCAAGGCGCCGGTCGACTTCGCCACCGCCGAAGCGCTGGCGTTCGCCAGCCTGCTGACCACGGGCGTGCCGGTGCGGCTCGCCGGCCAGGACAGCGGGCGCGGTACCTTCAGCCAGCGCCACGCCGCGCTCTACGACGCGCAGAACGGCCGCCGCCACGTGCCGTTGAACCATCTGCAGCCGGACCAGGCGCGGTTCACCGTGGTCGATTCGCTGCTCAGCGAAGAGGCCGCGCTCGGCTTCGAATACGGCTACAGCACGGCGGTGCCGCACGGCCTCACGCTCTGGGAAGCGCAGTTCGGCGACTTCGTCAACGGTGCGCAGATCCAGATCGACCAGTTCCTCGCCGCTGGCGAGGCGAAGTGGGCGCAGGCCTCGGGCCTCACGCTGCTGCTGCCGCACGGCTTCGACGGGCAGGGGCCCGAGCACAGTTCGGCTCGGCTCGAGCGTTTCCTGCAGTTGTGCGCCGAGAACAACCTGCGGGTGGCGAATCCGTCCTGCGCCGCCAGCTACTTCCAGCTGCTGCGCGCCCAGGCGCTCGATCCGCAGCAGAAGCCGCTGGTGGTGATGACGCCGAAGAGCCTGCTCCGGCAGAAGGAAGCCGGCTCCACGAGCCAGGAACTGGCCGCCGGTGGCTTCCTGCCGGTTCGCGACGACCCGACCGTGAGCCATCCGGCGGCGGCCCAGGTCGAACGCGTGGTCTGCTGCAGCGGCAAGGTCTACTACGACCTGCTCGCGGCCCGCCCCGCCGGGCAGCCGCTGGCCCTGGTGCGCCTCGAGCTGCTCTATCCGTTCCCGGCCACCCAGCTCACCGCCCTGCGGGCCCGCTACCCGCGCGCGGCGTTCGTCTGGTGCCAGGAAGAGCCGGCGAACATGGGCGCCTGGACCTACCTGCGCGATCGGTTTCCCTGGGCCGCCAGCGCCACCCGCCGGGCCGCGGCCAGCCCCGCCACCGGTTCTTCGGCCAAGCACAAGTCCGAACAGGCCGCTCTGATCGCGGCCGCGCTGCGGTTACCATAGGCCGCATGCAGGCCCGTCTCGCCGCAGGCATCGCCGTGTTGCTCGCCGCAACCGCCGGCTATGCGGTGTGGGCGCCGGCAGCGGCCGCGGCCCCGGCGGTGCCGACCGAACCGCTGGCGCGCGCCGCCGCGGCGTTCCTGGCCGCGCTCGAGCCCGCCCAGCGCGCACTGGCCTGCCAGCCACTCGGCACTGCCGAACTCGAACGATGGAACTTCGTGCCCGGTCGCTACGCCGGTCTCGAACTCGGCGCCATGACCCCGCCGCAGCGCGAGCTGGCGCGCGCGGTGCTGCAAGCGCTGCTCAGCACCACTGGCCTCGCCAAGGTGCGTGCCATCGAAGACCTGGAGAATCTACTGCGCAGCACCGAGAGCGCCCAAGGCCAGGATGCGAGCCACCGCGATCCAGACCGCTACGCGCTGCTGCTGCTCGGCGAACCCAGCCCAGGCGGCACGTTCGCGCTGCGTTACCAGGGGCACCATGTGTCGCTGCAGGCGGTGGTGCAGAACGGGGTGCTGGTCGGCAGCACACCGCGGTTCCTCGGCAGCAATCCGCACGCCGGGCCGACGGGGACGCGGGTGCTGGGCGCCGAGGAAGACCTGGCGCGCGCGTTCCTCTGGTTGCTCGACGAGGCGCAGGTGGCCAAGGCGGTGATTTCCGACACGGCGCCGGCGGACATTCTGCTTGGTCCGGGAGTTCGGCCCGCGGCGCTGGGCGCGCGGCGCGGAGTGGCATGGCGCGATCTGTCGGCAGGGCAGCGCGCGGTCCTGTGGCGGCTCCTGGAGGTGTATGCGCACGTGCTGCGCGGGCCGTTCGCGCTCGACGAGCTGCTGCGGGTCCGTGCCGAGGGGCTCGACGAACTGTCGTTCGCGTGGGCGGGCAGTCGGGAGCGCGGGCAGGGGCACTACTACCGGATCCACGGGGTGCACTTCGCGGTGGAGTACGATTGCACGCAGGGTGGGGCGAACCACGTGCACACGGTGTGGCGGGATTTCGCGCGGGACAGCGGGGACCTGCTGCGGCGCCATCTCGAGGAGCAGCACGGGCGCAAGTGAGCGCGCGGTCTGCTGCAAGATTGTGAGGAACACCTGCGCCGGGGGGAATGTGCAGTAGCCCAGGCCTGCGCAACCCTTGGAGGCGAGTCGACTTGGCACTGCAGCCGCGCCGTCGCCACGAGAACCATCGTGCCCCGGTGCAGTGGGCCGAGGCTCGCGTTGGCGCTCGCATCCTGGTGGGTGTGCGCGTGGGCTGGGCTCACGTCTTCGGCGTCGCGGGAACAATGCCACGGTGCCCGAGGGGCAGCCTCTTACACGCCAAGCCATGCCCGAGAACCAAGCAAGCCAACACCCAGCCAGCCACATTGAGCTTCCGTTCCCTGGAGATCATATCGTTGGATTCCACGGCCACCGGAAGCCACTTTCCGTGATCGTTAACATAGTATTCTTCTCTGCCATCATCCTGGCGTCTCCACTCACGCAACTCGGCTCGGCCCATTAGTGGGACTTCCTCTCCAGGCTTTGGCACGCTCAGGGCGGGCCCAAGACTTCCGCGCGGCACTCCGACCACGGGCGCCATCGATCGCTCTGACGTGAGCACGCCGCGCGCATCATAGCCATGCACGACGCCAGCAATGTCCCAGCCGGTTGTGGGGCAGACCGTCCAGCGACTCATTTCCCAATACTCGCCAACCCGAGATAGCACAGATGACGCCGTGACAATCACCCGCTCCACGGAACCACGACCCACCTTGTCGCTCCATGAACCCATGTAAGTGATGCTCTCTGGGCCTCCTGAGGCTTGCAGCTCCCATGCGTCGCCGGGCAACCTGCTGCACTTGCGCTGCCGAAGGCCAAGGATGTTGACGAGATGCAGGCCACCAGTCATGCAGTAGCCGAAGCTGGCAAGTCGCGCCCTGACTGGTTGATTCAGATCCTCCTTGCCGAATGCGCGACCATGCCCATCAGAGTATGTGATGAGAGTGCCATTGAGCAGGTCCCATGCTCTCGACCCGGATCGCGCGTAATCCACGCGAATGCCACCGATACCGACGCTCTCTCCGTCCCCGCTGGCATGATGAAGACGCCAATGTCTGGGATCGCCGAACAGGAGGTGAGTGCGCTGCTCATCCGCCATTGCCCCATGTTGCAAGCGAGCCCAGTGTGCCCTCTCGCGCATGGAGAAGGTGCATTCGCGCGCCACTGTCTCGAGATCATACGTCAAGCGCATGATCATAGTCTCGAGCCAGGCATCAAGGGTCTGGGCCTGACACGGCGCAACGGCGAAACAGTAGGTCAGAACAAGCGATCGCATGAACTCAATACATCTCAACGTGGTGGGTGCGAGACTTGTCGCTGCCATCAATGATGCACTCACCCACGCATCCATCCATGGACTCAATGACGACTCGGTAGAACTTCGGCTCCAAGACCAAGGATGTCGCCGCTGTCGCGCTGCCACCTTGACTCCACTCCATCGCACGAAGTCGCTCGCCGCTAGCAGATCTAATGGAAAGACGAAACCGCCGCTCTCCATCGATTGCAGGCACGGAAATGCTCAGCTTGTGCCCCAGCGCATTGCGCACAGAAAGAGATTCCTTCACCTGGGCGCCCGATGAGACGATCACTTCGCGCCGAAATGGTGGTAAATCCCCCGAAGTGACGGCTTGGTATCTTCCAACTGGAACATTGTCGGCAGAAAAAACGATACCTTCCCGACGCAACGGTATGGCAACCGATCCCGACTTGAGGGTGATTCCAGCATAGGAATCAGGCATGCGCCCATCGATCTCGAACAGGCAAGAGCCAAAGGTGCTGCGCGATAGAACACCTACGTCGATGGTGTCTCCAGCCGTGACTCGAGCAGACGCCAACGGCATGAGTCCACTGTCGTGCACCTCAACTGCGATACTGTATTCTCCTGGTGGCACATTGTCAGCAGCGAAGCATCCTTCTCCATCGCACGCCAGCAGGGTGCCGGTCGTCTCAATGTCGAATGGTGACTGCTCGCCACGTATTGCGCTAATCCTGACTCGAGCTACGGCACTGTCCTTGTCTTGAAACCGGCCTACTAAGCGGCCAGTCCTGCGCTTTCCCTCTGGAATAACCAGCACGATCGGGCCATCCCTCAAGTTGACTTCCTTCGTCAACGCAGGCAACATGGCGGCATCGCCGCAGAAGGCATGGATTCTGTAGCGACCGTCCAAGACGTGGTTTGCCTCGAACGCTCCATTTTCATCGGTCAGCAGGCTTAGCTCGCCCGCACGGCCTGCGGCAAGGGGCTCCATGCGTATCCGCACGTTAGGCAAGGTGCGGCCATGTTCGTCAACACAGCGGCCTGCAATCTTGGCATTTCCTGGCAGGGTGACCATGCAGAAAGCCTCTTGGCGGTCTTCGACCTTCACGTCTGCATTGCCTTCGCGTCCGCCGCTCGTGGCAAAAACGGTGATTGCTCCGGGAGGAACCCCACCAAGGACAGTTCGACCTTCGACATCAGTGAGTGCGTGCGACATCCGGGAGTCGCCGCTGGTGGTGACAAAGGCACTCTTGACAGGATCGCCCGATGAGTTTTTGACCTCAACACTGATGGTTGCCCCGCGAACCAATCGTACGACCACTTCTTGTTCTCCTATGCTTCCTACTCTACATGACAGGGTGCTAGGTGCATAACCAGCAGATCGAAGAACCAGATGGACCGGTCCGATGGGCAGGCTGTCCATGCAGCACCCGCCCGACTTCTCGACTCTCCGCTCGATCACCTGCTTCGAAGTGTGTTCGCTACTGTGAGATAGAAATTGGCAAGAGCACCACCCATCGAGACTCTCACCTGAGTAGGCATCCACAACTCGGACACGCAAAGAGCCGACCTTGTCGCCCAGGCGCAGCACGATCGACGCCTCTGGGGCCGATGCAACTGCAACCGATGGTGACGCCTGTCTACCCGATGCCAGTGCAACCAGGCGGGCGCCACTTTGCACTGAGGGAACCATGAAGCTGCCATCTTGGCCGCTCTCGCCGACTGTCCACAGGCTGTTGTCGCCTTGCTGCTCCATTGCGATCAACGCCCCCGTGAAGGGCGTGCCGTCCGGATCCAATACAACTCCCTGCACGTCGATTCCAGTCATGAGCAACTTGACCCACGACTGGCTACCCGATGTGTGCCGGAAGAACACCAATTCTCCGCGGGCAGATCGCACGACATAGCGACCGGTCGGCAGGTCGCCAAGATATGTCGGGTTCTTGATATGGGATGTGGTGACGTGTATCGGCGTGCCAGTGCTTGGCCAAGAGTAGACGCGTAGTTCCTCGCCCGGTACACTTTGGCCAGAGGAATTCACTGCCACGCAATAGACTCCGGGTGGATTCAGAGCGCCCGAGCTGTCGCTGGGCAGCCTCTGTTCGGATGCATGATCGTGCTCCGGGAGCCTGTCGGACTGAGGTGCCGGCAAGTCTCTGTCTGGCAAACGGCCCAGTGCTTCCGGCGCATGCGCTGGGCCAATATCCCAGAGTTGCAATCCAATAAGGCTTGCAAGCGCAAGTGTGCACAGTGACAAAGAGAATTGTGTTGATTTGCGCATCTTCATGGAGTTCCCGGCAATTTGCGTGCTTCTGCATATGCACAGTCAGTCGACTCCGCCATGTCCAACAGGAGAGCGGATCCACTTATGAGGAGCAACAGAACCAAATTGCGCGCCAGAACGAACTTGCCGCTGGCAACGCTTTCCAGATAAGAGCTCCACAAGCCGAAGCAGGCGCATTCTGGAGGGTTCGGGCGCAGGCAATACTCGAAGGCGTACGCCATGGTTGCTGCTACCACCAGGATCTGGGCCATGAGTATGGACTGGCGCCTGCCTACCGCGCTCCACCAACGCAAAGCTAGCCACATCTCGAAAGCTGGCAGAACGAACGCCAGAAAGGGAATGAGCATGGAAGGCAGCACTGACCAGCCCTGCATCGACTGGACGAACGAACTGACGTCGATTAGCTTCCCCAGGCCGGCAGCAAACAGGAGCGTGAAGGCGCCGTGCAGAATCAAGCGTCCCAAGACGACCGAGTCGATGACTCTTGATGGCTTAGGGGCTACTCCTGCCTTGCTCGGTCGTGGTGCCATGGGGCGTGTCACGTCTGGACAGCCATGCTTGCTGTTGTTTATCTCAACCGCCGGAGCCTACACACTCCTCGCCGGCGAGCACCTGCTTGTTGACTTGGTTGTCCGTGTTGTTGGCCTCCAAGGAGCAATCCCCTGGATTGGGGCCGCACACTGGCTTCTTCCAAACACAGCGGGAGGTCTGATCCGTGTCGTTGCATACTGTGCGGCCGTATTCACCGGCATGCGTCTGTGGGCAACGTTGCACCTTCTGGTCGAGGCTCGGAATACCCGCAGGGCAGCTCCATGGTTGCCCGCTGGGATTGGGGCAAACGATGGAGGGCTTGTACCCCGAATCTGCCTGACTGCACGCGGTGAACTCGCCAAGGCGGTAGCAAAGTGGGCCCGAAGCACAGGCCATCAGAGCCGCGGCCAACATTGGCAGTGCAGGAAGAAGGAACCTACGGTATGTAGCGGTCATGTGCGTAACGGGTTGAAGTTCTTGGGATGGGGGGGGCAGAGGTCGGTCACAGGTTGCCGACTTCGGAGCGGGCATCCCGCCTCACTTAGTAGAGGGGGGGGGGGGGGGAACATTATGCCCCAAAAAGCCAACGACATTGCCCCACACCCGCCCACACCCCGCCCCCCC
>JAEUHP010000272.1 GCA_016795295.1 Planctomycetota bacterium | reverse complement strand
TGTTTCAGAACTGTTCTTGGCTCCTGAAGGAGAGCCCGACCCGGCCACCGGCACTTGCTGAAGCTGTGACCAGAACAGCCACAGCAGCCCACCGAGAACGCCTGCCGCGAATATCCTTGCCACCATGGTGTGACTGGCCATTGTTCAGCACTTGCAGCCCGCGAACAGACCGCCGACGAGAGGGGCATCGGCCTTCATGCAACCCTCTTCAGACATGCAATTCTCCAGAAAGCAGTCCCAGGTGACCGACCCCTGAGAAGGGACAGAGACCACGGCCCGGCAAAGGACACCGAAGTAACCCTTGTGCCTGCACTTGCATGCCACCATCACATTGCCTACCCCCCAACTGGACTGACACTCGTCCGCGATTCCCTGATAGAAGCCGCAGGTGTACGTCGGACAGCCGTGAAAGACGATGGTGCCGTCCTCCAGCGCTTCGAGAGTGGCAGTGCAGCCGGTCTCCACCAACGGTCGCACTGCTGCATAGGCCTTCACCTTGCCATTCGCGGCATCGATGTCGCGACTCGATGCCGATTCTGGCGCGAATTCGCCGTTGCGGGTGAAGTCGTAAGCCAGAATGGGAACCATGGTAGGCAGGAGCGGAGGCTGGCTTGCCGCCAGCCAGGCAGAACTCTCTCCCGCAGTGTTCGGGGTCTCTGCGCCGTTGAGGCAGTCGAATGATGGAAACAGGAGCAGGGGCGCCATTGCGACTGCGATCATGGTCTTCATGGTGGTCCGTTGTGCTGATCAGGGGTTCGGGGTTCGGGGTTCGGCGCCGCTCCGGAATCCACCGGACCAACGCCATCCATCGCTATAGGTGCCGGACCCCCCTCGTTTGTGACCGGGAAGTCCATGATTTTCTCGAGCACGCTGGGCTGCTCGATGTAGGCCCGCAGACGCGACCAGCGTTTCCGGATCGCCGCCACAGCCACTCCGTCCCGCGCCGCCAGAGTCTCGTCCGCCGCCCCGGACAACCAGTCGACCAACCAGCCACCCAAAGGCGACGGCAGCCAACCCCCGACCGCTCGCACCTGCGCCTCGGTCAGCTCCGCCAGCTCCTCGGCTGCCCCAAGCCCATCCTCCGCCGCAGCCGAACCCGCCCACCGCCGCCAACGCGCCTGCTCCCGACGCCAATGCTGCAACTCCTCCGGCAACGCCGCGAGAAAAAACGCGTCGTACGACCGAACGACGACACCAGCCGCCAACGCACGGGACAGCCGCAACTGCAGGTTCGACACCAGTTCCTCACACCCCCACGAGTCCGGCAGTAGACGCCGGACCACGTGCCGCAGCCGCCCGAGGGACTGCGCCAACCGTGGCTCCATGCCGGTCTGAGGCTCCGATTCCATACGCTGCCGAACCGCCTGCACCAACAGCACCTTCTCGCGCCGCCGATCGAGCGGGAACAGCAATGGGAGCGCCGCCCCGGCGAGCCGTCAAGCGCCCCTCCCGACAGCAGCAGACCGCCACCCCACCCATACCGACTCATTCCCCTGGGCAGCCGCCACTACTCTCCCTATCCTGCGCTGAGACGTCCCCGCGTGCCCCTCGATCCAACCAACGGACTCGGCATCGACCTCGAGCTTGGTGCCGACCAACGCCTCACGGCACTCGGCGCCATCCGGGGCAACGAACGCCTCGCCAGCCCATCCGCCACCCTGCCCCGCGCCCGATTGGCCGCAATGACGGCCGGCGCCGACTTCGTCTTCGGCCACAACATCCTGTGGCACGACCTGCCCTGGCTCGCGAAGCAGGCACCCGACCTGCCCCTGCTCGCCTTGCCCGCGGTCGACAGCCTGGTGTGGTCCGCCCTCGCCTTCGCCGAATACCCGTACCACAAACTGGTCAAGGACTACAAGCTGGTCCGCGACACCGCGAACGATCCCACCCACGACGCTGTCTTGGCGCGGCGCCTGCTCGAGGATGCCGCCCAGCGCCTGGCCCACACCGTGGCCGACGATCCCGCGTTCGGCCGCCTGCTGCACAGCACCACCGTGGCCGCCATGGCCACCGTGTCTCCGGCGGCGGCGGCTGGCGCCGCACGGTGGCTGGACGGTCTGTGCCTGCCAGCGAGGGATCTCGACGCCGAACTCGCAGCCTGGCTGCAGACGCGCGCGTGCCGGACCGCGGTGGCCGCCTTCGCGCCCTGCGCCGATTGGCCGGCGGACGAACGCTTCGCGCTGCCGTTCGTGCTGGCGTGGCTGCGCGTCGCGGGCACCGCAGAGCACGCTTCGCCCTCGGTGCTGCCGGCGTGGGTGCGCCGCCAAGCGCAGGCCAGCCGCGAACTGGTGGCGAAGTTGCGCGAACGGGCCTGTGCCGCGGCGGATTGTGTGTGGTGCCGCGCCGTGCACGACGCCGAAGGCCTGCTGCGGCGTTGGTTCGGTTTTCCTGGGTTTCGCAAGGAGCCAACCTTGCCCGATGGCGGACCCGCGCAACCGGCGATCGTGGGCGCGGGCTTGGCGAACACTCCACACCTGGCGCTGCTGCCGACGGGCGGCGGCAAGTCGCTGTGCTTCCAACTGCCGGCGATCGCCCGTTACCTGCGCAGCGGAGCGTTGACCGTGGTGGTGTCGCCGCTGCAGTCGCTGATGCACGACCAGGTCGACAACTTCGCAGAGAAGACCGGCGCCGACTTCGCTTT
>JAEUHP010000259.1 GCA_016795295.1 Planctomycetota bacterium | reverse complement strand
TCAGCGGCGGCGTTCGCGGTACATGCCGAACAGGCGGTCGGTGGTGGCTTCGGTGTGGCACTTCATGCAGGTCTGGAGGGCGCCGGCGGCGAGCACGCGGGTGCCGTCGGGGCTCAGGACGGCGTAGACCCAGCCCTGGTCGGTGTCGGGGGTGTCGGGTGGGTACTTGTGCATGACGAAGAGTTCGCGGGGTTCGCCGGTGCGGAAGGTCTGGTCGCCGTCGCGGCGGTATTCGGCAGGGATGGTGCGGCCGAAAGGCCCCGGGTTCGGGAGGTGGGGAACGGCGTCGGCGGCGACGGGTTCGGCGGTGAAGGACTGTTTGACGAGGGTCTGGCCGGTGGGGCTCGGGTCGGTGCCGGTGCGGTAGTGGTCGGGGTGGCGGGCGAACAGGAAGTAGAGCTTCTGGCCGTGGGTGGCGGTGTGTTCGCTGGTGCTGCGCTGGACGCCGGCGGGCGGGGGGATTCGGCAGTCGGTGGGGGCGAAGTTGGCTTGGTCGGAGACTCGGGGCCAGCTGGGGTAGTCGCGGGCGATGGCGAGGAGGTCTTGGGTGCAGGGGGGTGGCGGGGATGGGGAAGTGGTGCAGGCGGCGAGGAGGGCGAGGGTGCTGAGGGTGCGGCGGGGGGAGGGGTGTGCAACCGGGGGCATGGGGGGGGGAGTGTAGAGACACCCCTCTACCTCCCCAGCACGAACCCCGCCGCCACCCGCACCGCCCTCGCCAAATGCCCCTCCGCCGTGAACCCACTCCGCACCGTTGGCACCAACGAATGATCCCCAGCCTCGAACCACTCCACCGAAATCGCCGGTGACAGCACGTACTCCGACACCTCGGCCCGCGACCCGAACACATCCCGTTCCCCCTGCAGGATCAGCGTCGGCGTCGTGAGCCCTGCCAGATGCCCCGTCCGCAGCCGCTCCGGCTGCCCCGGCGGATGGAACGGATACCCGAACACCACCACCCCGGCCGCCCCCAGCTCGTCGGCCACCGTCGTCGCCACCCGCCCCCCGAGCGACTTCCCGGCCAGCACCAGCCGCTCGCTCGAACACTGCCCGGCGACCCGCCGCAGTTCCTCCTGCAACACCGGCAGCGCATCCGGTGGCCGCCGACGACCCATTCGCACCGAACGCTGCCAGGGGAATTCGAAGCGCACTACCGACAGCCCATGAGCTGCCAGCCCTTCGGCGATCGTGCGCAGGAACGCATGGTCCATCCCGGCACCCGCGCCGTGGCCCAACACCACCGTGGTCTTCGCCGTACGCGGTCCGTCCCACAGCAGCACCAGCGGCGGAACGTCGTTGCTCACGGCTTCTGACAGCAGATGCGCAGCTGGTTGAAGTTCAGATACTCCGTCACCACCGGGAACCGCCGGCAATCGACCCAGCGGAACCCGAGCCGCTCCACCGCGGCGCGCAGATCGCTCTCCTGCCAGAACCGCATCTCGAACGTGTCGTCGCCGGGCGGGTCCTTCGGCGCCCCGGGTGCGACTTCCGGCATCTGGAACACCAGGTGTCCACCGGATTGCAGCACCCGGTACGCCTCGCCCAGGTACCCGAGCGTCACGTGCCGTGGCGTGTGCTGCAGCACGATGTGCGAGAACACCAGACTGCGGCTCTGGTCGGGCAGCGGCAGGTGGTACCCGTCGCCCTCGACGAAGCGCACGTTGGCCAGATGCGCCAGCCGGGCCGTGGCCTTCTTCACCATCTCCCCGCTGACGTCCACCCCGGTGAGCTGCTGCACGTGCGGCGCCACGAACTCGTCCATCCGGCCGATCCCGCAACCGATGTCGACCACCGTCTGCCCCTTGTGCAGCAGGTGCTCGAGCCCGAGGAAGAACGCTTTCACGTCGCGTTCGCCCGAACTGCGGAACGCATCGCCGGCGTCGGGGGCGGCGGTGGCGATGTAGTACTCCGCGTTCTCCGCGGCGCGGCGGTTCCAGTCGCCCTTCATGTCGAGACCGCCGCCGGCCAGGGGCGCACGCGTGATCAGGTGCTCCTGCACCACCTGACCGCGGATCAGGTGCTGCTGCACGATGCGTTCGAGCACTTCGGGCGTGCAGCCGCCGTACCAGGCCCCTTCGGGGTAGACCACCGCGATCGGTCCGCCGGCGCAGAGTCGCAGGCAATTGGCCTTGGTGCGCTGCACCCCGCCGGCCTCGGACAGGCCCAGTTCCTGGAGCCGTGCTTTCAGGTATTCCCAGGAGCGCAGCCCGTCCTCCTTGCTGCAGCACTTGGGGTTGCTCTGGTCGCAGCACAGGAACACGTGGCGCCGGCTGCGGTCGAGGCAGATCTTCTGGGCGATCTTGGTCTGGGTGTCGCGGTCGGACGGGGCGGTCATGGGGCGGAACCATCGCCGAACGGGGCTCTGCGTGCCACCCTCCAGCCGTGCGGGGGGGGGCGCATTCCGGGGCCCGGGCTTGCGCGGACGCGGGGTGGGCCGTTCGCTGCGCAGCGCATGCCGTCGCACCCGTTCACGAACGTTCTGCCCGCGATCACCACCCCGTTCCGCGCCGATGGCCAGGTCGACCACGACTTTCTGGCCAAACACGCCCGCTGGCAGCTCGGCGCCGGCTGCGCGGGCCTGATCCCGCTCGGCTCGCTCGGCGAGGGCGCCACGCTCGACGTCGACGAGAAGGTGGCGATCCTGAAGACCCTGGTGGCAGCCGCCGGGGACCAGCCAGTGCTGCCGGGCATCGCTGCGCTCGGCACCCACCAGGCGGTGGCGCTGGCCCAGGCGGCGGCGCGCGCGGGGTGCCGCGGGCTGATGGTGTTGCCGCCGTACGTGCACAAGGGCCCGATGCAGGAGATGGTCGCCCACGTGGCGGCCGTGCTGCGCGCCACCGAACTGCCGTGCATGCTCTACAACAACCCGCCGGCCTACGGCACCGACTTCACGGCCACGGTGGTCGCCGAACTGGCGGCCCAGCACCCCAACCTCGTGGCGGTCAAGGAGTCGAGCGGCGATGCGCGTCGCGTCACGGCGATCCGCGCGCTGCTCGGCGAGCGCCTGTCGGTGCTGGTGGGCATGGACGACATGGTGGTCGAAGGCGTCGCCGCCGGCGCCACCGGCTGGGTCGCCGGGCTGGTCAACGCCCTGCCGCACGAATCGGTGCGCCTGTTCGAACTGGCGCGCGCGGGCCGCACCGCCGAAGCCGAAGCACTCTACCGCTGGTTTCTGCCGTTGCTGCGTCTCGACACCGTGCCCGAGTTCGTGCAGCTCATCAAGCTGGTGCAGGCCGCGGTCGGCCAGGGCGACGAACGGGTGCGCGCGCCGCGCCAGGTGGTGCAGGGGGCGCTGCGCGAACAGGCCCTGCGCACCATCCAGACCGCGCTGCAGGCCCGGCCCGAGGTGCGGCGATGACGGCGCCGACCGGCGTCCACCTGATCGCAGGGCGGGCGGAGCCCGGCACCGGGGCACCGTTCGCCGCGATCGATCCGCTGCGGGGCACCGGGCTCGATCCGGTCTACCGCGAAGCGGGGCCGGAGCAGATCGAAGCCGCGGCGGCGGCGGCGGCGGCGGCGGCCCCGGTCCTGCGCGCGCTGCCGGGCCAGGCCCGTGCGGCCCTGTTGCGCGCCATCGCCGATGGCCTCGAAGCCGCCGGTGAGCCGCTGCTGCAGCGGGTCGCGGCCGAGACCGCGCTGCCGCTGGGCCGGCTGCAGAACGAGCGCACCCGCACCGTGAACCAGCTGCGGCAGTTCGCGGCGCTGGTCGCCGAGGGCTCGTGGGTCGATGCCCGCATCGACCGTGGCGATCCGCAGCGCGCGGGCACACCGAAGCCCGACTTGCGACGCATGCTGGTGCCGCTCGGGCCGGTGGTCGTGTTCGGCGCCAGCAACTTCCCGCTCGCCTACTCGGTGGCGGGCGGTGACACCGCCTCGGCCCTGGCCGCCGGCTGTCCCGTGCTGGTCAAGGGCCACCCGGCGCATCCCGGCACTTCGGAGCTGGTGGGGCGCGTGGTCCAGGCGGCGGTGCAGGCGCAGGGCCTGCCACCGGGCACCTTCGCGCTGCTGCACGGCCGCGAACCGGGCACCGGTGCTGTGCTGGTGCAGCACCCGGCGGTGGCCGCAGTCGGGTTCACCGGCTCGCACCGGGCCGGGCGTGCGCTGTTCGACCTGGCGGCTGGCCGCAGCGCCCCGATTCCGGTGTTCGCGGAGATGGGGTCGATGAACCCGGTGCTGGTGCTGCCGCGGGCGCTGCGGGAGCGTGGTCCGGCCCTGGCCGGGCAGCTCGCCGATTCGGCGCTGCTGGCGATGGGCCAATTCTGCACCAGTCCCGGGCTGGTGCTGTGGTGCGCAGGGCCGGGTGCTGCGGAGTTCGCGGCGGCCTTGGCCGCGCGGCTCCAGGCCGCCCCGGCTGGCCCGACCGTGCACCCGAGCATTCGTGCTGGATACGAGCAGGCGCTGGCCGAAGTGCGCGCGCTGCCGGTGCAGGTGGCGGTGGCGCCGGCCGGCGGCGCAGGGCCGGCGGGCGCCACGGGTGCGGCCGGTGCCGCCACCGCGGTCTGCCCGGCCCTGGTGCTCGGCAGCGGCGAACTGCTGCAGCGGTTCCCGCGGTTGCGGCACGAGATCTATGGCCCGGCCGTGCTCGGCGCGCCGTGCCGCGACGCCGGCGAGCTGCTGGCGGTGGTGCAAGCGCTCGACGGACATTTGACGGGTACGGTACACGGCACCCGCGAGGACTTCGTAGAGTTCCATGCCGTGATCGACGCACTGCGCAGCAAGGTGGGCCGCCTGATCGCCAACGGCGTGCCGACCGGGGTCGAAGTGTGCAGTGCCATGGTGCACGGCGGGCCCTATCCGGCGGCCACCGACGCGCGGTTCTCTGCGGTCGGCGTGACGTCGATCCAGCGCTGGGTGCGGCCGGTCTGTTGGCAGGACTGGCCGGCCGAGCTGCTGCCGCTCGAGCTGCGCGACGACAACCCTCTTGGCCTCCGCCGCACGGTGGATGGAGATCTGCGCGGATGACGACTTCGTGGTGGCGCTGCCGTTCGGCACTGTTGGGGTGCCTGTTGCTGTCGCTCGGTTCCTGCGTGGGCTTGGCCCGCGAACGCTTCGCGCAGCAGGTGGTGTGGGACGACGGCTCGCACGACCAGCTCGAGGTCTGGCTGCAGAACGGGCGCTGGGAGGGCGCGTTCGGGCCGAACTGGGGCTGGTGCCTGCTCGGCGACGTGGTGGCGACGCCGGTGCTGCTGGTGCCCGAGCTGGTGGTGTCGCTCGAAGCCGCCGTGCGCGGCGACCTCGAAGTGCAGGGCGGGCCCTTGGGCACGCTGGTCGCGCTGCTGCCGGGTTTCACCGTGCTGCCCAACGACTTCCGCGTGGCGCGGTGGGGGGCGTTGCACCGGTTGCTGGCGCTGTCGGGTCGCGAACGCCAGGACCTAGTGGGCATGACGCCGGAGCAGCGGGTGCAGTGGCTGGTGGCGAAGTACGACGCGTTCTCGGTCGAGCCGCTGACCGCGCAGGATCTCGCGATGCTGGCGGGGTGGGTGGTGGACGTGCGCCTGGTGCCCGGCGAGTAGCCGATCGCCGCGTGCCCCTTGCACTCGGCGACCGGATGCCGTGCCATGCCGGAGTGCCGCCGCTGCTCGTAGCCGATGCGTTCGCCGTGCGCCGGGCCGATGGGTTCACCATCGCCCTGCCGGAGCTGCGCCTCGAAGCGGGGGCCGCCGTGGTGCTGCTCGGGCCGCCCGGTTCGGGCAAGAGCACGGTGCTGCGTGGGCTGCTCGGCCTGCTGGAGGATGCGGCGGCAGCGAGCCAAGGACAGGTGGCTTGGTGCGGCGAACCGCGTGCCGCACTCTCCGGTGCATCTTGGCAGCGCATCCTGCGCACCGAAGTGGTGCTGCTGCCCCAGGACGCTGCCGCGGCCTTCGACCCGCTGCAGCGCATCGACCGCCAGCTGCACGAACTCACCGGTGCCGGACCCGCGGCGGTCCTCGCGGTGCTGCAGGCGCTCGGCATCGCCCTGCCCGAAGCGTTGTTGCGGCGGTGGCCGCACCAGATCTCCGGCGGCGAAGCGCAGCGGCTCCTGTTCGCGCTCGCCCGGTTGCGCCGGCCGCGGCTGGTGGTGGCCGACGAGCCGACCGCGCATCTGGATGCGGGGTCGCGCGCTCGGGTGGTGGCCGAACTGCAGGCCCTGCGCGCGGCTGGTGCGGCGCTGTTGCTCGCCACCCACGACCGCCAGTTGCCCGGCGAACTCGGCGCTTTGGTGTTGGTGGCCGGGCACGGTTGCTTCGCCGCGGGCCAGCCGCCGGCGGTGGCCCCGCCAGCACCGCCACCGCCATTGGTCATGGCGGGCCCGCCGCAGCTCGAGGCGCGCGGTCTCGAAGTGCAGTTCGGGGCGCGCCAGGTGCTGGCCGGGCTGGATCTCTGCCTGTGGCCGCGGGAAGTGCTCGCCGTGACCGGCCCGTCCGGAGTCGGCAAGAGCACGCTGCTCGCCGTGCTCGCCGGCCGGCGGGCGGCCGAGCGCGGCACCGTGCGCCGGCCGGAGCCTGCCCACCACGTGCAGCTCTGCGGCCAGGACGCGTGGGCCGGCCTGACGCCGGGCCGCACCTTGGGCAGTTTGCTCGACGAAGTGGGTGCCGACGCCGCGCTGGTGGCGCGGTTGCTCGCCGCGCTGCGCCTGCCGCACGCACTGCTGCAGCGCACCGCCCAACGCATGTCCGGCGGCGAACGCCGCGCCGCCGGGCTGCTACGGGCGCTCGCGGTGGCACCCAGGGTGCTGCTGCTCGACGAGCCGACCGCCGGCCTCGACGCCGCGGCGGCGTCGGGGTTGTTCACCGAGCTGCTGGCGCTGCAGCGCGAGCTCGGTTTCGCCCTCGGCTTCGCCACCCACGACACCGAACTCGCCGCGGCGGTCGCCCACCGGGTGCTCACGCTGTGCGGTGGCCGGTGGGCAGCATGAGGTCCGTTCGCCTGGTCGGCGCGCTCGCCGTGGCTGCGGCGTTGGCCGCGCAAGGCCCCGCACCCCACTGGCAGTGGCAGCCGTTGCCCGAGCTGCCGGTGGTGGCGCTGGGCCTCGGCTACGCGGGCGGCTACGACACCGAGTCGGCCGTGGCGCGCGGCGTGGTGGCGGTGACCGGCGAACTGCGCCTCCAGGCCGCCCGCGCCGCAGTGCCGGAGGTGTTGGCCAGTGGCATCAGCATCGGCCCGCGGCGCAGTGCGGTGTGGGTGGTGGTGGGGCCGGACCGGTTCGCGCAGGGCGCCGAGTTCTTGCGCCGGTTCACCAACGCGGTGGCGCCCGGTGCGGACCACCTGGCGCTCGGCGTGGCGCGCGCGGCGCTGGCCGCGGACGACGCGGCTTGGCTCTATCCCGGCGAGGTCGTGCCGGCGCTGGGGGCCGTGGCGTGGTTCGGCGGCGACCTGGACCGCCACGGCCGGCGCGGCAGCGCCACGGCTCTGGCCGGTCTCACGGCATCGCAGGTGCAGGCCAGCCTCGGGCCGCTCGCGCCGGCGGTGGGCTTGGCGGTGGGGCGGCTGCCGGTCGACCCCGGTGCGGCGCCGCTGCCCGCCGCCGTGGGCTGGACCGCGCCGGCGCCGGCCTGTTCGGTGGCGGCGCCCAGCCTGCCGGTGCTGCACCACCCGCGGGTCGATGGGCCGTTCGTCGCGCAGGTGTTCGCGGTGCCGGCCACGGTGGATCCCACGGCGCTGGCGCTCGGCCTCGAAGTGGCCCGGGCGCGCGCGGCGGTGGCATTGCCGTACCGGCCGGCGGAGGCCGCGGCTCGGCTTTCGCGCATCACCTGGGACTGGCCCGCGGCCGAGCCGCTGGTGGTGTTCGCGCGGCGCGGTCCGAACCACGCCGATCGGGCCGAGCCCGAGCACGAACTGCAGCGTTTTCTCGCGGCGCTGCAGCAGACGCCGCCCGCAGGGCCCGAAGTCGCTGCGGCGGCCGCGGCGCTCGGCGGCGAGCTGGGGCTGTGGCCCTGGCCGGCCGCCGAACTGGGGCGTTTGGGTGCGGCGCCCGAAGACCTGGGCCGGCGCCTGGCCCAGCACCTGCGGGCGGCGGTGCCGTTGCCCCACCGTGAGGCGCTGTCGGCGGTGTCGGCCGAGGCGGTGGCAAGAGCGGTTCAGGGTTTGTTGGCCGTGCCGCCGCGGGCCGTGGCGGTGCTGCCCCAAGCGGGCCCCACGCCGGCCGGGCGTCCCGCGCCAGGGCGCCCCCGCGACCGCCGCTGAAGCTGGCCTGGGCACCCTGCCGATGATGCCGGGACACCGTTTCGGTGTCTTCCCCGATGGGTTTCATCAACGTCGCCGAACGAACCATCCACGCCAAGCTCGTGTACTACGGCGTCGGCGTCGGCGGCAAGACCACCAGCCTGCAGCAGGTGCACGGCATCTTCTGCCCGCGCAACGAGGTCAAGCTGGTATCGATCAACACCGAGGAAGACTCGACGCTGTTGTTCGACTTCCTGCCGATCAACCTCGGCAACGTCGGTGGCTACAAGATCCGCATCCAGGGCTACACGGTGCCCGGCCAGCCGAAGTACCGCCAGATGCGGCGTTATGTGCTGCAGGGCGCCGATGCGGTGGTGTTCGTGGTCGACAGCCAGCGCAGCCGCCTGCAGGAGAATCTCGAATCGCTGCAGAGCATGCGCGACAACCTGCGCGCGACGCTGGGCTCGGACGAAGCGATTCCGATCGTGCTGCAATACAACAAGCGCGACCTGCCCGCCGTGCTCGGCGAGGACGAGCTCGACCAGCAGTTCCGCTTCCGTCCCGACTTGGCGGCGTTTCCGTCGGTGGCCACCGAAGGCCACGGCGTGTTCGAAGCGTTCGTGCACGCGGCGGCGCTGATGGTCGAGAGCAAGGTGGCGCAGTACGGCATCGCCGCTGGGCAGGATGCTTCGGCGGCGATCGCCGAGGGTGTGCGCACCAAACTGTGGCAGATCGCCGATGCCGCCCGCCGCGCGCGAACCGTGGTGCCGGCAGAACAGCTGCCCCAGGAGCGGTTCGCGGTGCCGGAGCCGCTGCCGGACGGGCTGCGCCTGGCGCTTAGCGACGAATCGGCCGTGCGCCGGCAGCCGCACCAGGCCGCCGGCGACGACGACGGCGACCTCCGGTACGAGCTGCGCGAGTCCGCGGGCGGCGCGGCGGCCGGGCTGCCCGGCGAACAGGTGTTGTCCGACGACGACCTGGAAGTGGACCTGGGCAGTGCCGCGATCGACTTCACGGCGCCGCCGCAGCCGAGCGACGGCGACGGCGACGGGCGCCTGCTGGACCAGACGGTGCAGTCGAACCTCGAGCTGGCGCAGCGCTACGGTGCACTCGACGAACAGCGCCTGTTGCTCGAGCGCAAGGTGCAGAACCTGGTCGAGGCGACGCAGCAGACCGTGCACGACCTGAACAAGCCGCTGTCGGCGCTGCGCTTGTTGCTGTCGACGCTCGACAAGGGCTATCTCGGCGAACTGGCGGGACCGGTGCGCCAGGCGGTGCAGAACGGCTTGCTGGCGGCGCAGCAGATGGACCGCATGGTGCACGACCTGCTGGACAGTTCGCGGCTCGACCACGACGGCATGCAGATGCAGTTCGCCGACACCGACCTGCAGGCGCTGGTGGCCGGGGTGGTGCGCACGCTGCAGCCCGAACTGGACCAGTGTGGGGGGCGCATCGAGTGTGCTGGCCTCGGCAGGGTCTGTGCCGATGGCTGGGCGCTGACCAAGGTGTTCCTGAATCTGCTGGGCAACGCGATCGCCTACGCCCGGCCGGGGGTGGCGCCGGAAGTCCGCGTGTCGGTCGAGGATGGTGGCGACGAGTGGCGGATCGCGGTGGCCGACAATGGCATCGGCGTGCCCGAAGCCGACCTGCCGCGGCTGTTCCGGCGCTTCGAGCGCGGTAGCAACACGGCGGGGGTGAGTGGCACCGGCCTCGGCCTGCACATCGTCAAGGAGATCGTGCAGGGCCACGGCGGCTGGGTGGCTTTGCAGTCCGTGGTCGGCGTCGGGTCGACGTTCGTGCTGCACTTGCCGAAACAGCCGGTGCAGCCGGAGCACTCGCCGGTCAGCGAGGCGGCGGCCCGCGCGGATCTGTAGACCGGCGCGGATCTGTAG
>JAEUHP010000247.1 GCA_016795295.1 Planctomycetota bacterium | reverse complement strand
GCCGCACTGATCAGCTGCAGGTTCGCGGCCTGGTCCCGGACGCCCGAGGCGACGCTGCGGCCGTTCTGCTCGACCGTGGCCGCCTTGGCCGCGGTGGTCTGCAGCGCGGTCTGGACCTGGGCGAGTTGGCGACCACGCGCTTGCTGCTGTGCCGCACAGTGCGCCGCGAGATTCTGCGTTGGATCCGCCCCCAAGGTACGCGCCAAGTTCGCGACTTCGCGGTGCTGGCGCCCCACCTGCCGGGCGACCACGGCCGCCGCGGCGCCGGCGGTGGCACAGAGCGCCGACATCGCCCAGTGGCCGCGCAGGCCGAACGCCGGCCAAGCCATGGCCGTGGTCAGGAGGACGGGAAGTGCCGTGGCGGCCACGAACAGGGGCAGAGTACGCATGGGTTGAGGCAGCGGCCTCGGTTATCGGCCGGGGCCTTTGCGGTCCTTGCGGGCGTTGCTGCGAATTCCATGGTTCCCCGGCCGCGGCTCCGTGGCCGGGCGTAATGTCGCGCGTTCACCACCGTGGTCGCCAAGTCCTTGCTCGCCAGCCACTGCGCAGTTCTCGTCCTGGTCCTGGGCGGGGCCCGTGGTCAGGAACCCCCGGCCTTTGCCCCTGCGGCTGCCGAAGCCGCGGCTGCGTTCTGTGCGCAAGAGCGCATTCCTGGCCTGAGCTGCGCGATCGGCTGGTCTGGAGCGGTGGTCTTCGCCCGCGGCTTCGGCCGGGCCGACGTGGAGAACGACGTGCCGGCGGGGCCGGCCACGGTGTATCGGCTGGCCTCGCTGTCCAAGCCGATCACGGCGACCCTGGCCATGCAGTTCGCCGAGCCGGGCCGCGCCGGGGCACCGCGCCTCGACCTGGATGCGGACCTCGCCGGCCTGGTGCCGGGCTGGCCCAAGCAGCCCTGGCCGGTCACCACGCGGCTGCTGTTGGCGCACCTCGGGGGGGTCCGCCACTACCGCCCCGCAGAGGCCGAGAGCACGTTCCGCTTCGCCAAGCAGACCGAAGCGATCGATCGGTTCGCCGCCGACCCGCTGCTGCACGAGCCGGGCACGGCATTCCATTACAGCACCTACGGCTACAACTTGGTGGCCGCGGCCCTCGAACAGGTCGGTGGCAAACCGTTCGCCGCGTTGGTCCGCGAACGGGTGGCGCTGCCCGCAGGGGCGGCGACGCTCCAGGACGACGATCTGCGGCGGCTGATTCCTGGGCGGGCGCAGGGTTACGTGTTCGTCGGCAACGAGCTGCAGAACAGCGTGCTGATGGACGCCAGCTACAAGGTGGGCGGCGGTGGGTTGTGCGCTTCGGCGCCCGACGTGGTGCGGTTCGCCCACGCGCTGCTGGCGGGCAAGCTGGTGCGGCCGGAGTCGTTGCAAGCCATGTGGACGCCGCAGCGGCTGCGCGATGGCACGCCGACCGATTACGGGCTCGGCTTCCGGCTCGGGGAGTTCCAGGGGCGCAAGGTGGTGTTCCACACCGGTGCGCAGCCACGGGTCAGCACGATGCTGTTCGTGATGCCGGACGCGGGGTTGGTGGTGGTGGTGCTGTGCAATCTGGAGAAGGTGCGCTTGCAGCCGCTGGTGCATCGGCTGGCGGAGTTGGTGTTGGCGGGGGCGGGCAAGGGGTGACGGGTGGGGGGCTGCTGCGGTGCGGCATCGCGCCGCGAACGTGAGCCGGCCGAATGGAGGAGAACGTTGCGGACTGCAAGGATGTCGTGACGACTGCGCCGGCGGTCGCCAACGGCCTGCTGCATCCAGGTTGCGCCCGGGCGATTCGGGGGCGTCGGTCGTGGCCGGTGCCGCAGGCGATGCTTCATGAGCATAGGTATGGAAAACTACGAGAAAAGTAAAACCAGCTTTAGAAATATCGCGTAACGTTTCCTGCGTGTTCTCGCGCTGGATCCAACTCCCTCTCGCTGCCAAGCTGCGGCGGCCCTACGTGCACATCCTGTTCGGTGCGCGTCAGACCGGGAAGTCGACGCTGCTCCGGACCCTCTTGCCCGAAGCTGCCATGGCGATCGACCTGGCCGAGCCGGGCGTCCGGGGGCGCTACCTGGTGGATCCCGGCGTGTTCGCGGCGGAGTGCCGAGCTCTGCCCAAGGGCCGCGGCCCCGCGTGGGTGTTCGTGGACGAAGCGCAGAACGTCCCGGCTCTGTTCGACGCGGTGCAGCATCTCTACGACGCTGACCGCAGACGTTGGCGGTTCGTTCTGTGCGGAAGCTCTGCGCGACGCCTGCGCAGTTCCGGCACCAACCTGTTGCCGGGGCGGTGTCTTCTGCATCACCTCTATCCTCTGGTTGCCAGCGAGCGCCCGGCGCCACAGTCTTCGGCCCTGACGCCGATTGTGCCGCTGCCCTGGCGGAAGCCGCCTGCCGAGCTCTTTCCAGCCGCAGACCTCGAGGCCCGCCTGGTGTTCGGGGACTTGCCCGGCATCGTCACCGCAGTGGAGCGCGATCGTCCAGCGCTCTTGCGCAGCTACGCCATGGCGCACCTCGAGGAGGAGATCCGGAGAGAGGCCTTGGTGAAGGACTGGGCGGCATTCCTGCGGTTCCTGCAGTTGGCGGCGACCGAGTCGGGCCAGCTCGTCAACTACGCCGCGATTTCTCGCGATTCCGGCGTCTCCCAGCCGACCG
Organism: Planctomycetota bacterium; assembly: GCA_016795295.1. Classification (GTDB taxonomy): domain Bacteria; phylum Planctomycetota; class UBA1135; order UBA1135; family UBA2386; genus JAEUHP01. Next base: position 32,151 of record JAEUHP010000247.1, on the reverse strand, counting down.
TGAAGTCGTACTACCAGTTGTTGGAGGACATGTTCGTCGGCTTCTCGGTTCCAGCCTGGACCCGCAGTCCACGAAAGGGGGTGCTGTCCACCCCTCGCTTCTTCCTGTTCGATCTGGGGGTCCGTCATGCTGCTGCCAACCTGCAGGTGTCGCGCGCCACGGTGCAGGCCAATCCTGGGCCGATCTTCGAGCAGTGGGTTGGCATCGAGCTGTGGAAGCGCCTGCACTACTCGGGCCAAGGCAGCTTGCACTACCTACGGACCAAGGACGGCGCCGAGGTGGACTTCATCGTCGAGCGCGCCGGCGCGATCACAGCCATCGAGGTGAAGTGGACCGAGCGGCCCAATTCCACCGACGCGCGGCACCTGCGCACCTTCCTCGCCGAGCAGTCTGGGCATGGCCACCGCGGCATCCTGGTCTGTCGGGTGCCGCGGCCGATGCAAATCGACGAGCAGATCACGGCGATTCCCTGGTGGGCGCTCTGAGTTGTGCCGCCCGCGGTTGCGGGCCGCACAGCTCAAGATCTCGCGGGAGCCGCGGCAACGCGGGGAACGGCTACGGGGGAGGCGCACATCCAGGCCGCTGCATCGTCGCCACGGCAGCTCGGGGGTGTTCTGACCGCCCCCAGCGCTCCCAAGCACCTCGACCCTGGACCCCAAAGTCCCGACCCTGCACGATGCCGGGCGTCGATGCCCGACCCCGACCCCGTCCCCGACCCCGCACCCCGCCCCGGTCGCTCCGGCCGGCCGCTGCGCGTCCGTCCGCTCGCCGAACGCAAGAACCTGGTGCAGAAGTCCGACTTCGCCAAGGTCCTGCCGCCGGTGCCGGGCTTCCTCGACTGGTTCCAGGCCCTGCCGGACATCTATGGCAGCAAGGCCCTCAAGCAGGTCGTCGAGCGCATCGTCACCGCCCGCCAGCAGGGCCGCGAAGTCGGGATCTCGCTCGGCGCTCACGTGCTCAAAGTCGGCCTGTCGCCGCTCCTGATCGACTTGCTGCGCCGCGGCTTGCTCACCCACATCGCCACCAACGGCGCATCGGCGATCCACGACTGGGAGACCGCCTACCAGGGTGCGACCAGCGAGGACGTGGCGGCGAACCTGCCCGACGGTTCGTTCGGCTTCTGGCGCGAGACCTTCACCGGCCTGAACGGCGCGGCCAAGCGCGCCGCCGAACGGGGCGAAGGCCTGGGCCTTGCGATCGGCCGCTCGATCCTGGAGGCCAATCTGCCATACCGCCACCTGTCGGTGTTCGCCGAGGCGGCGCGCCTTTCGGTGCCGGCCACCGTGCACGTGGCGTTCGGCTGTGACATCACCCACATGGACCCCGAGCTCGACGGCGCGGCTCTGGGGGCCTCGACCCTGCGCGATTTCTGGACCTTCGCCGACACCGTGGGGCGCCTCGAGCACGGCGTGTGGCTGAACGTCGGTTCGGCCGTGATCATGCCCGAGGTGTTCCTGAAGGCCGTCTCGATCGCCCGCAACAAGGGCCAGCTCGGCGCCGACTTCCTGACCTGCAACTTCGACATGATCCAGCAGTACCGTGCCGTGACCAACGTCGTGCAGCGCCCGCCCAAGGAGGGCAAATCGGTGCTTGCCATGCACGAGATCGTGCTGCCGCTGCTGCACCAGGCGATCCTGGCCACCGCCGCCGCGCGCGGTTGCCTCGCGGAGCCACGCTGATGGACCGGGCATTGCACCAACGGTTGGCGGCGACCCTGGCGGCGCTGCCGAACACGCGCATCCTGGTGGTCGGCGACCTGATCCTCGATCGCTACGCCGACGGCCGCGCCCAGCGCGTATCCCCCGAAGCGCCGGTGTTGGTGTTCGAGTTCGAGAGCGAGCGCTACTTGCTGGGCGGCGCGTGCAACGTGGCCGCGAACCTGCGCGAACTCGGCGCCAGCGCCTCGGTGCTCGGCGCGATCGGCGACGACGAAGCCGGCCGGCAGCTGCGTGGTCTGCTCGAGCAGGCCGACATCGACACCCAGGCCCTGGTGGTCGATCGCACCCGGCCGACCACGCGCAAAACCCGCTACGTGGCGAAGACCCTGCAGGTGCTGCGCGTCGACGAAGAGAGCCGGGCACCGGTGGGCGGCGCCGCCGAGGCGGCGATCCTGACCATCCTGGGGCAGCGGCCGTTCCCGTGGAAGAGCGTCCTGCTCAGCGATTACGGCAAGGGCGTGCTGACGCCGCGCGTGATCCAAGCGGCGGTGGCCGCGGCGCGCAGCCAGGGCGGGGTGGTGGTGGTCGACCCGAAGGGCAAGGACTACTCGATCTACCGCGGCGTCGACCTGCTGACGCCGAACCGCGAAGAGGCCGAAGCGGCGACCGGGGTGTCGATCCGCGGCACCGGTGACCTGCACCGCGCGGCGCAACGCCTGCGCGAGATCACTGGCACCAAGACCGCGGTGGTCACGCTGGGCAAGGACGGCATCTTCTTCGAGCGCGAGGACGGCAGCCACCAGATCATCCCGACCGAGGCCCGGCAGGTGTTCGACGTCACCGGTGCCGGCGACACGGTGGTCGCGGTGCTGACGTTCTGCCGCGCCGCCGGAGTCGGGCTCGAAGACAGCCTGCGGCTCGCCAACCACGCCGCCGGCATCACGGTCGGCAAACTCGGTACCTGGGCGCCGAGCCGGGCCGAGATCCTGGCGCGGCTCGCCGAGGCGCCGGGGCCCGGCGGCGGCAAGGTGCTGACGCCGGAGCAGGCGCGCGAAGTCGGCAGCCGGCTGCGCGCCGAGGGGCGGCGGCTGGTGTTCACCAACGGCTGCTTCGACATCCTGCACGCTGGCCACTGCGACTACCTGGCGAAGGCGCGCGGCTACGGCGACGCCTTGATGGTCGGGGTGAACACCGACGAGTCGGTGCGCCGGCAGCAGAAGGGTCCGGGTCGGCCGATCAACGGCCTCGACGACCGCATGGCGGTGCTCGAAGCGCTGGCGGCGGTCGACTACGTGGTGCCGTTCGGCGACGACACGCCCAAGGCGCTGATCGAAGCGGTGACGCCAGCGGTGCTGGCCAAAGGCGAGGACTGGCGCGACAAGGGCGTGGTCGGCCGCGAATGGGTCGAAGCGCACGGCGGCCAGGTGGTGCTGGTGCCGTTGGTGGCGGGGCGGTCGACCACTTCAGTGGTCGAGAAGATCCGTTCGCTCGGCGGCTGACACCACGCCGAGGCGGCGGGGCGTGGTCGCGCAGCGTGCGAAGTGCTGGTCTGCCTTCGACAGCACCGTGCCCAGCGCCGCAGCCGCCAGATAGTGGCCGGCGGGCAGCAAGAGCCGCTGTGGCCGACCGAATGCTTCCCACAGCCAATCCTGGTTGGCGCCTGGGACCACTTCGTCGAAGCGCCCGTGCACCAGCAGCACCTTGCGCGTCGGCACCGCGGCCGCCATCGCCAGCGGCTCCAGCGTGAGGCAGCTCCGCAGTTCGGCCGCCACCACCCCGCGCGCGGCGCCGTCGGTGCGCAGCCGCCAATCGAGCCAGCGTTCGACCCGCCCTTCGCGGCTGTCGGTCACCAGGGAGCCGAGGTCGGCGCCCGAGACCACCACGGCCAAGCCGTCGAGGCGCGGCTCGAGCGCGGCGGTGGCGGTGGCCACGATGCCGCCGACCGACACCCCGAACAGGAAGCGCGCCGGCGGCGGCGCGAACGCCGGGCCCGGATCCTCCAGCCACGCCAGCAGCAGCCGCTGGTGCAGCACGGTGCGTTGGAACAGCAGGTCGAGGTCTGGGCCGCGCTGCGGCGGCACCATGGCACTGCCGACCCGCTCCGCGAGCAGCACGTCGTAGCCGAGCCCATCGAGCTGCCCGGCGATGGTCGCCATCAGCCCCGCCCCGCCGGCCAGGATCGGCACCAGCACCACGGCCGGGCGTGGCGGGCCGGGGCGGTGCCAGAACTGGAAGCGCACCGTCTCGCCGTTGCCGCGCAGTTCGCCGCGGAAGGTGGTGGCGGAAGTGGGCTCGAGCTGCTGCAGGTGCGGGGTCGGAGTGGTCGCGGCCAGTGCGGTGGCGGCCGCGGCGGGCAACGGCAGCGCTGGGCGTGGCTGCTCTGGCGGCATCACGGTGGTGCAGCCAGCGACGGACGCGAGCCAGAAGCCGAGCCCGAGTCGGCGGCGCGGGCTCGGTTCAGAATGTGTGCACTGCATAAACGACCAGGAGCGGTGGGCCGTCGGGGTCAGCGGCCAGCAAGGCCGCGTCGGCGGTGTTCGGCAGCATGCGCAGGCCATCGCCGTACCCACAGTGCAAAGTGGTGCAGAAGGACCAGCGGTAGGTCAGTTCGGCGCGCCACCAGTGGCTGCCGCGTTCGTAGTCGGTGCGCCAGTGCACCTCGGCCTGCAGCCGTTCCCCGAGCGGTTGCACGAACGCGAATTTGCCGAGCCGCTGGCTGCTGCCCAGGCGCAGTGGGCCGAACTGGAACACCATCTCGAGCGGGTCCTGGAGCTGGCTCGGGCGCAGGCGCACCGACCAGCGTGCCGACCGACCACTGCCGCGGTGTTGGTCCTGGTAGTCCTGGGTCAGCGGCACGTGCTCGGCGCGGAACTTGGCGATCTCCAGTTCGAGGTCGCGGACCAGCGGCAGGCGGCGCAGCAGCTGCTGCAGCGGCTTGCGCAGGTGGGCGGGGCCGTGGCTCTGCAGCCACTCTTCGCGGTTGCGTGCGGCCAGCTCCTCGCTCCACAGCAGGGGTTCGCCGGTGTCGGGGGGTTGCCAGGCGAAGAACGGTTCGCGGCCGGCGCGGCCGCTGCGTCGCCAGTCTTCACGGACCAAGTCTTGGACGAAGCGCAGGGTCTCCCGTTCGACCGGGTTCTGGATCGCGTCGAAATCGATGGTGTGCGCTTTGCGGAACACCTGCTCGGCCTCGGCCAGGGAAGCACCGAAACTGCTCGGCGTCTGCTGCAGCTGCCAGGGCTGCAGCGAAGCGCCCCGGGCCGGATCCCGGCGGGATTCCGGGCGGGTGGCCTGGGCCAGGGGCGCAGCAGTGCGCAGGCTCGGCTCGGCGAGCGGGGCCGCGTGGTCCTCGACCGGTGGCAGGAACTCGAGGCCGATGCGCGGGCCGGACGCCGGCAGCACGGCGAGCAGGGTCGGGGCTGGTTGGGGCTCGGCGCGGCCCGGCTGCACGGCGCAGCCGGAGCACAGGCAGGCAACCAACACGCCGAGCCAGAACCGGACCACCACGACGACCCCCGGGACCAGAGAAGCACGACCGGACGGCGCAGCATCGGCCGGGGGCGGTTGCGGCTGCACCGGAGTTGTCGTTCTCTAGGTCAAGTATCTCGGATTGAGAATACAGTTTCGCAAGGTGGCTCTCTGGCCATGCCAAGGTGTCCGCGCTGGCTGGCCGCGGGGCTCTGCGGCCCCGGTGGCCCTGGGGTCGATGCGGTGGTGCCTTGCGCCGCCTGGGCCGCGCCGCATCATGGCCGGCGCATGCCATCGCCTACTCTGCCTTCGCTGCTGCGCCGGTGGTGGCCGTTGGGGCTGGCCATGGGTCTGGCGTGGTGGGGTGGTGTCGCGCTCTGGTGGTTCTGCGACGACGCGTTCATCAACTACCGCTTCTGCGGCAATGCCCACGACGGCCACGGTTTCGTCTGGAACCCGCCGCCGTTCCTGCCGGTCGAAGGCTACACCAGCTTCGGCTGGGTGGCTGGTTTGTGGCTGGTCTGGGAGCTGCTCGGAGTCGAGCCGCCGCAAGCGGCGATCCCGATCGCCTTCGCCGCGGGCTTGGTGATCCTGTGGGTGGTGGCGCGGCAGCTGCAGCGGCTGGCGTTGCCCCTGCGGGGCGAACGGTGGCGGCCGTGGCTCACCGCGGTGGTGCTGCTCGGCATCGCCGGCAACCACTCGTTCGCCACCTGGCTGAGCAGCGGCATGGAGACGTCGGTCTACAGCCTGATCGCGCTCGGCTGGACGCTGCTGGCGTTCGGCTGCCGCGCACCGGGTGCTGCGCAGCCAATGCGGCCGCTGTTCGGCCTCGCAGGCTTGGCGGCGGCGGCGCATTTGGTGCGGCCCGACGGCGACTTGCTGGTGCTCGCGACGCTGGCGATCGCGGCCTGGTCGTGGTGGCTCGGGCGGCGAGCGGGCGCGGTGCTGGCCGGCTGCCTGCCGCTCCTGGTGCCGCTCGTGCACGTGCTGTGGCGCAAGGGCTTCTACGGCGAATGGCAGCCGAACACCTACTACGCCAAGGTGGTGGCGCCGTGGCCGGAGAGTGGCCTGCGCTACCTCTACTGCTTCTGCGTCGAACAGGCGCTGTGGCTGTGGCTGCCGCTGGCGGTGGCGTGGCTGCTGCGGCAGGGGCTGCGGCACGGCCTGGCGCCGCTGTGGCGGCAGCGCTGGCCGGCGCTGGTCGCGGTCTCGGTTTGGCTCGCGCACGTCGGTTACTACACGCTGGTGGTCGGTGGCGACCACTTCGCCTACCGGGTGTTCGTGCACCTGGTGCCGCTGTGTGCTCTGGCTCTGCCGCGGCTGTGCCTCGACCTGTGGGCCGAAGTGCGCTGGGCGGTTGCGGTGGCGCTGCTGTTCGCGCTCGGTGCGGGCGTGCCCGGGTGGTGGCTCGAGCGGCAGTTCGTCGGCCGCGAACTCGAGGGCTACGTGCGCACGGCGCCGCGTTTGCCCGAACTGCTGCGGCCGTGGGTGCGCACCTACGATCGCCACCAGGCGTGGCTCCTGGTGCATTCGGTCGGCTTCCGGCGGCCGCTGCACGCGGTGTCGTGTGCCCTGCAGCTGCAGAACCTGCCCGAGCGCAAGCCGGGCCAGGTGCAGGGAGCGGTGCCCGGCCAGCGGCTCGTGCTGCGCGCCGATGCGATCGGCGTGCTGTCCTGGGCGTTGGCGGACGTGGCGATCCTCGACGGCCACGGGCTCTGCGATGCGGTGATTGCGCGGCACCGCCCAGCCACTGCGGCGCCCACGATCGAGCTGGCGCAGCTCGAAGCGGCGTTGCCGGCGTTCGACGCCGACCGCGACGGCCAGTTGGGTGCGGCCGAGCTCGCGGGCGCAGCGCACTTGTTGGTGGCGGTCGGGCCACAAGTCCCGGCGGAGGTGTGGGCCGAATTGCTGTTGGCGCTCGGCGACTCGGACCACGACGAACGGCTCACCGCGAGCGAGTTGCTGGATGCAGTGCGGCAGCTGTTGCCACCGCGGCAGATGGCGCACGAGCGCGAGCCGCCGCCCGGCTACATCGAAGCGCTGCGGCCGAACGTGCGCAGTGACGGCGGTGTGCGGCGGGTCGACCCGGAGGTCGTGCCGCTCACCGACGACGAACTGCGTGCCGTCGAACAGCGGTTCCGCGCTCAGGTGGGTCGATGAGGGAGCCCGTGCCCGGTCGCTGGCGGTGGTTCGGGCCGTGGCTCGTGGCGGCGGCGCTGCTCGGGTTCGGCGCTGGGCGGTTGTGGTTTCTGTGCGACGACGCGTTCATCGCCTTCCGCTACGTCGGCAACGCCCACGACGGCCACGGCCTGGTCTGGAACCCTGCACCGTTCCGGCCGGTCGAAGGGTACTCGTGCTTTCTGTGGGTGGTGCTGCTGCGCTGTGTGTGGGCCGTCACCGGTCTTCCGCCGCCGCAGACGGCGAATCCGCTGGCGTTCGGCTGTGCGCTGCTGAGCCTCGCGCTGCTGGCGCGGCGGCTGGTGGCGCTGCGTCTGCCAGAGTCCGTGCGGCCCGCACAGCCGTGGCTCGCAACCTTGGTGCTGCTGGCGATCGCCGGCAACCACACGGTCGCGACCTGGGCCAGCTCAGGCCTGGAGACGGCGTTGTTCGGACTGTGCGCGGTCGGCTGGACGCTGGCGGCGAGCCGCGGGCCGCTGCCGTGGCCGCGGTCGGCTTTGGTGCCGCTGTCGCTGTGGGCCGCGCTCGCCGCTTTGACGCGTCCCGACGGCGGGCTGCTGGTGCTGGCGACGCTGGCGCTGGCGTTGCCGCTCTGGCGCACGCCGCGGCAGGTTTTCGGTCTGTGGCCGCTCTTGCTGCCCGTGCTGCACCTCGGGTGGCGGCGTGCCTGCTACGGCGAGTGGTTGCCGAACACCTACTACGCGAAGGTCACCGCGGCGTGGCCGGAGAGCGGCCTGCGGTACCTCGGCTGCTTCCTGTTCGAGCACGGTGGATGGCTCGCGCTGCCGCTGCTGCTCGTCGTCGGCGTGCCCAGTCTGCTGCGCGGTGCGGTGTGGCGCGCCATGTTCGGCACGCACTGGCCGGTGCTGGTCGCCGTGGGGACCTGGGGCTCGTTCGTCGGCTACTACGCGCTGGTGGTCGGCGGCGACCACTTCGCCTACCGGCCGTTCGCGCACTTGGTGCCGCTGGCCGCGCTGGCGGGGTTCTGGCTGCTGGCGCAGCGCGTGCCGCGGCCGGGCCTTCTGGCGCTGCTGGTGGGCGGCGTGGCCCTGTGCAGCAACCTGTTCGGCTGGTGCTACGAACACAACCTGCGTGGGCGCGAGAAGGACGGTTTCGTCCGGGCCGCCGCGGTGCTGCCGCAGCCACTCGCTCGGCTGTGCCGGCCCTGGGAACGATGGCAGGCGTGGCTGCGGTTGCGCTACGTGGCGTTGCCGCGGCCGCTGCACGACGTCACCTGCCGCGATCTGCTGGCGAGCTTGCCGGAACGTGGGCCCGGGCACGTCGAAGGCCTGTCGGCCGGGGCGCGCGGCGTCTACCACACGGTGGCGGCGGGCGTGGTCGGTTGGGCGCTCGCCGATGTGGCGATCGTCGACACGGTGGGGCTCAACGATTGGGTGGTGGCGCGCAGCCGCGCCCGCGAGCCGGCGGCGAACTTCGACTTCGCCATGCTGCAGGCGCTGTTCCCGGCAGCGGATCGCGACGGCGACCGGCGGCTCGGCGCTGCGGAGATCGAAGCGCTCGCCCAGCAGTTCGACTTCGGCGCGCTCGGCGTGCCGGTGTCGCCCAAAGCGTGGGCGGACCTGCTGCTGGCGCTCTGCGACGGCGAGGGCGACGGACTCGATGCGGTGGAGTTCGCTGCCGCTGCGGCGGAACTCGGCAACCGACGGCACATGGCGCACGAACGGCGGCCGCCGCCTGGCTACGAAGCGGCGCTGCGTGCGAACGTGCGGTTCGACGGCCGCCGCTTCGCGGCACGGGCGGACGTGGCGCCGCTGAGCGACGACGAAGTGCGTGCGGTCGAACAGCGGTTCGCGGCCGAAGTGCGCCGCTAGCGGCCGGCCCCTGGCAGCTCCGTCAGCCGCAGCTGCCGCAGCCGCCCTGGCCACACAGCCGCGCTTCGATCGCCTTGCTGGTTTTGGTGATCGACAGCCCGCCGAGCGCCGTGCAGCGCAGTTCGCGCGCCATGCGCTCGCTGACCTCGCGGTGCGCGTCGAGCACTTCGTCGAGGGGCACCAGCGGATCGTAGCCGGCGAGCGCGATGTTGGCGCTGGCGATGGCGTTGCTGGCGCCGGCGATGTTGCGGCCGAGGCACGGGGCTTCGACGCGGTTGGCGATCGGATCGCAGATCAGGCCGAGTACGTTCTGCAGCGCGTGGCTGCTGGCGGCCAAGGCCACAGCGGCGCTGCCGCCCATCAGCTCGACCAGGGCCGCCGCCGCCATCGCCGCCGCTGCGCCGGTCTCGGCCTGGCAGCCGCCGACCTCCGCGGCGAAGCTCGAACGGGTGGCGACGAACACCCCGACCAGTCCGGCGGCCAGCATCGCGCGCAGGATCTGCTCCTCCGAAGCGCCGAGCAGTTCGGCCGCGGCCAGCGTGGTGCCGGGGAACGTCGCGCAAGAGCCCGCGGTGGGAGCTGCGACGATCACGCCCATGGAACTCTTCACCTCCATCAGGGCGGTGACGTACAGGATGGCGCGGTTCAGCAGGCCGCCGTCCAGCAGGCGTCCTTCCGCCAGCAGCGCGGCGAAGCGGTGGCTCTGCCGCGGCAGGATGCGATCGTGGTACTCGGTGCCCGCGAGGCCCTGTTGCACGCCACTCCGTACCAGCGCCAGGATCCTGCGCATGGCGGCGAACACCGCGGCTTCGTCCAGGCCGCCGCGGGCGCATTCGTAGGCGAGCGCGTGGTCCGACAAACGGCTCTGCTGCAGGTCGCCCGGCAGTTCTCCCGCGTGCAGGAACGGCACGCGGAGCCCCCGTCGCGAGCGCACCGGCAGCACCGGCTGAAGGCGGCGCACCCGCTGCACGCGGGGCAGGGCCGCCAGTACCGCGTCGGGCACGAATTCCTGGGCCGAGACCACGACCAGCCGCGGCCGTTCGCCGGCGACCACCACCGCGTCGAACCGGTCGAGTGCCGCCAGGTGTTCGGCCGTCGTGCGCCCGTCGTCCGTGACGTCGAGCACGGTCACCGCGTAGTCGCCGAACAGCTGCACCGGCGCACTGTCGATCGCGACCACTTCGATCATGCCGCCGCCGGTCGAGAGGGCCCGCAGCTGATGGGTCGCGCCCGCGCGCCACACCTGCAGGTGGTAGGTGTTCGGGTGCGGATCGTGCAGCGTGGCGATGTCGATGCGCACCTCGACGCCCGCCGCGCGCAGCGCCGCCGCCGCGTCGGGCAAGCGTGCGTCGTCGGCGTCGTAGCCGAGCAGGCCGCCGAACAGCCCCATGTCGGAGCCCTGGCTGTCGTGGGTGGTCGCCAGCGAACCTTCGGTGTCGAACGTGATCACCACGCGTTCGGGCGTGCCGCCGCACAGGTCGCGGGCCAGGCGCGCGATGCGCACCGACGCCGCCGAGTGCGAACTCGACGGCCCGCGCATCACCGGGCCGACCACGTCGTTGAAGATGCTGGGTGGCAAGGTCGCGGGCATGTGGCACAGGTTCGCCGCGAGGCGGTTGCCGTGCCACCGGTGGCGCGCAATTTTCGTGGCGCTGCCGCCGCCGGCTTCTCCCCGGCCCCACGTTCGGCGATAACGCCGGGCATGGTGGCCCCAGGTCTCTATCCCGCGATCGAACCGTTCGCCACGGCGCGCTTGCCCGTCACGGCGCAGCACACGCTCTACTTCGAGCAGTGCGGCAACGAGCAGGGCATCCCGGTACTGTTCGTGCACGGCGGCCCGGGGGCGGGCTGCTCCACGACCGATCGTCGCTTCTTCGCGCCTTCGGCGTTCCGCGTGGTGCTGGTGGACCAACGCGGGGCGGGTCGCAGCACACCGCTCGGCGAACTGGCCGACAACACCATCGACGCCCTGGTCGCCGACTTCGAACGCATCCGCGAGCATCTGGGCATCGAGCGCTGGCACGTGTTCGGCGGTTCCTGGGGCAGCACGCTCGGCCTCTACTACGCGCAGCGCCACCCCGAACGGGTCCTGTCGCTGTGCCTGCGCGGCATCTGGCTCCTGCGCCAGGTCGAGATCGATTGGTGGCTCTACGGCCTGCGCAATTTGGCGCCCGAGCTGTGGCGGTCGTTCGCCGAACACCTGCCCGCCGGCGAGCGCGGGGACCTGCTCGAAAGCTATTGGCGCCGGCTCACCGGTCCCGACGTGGTGGCGGCGCGCGCTGCGGCCAAGGCCTGGGCCACCTACGAAGGCTCCGCCTGCACGCTGTTGCCGAACGCGGAGTTCTTGCAACTGCTGACCAACGACACCACCAGTTGGGCGCTGGCGCGGCTCGAAGCGCACTACCTGCGCAACCAGCGCTTCACTCCCGACGACCGGCTCCTGCGCGACCTGCCGCGCATCCGCCATCTGCCGGCGTTCGTGGTGCACGGCCGCTACGACCTGGTGTGTCCGCTGCTCGGAGCCGACGACCTGCGCCGCGCCTGGCCCGAGGCCAGCTACGTGGTGGTCGACGACGCGGGGCACAGTTCGCACGAGCCGGGCATCGCGCGCCACCTGGTGGCGGCGATGGACCGGGTGGCGCTGAGCGGCAGCCCCAAGCTGTTGACGGAACGGGCCTGAGCCCGGTGCGGCTCACCGCGCCGGCAGGTGGTTCTTGAACCAGACTTCGAGCTGCGGGAACGGGATCGCGATGCCGGCTGCGCCGAGTTCGCGCACGATTGCTTCGACCAGCGCGTCCTTGGCGACCGCGAACTCGGTGGTCGGCACCCACACGCGCACCACCCAGTCGACCGAACTGTTGCCGAGTTTGTCGAGCAGCACGTCGACGACCTTGTCCGGCTGGCGGCCCTTCAGGCCTTCGCCGGCGCGGCGCAGGGCGGCGCGTGTCGCAGCGACGTCGGCGCCGTAGGCGACCCCGACCGGCACGTCGCAGCGGCGGAACGGGTGGTGCGTCCAGTTCTCCACCACACCCGAGAACACGCTGGAGTTGGGCAGGATCAGGCGGCGGTTGTCGCCGGTGTCGATCTTGGTCTGGAACAGGTCGATGTCGTCGACTTTGCCGATCTGGCCGGCGATCAGTACCACGTCGCCGATCTTGAACGGGCGCAGCAGCAGCAGCATCACCCCGGCGGCGAGGTTCGACAGGGAGCCTTGCAAGGCCAAGCCGATGGCCAGTCCCGCGGCGCCGAGCACGGTCGCCACCGAGGTGATGTTGAAGCCGAACATGCCGAGGCACCCGATCAGCGCGACCACCAGCACCAGCCAGCGCGTGATGTTGCCGAGGAAGCGGCTCAGGGTGCGGTCGACGTAGGGACGCTCGAGCAGTCGGCCAACGGTGCGGCGTGCCCAGCCGGCCAGCATCCAGGCGACGGCCATCACCAACAGCACCGCGAGCACCCTGCCGACCCAGTCGATGGCGATGCGGGTCAGCCAGTCTTGCAACTCCGAAGGGCTGAGCGGGCGAGGCGTGGTGTTCGGTGGGGTCTGAGGCATGCGGCGGATTGTGTGGGGCCGCGGGTGGCGTGTCGACGGCAGCGTCGTGCTCGGCGCCGCCTACCAGTTCGCCGTGCCGCGCAACGCGGCGTTCGTCGGCTTCACGCTGGCCTTCCAGGGCTTCCAGTTCCTGCCCACCAGCGGCAGCGGGGCCTGCCTCGGCCAGATCAACCTGTCGAACACGCTCGACGCCACGATCCGGTGACGTCGGGCGCTCGGCCGGCGCGTCAGAACACTTCGATCATGGTCGGGGTGCTGGCTTCGATCAGGCCCGCGGAGCTGATCGTCACGCCCTGGAACACCAGGTCGCAGACGAACGGGATCGGCGGGCTCACGTAGGTGGCGAAGCCGCCCGGGATCACGCCCATGAAGTTCGGCGTCAGGTAGTAGTCCGGGTGGCCGAGCATGCCCCAGGTGAACGCCGTCGAGGGTGCGACTGCGCCGGGGCCGGTCGGGGCGAAGGTCAGGAACACCCAAGTGTTGAGGCCGGGCGTGTTGAAGTCGATGCGCGCGGGCGTGCCCATGGGGATCTGGGCCACCTGCGACTCGGCGGTGTAGGTGAACACGCGAGACCAGGCGAGGGCGTTGACGAAGCTGGGGATGCCCAAGGTGGCCATCGGCGGGCGCAGACCGATCTGCTGACCCAGCGTCGGCCCCGAGCCGCAGTTGGTGCCCATCGGCCCGCAGCTGGCGGTGTAGATCTGCCCGCCGCCAGCGGTGGTCAGGATCGCGCCGCCCGTCAGCGATTCGGTGGTGAACAGCAGGGTCGGCACGAACACCGGCGTGCCGGTGCAGCCCGGCAGCACGAGCGACGCTGCGATCGAGAAGTCGATCTCCAGGGCAGTGGTGTCGATCGCCGCCGGCACGCAGGCGCCGAAACGATTGGTCACCTGCGCGTTGGCGACGAACGCGTCCATCTGCGCCTCGGTGTAGACGACCACGGCACTGTTCGCGGCCGTCGCCCCGATCGTGAGCATCGCGGTCAGCGCATAGGCGCTCGGCGGCAGGCAGAACACGTCGCCGTCGCGCAGCAGCACGGGGCCGCCGCACGGATTGCAGACGATGTCGTCGGCCAGGGACAGAAACAGGCCCTGGTTCGGGCCGAACGCCGCCGCATCGACGTTGATGGTGGTGGTGAGGGGCAGGCCGAGGGCGTTGTTGATCGCCTCTTGGCGGATGAAATACTCCACCTTGCCGTCGCCGGCGCCCGTGCGCACGATGCGCCCGATGTCACCGGTGCGCAGGCTGGGCGCGCCACTGACCGTCGTGCCCATCGAGATGCTGGGCGAGTACCAGACCTTGCGGCCGTTGTTGGGCATGCCGGTGAAGGTTTGGGTGGTGAGCAGGGCATTGATGCGGCCGAGCAGGCTCGGCTCCCAGTAGGCGTTGTCGCCGTCTTCGTCGCCTGCCATGGTCATGAACGCATTGCGCGGCAGCCACTTCTCGGCCAGGCGCGGGCAGGGGAAGACCGGCAGGCCGACGATGTCGTTCGGGTGGATGGTCTGGAGAACGGTGCCGCCCGATCCGGTCAGGGTCTGTTCGACCGTGGAGGTGGTGTAGATCAGGTCGCCGCCTTGGGCGAGCAGGGCCGAGCCGGTGGCGAGGGACAGCAGCGTGGAGAGGGGAAGGCGCATGGTGGTCGTTTGGGTGGGTTGGGGTGCACCAGCCCAAGGACCAGTCCCGGCCGAGCGCACGCCGAAGTGCCGAAAAATCTCCGGCCGTCCGCCGGTCCGTCCGCCCGTCAAGCCGGGTGTGGCTCCCGGCCCGGACCGCTCAGCCGACGGACGCCTGCAGGTGGCGCGTCGGGAACTGCTCCTCGTCGCGCACGGCGGTGAAGCCGGCCGCCTGCAATTCGGCCACCGGATCGAGATCGTGCCATGCCCCCACGAACGGCTCGTGGGCGCGCTTCGCCAGCAGGCGAAAGTACACGCCCCGCCAGCCGTGCCGCCGCCACAGATCGAAGGCGCCGCGGCGCCATTGGGTTGGGCCCGGCTCACAGATGGCCAGGCGCCCGCCTCGGCGCAGCACCCGGTGGAATTCGCGCAACGCCCGGCGCATGAAGCTCGGCGGCAGTTCGTGCAGCACGAAGCAGACCGCCACGGCGTCGAAGCTCGCCGCCTCGAACGGCAGGTGCTCGGCCAGCCCTTGGACGAAGCGGATGCGTGGATGCCGACGGGCGGCGTGGCGCAGCAGGTAGGGGGATGGCTCGACCCCGGTGACGGCGCCGGCCCCCGCCGCGAGCAGCTGGGCGCCGGTGCTGCCCCCGCCGCTGCCGACGTCCAGCAGGTCGGTGGCCGGCAGGAGATGCGACGCCATGTGCGCTCGCGCGCCGGTCAGGCAGCCCAGCATCACCCGCTCGAACTGGCGCACGTAGTCGTGGGTGATGTTGTGGCTGTAGTTGCCGTTCGGCAGATTGTGGAACTCCTGCAGCAGGTACTTCGGCAGGGTCGCGGCACCCGGCAAGTCGGCAGGCAATTGCACAGGGCGGCGCTTGCGCACGAAGCTCCACGCCAGCTGTGCCATCTCCCACGGCAGCCAGGGCCGCAGGCGGTCCGGCCAAGTCTCCGGCAGTGTCGCGGCGGCCCAGTCGAACCCGGCGGTCGGCTCGTGCCGACCGCCCTGCAGGTTCGGCGCGGGGCTCACAGCGGGCCGAGGATCAGGCCCACGCCGTTCGAGGCGATCAGGCCGAGCGGCGTCAAAACCGGCACCTGCGAGAAGCTCTGCATCACCACTTCGACGCCCATGAAGCTCATGCTGCTGGGAATCGCCAGTGGCAGCGAAACGCTGGTGGCGCCACCAGGCACCCACAGCTCGGTGACGCCACCGTTGGTGTAGGCGAAGCATCCCGTCATGCCGTACTGCGACAGGTCCAGGGCCGGCGTTTGCTCCTGGAGCGAAGTCACCAGCACGCCGAACGGCGTGCCGGCGGCGATCGAACTGGTGGTGCGCTGGATGGTGGTGCCCAGCAGCGGTCGGGCACTGGCCGACAGCGCAATGCGCGGCGGCACCGAGCTGCACAGCGTGAAGCCGGTCGACAGCGCAGCGCTGAGGTTGGTGTTGCCCGGGTCCAGGGCGTTGGCGCCTGGGCTCCAGCCGACCAGGTAGCCGTTGCCGGCGGTCGACAGGCTCTGCCAGATCACGTGCACCGTGCCGTTCGGCTCGAACTGCACCTGGAAGGTGCTGGTGCCCGGGACCCCCGAGCTGTTCGCCACGTTGAGCCAGGTGACCGTGACCAGGCTGGGCGTCGCCTCGTAGAGCACCGAGCCGCCGAGCTGTGGCGCGTAGTCGTGCCACGCCGCGGCCCAGCGCGGCTGCTGGGCCAGCAGCAACTGCGGCAGCGGGATGTAGAGGGTGCCGTTGTCACCTGCCGGCGAGAGGAAGCCGTTGGAGCAGATGCGCAGGAACCCGGTCGAGAACCCGCCGGGGTACGGCAGCGCGAACGGCAGGTTGACCAGCACCTGCGCGTCGTCGCCGAGGTTGAGGTTGGTGCCGGCCGGCGTGCGGAAGCTGCTGGTGCCGTTGCCGACGCGGTACGAGCCGTTCTGCAGGCTCAGGGTCATCGAGCGACCGGCGAGGTCGATCGCTGCCGCGTTCGTGAAGTGCTCGTAGAACGAAGTTTTGCAGGTGCCGCACGAGCTGCCGATCGTGCGCGCGGTGGCCACGGTCACCCCGCCCGGGACGTCGGTGGGGACCGCCACGTTCAAGGCTCCGCCGCCGATGCGCGCCTGGTCGAGCAGTGCGCCACCCGCGCCGGGCGCCGTGGTGCTCTCGAAGTAGAAATTGTAGATCGTGTTCCAGTCGAGCGCGTTGTTCGCCGCGGCCGTCCAGACCAACTCGGTCGGCGAGTTGCTGAAGGTCCAGTCGTTGAGCGGATTGGTGTCGATGTCGCGGAAGCCGACGTTCTGCACGGTGATCGGCGCCGTCAGCGGAATGCGGAACGAGGCGCCGCCGCGGTGGTTGTCGATGTTGTGCACCGCGTACTCGTAGCGGTAGACGCCGCCGACCGGGCCGGTGACCCGCACGCCGACCGCGAACCGGCCGTCGTCGGTGCCGTTGCCGCCGAGTTCGACGCGCGCACCGGTCCATTGGTTCAGCACCGTGCCCTGACGCTGGTTGCCTTGGTCGCTGACCAGCCACGAGCCGCCGTAGGTGAAGCCGAGCCGTGCCGAACGCAGGTTGTTGCCGCGGTTGGCCAGCGGTTCGCGTTCGCAGACGAGGTGCACCTGGCCGTAGAACAAGCCGCTTTGCACCAAGTCGGCTTCGGCGACGGTGACGCGGTTCTTCACCGCATCGAACGCGGCGACCTGGCTCTGCGTCAGCGATTGCGTGCCGTCGTTGGCCTGGAGGCCACCCACCGCGGGATCGCCGCGGTCGAAGTAGCTGCCCACCGGGTTGAAGGTGCCGAGCCAGGGATCGATTTCGCTGCTCGGGCCGAGGTTGAAGCGGTCGCCGTTGAAGCCGGTGCTGTAGGCGTCGTAGCAGCCGATCCAGAACTGGCTGCCGGCCCCGTTCTGGCAGGTGCCGCACTGGCTGGAGCCGAGATTGTAGGTGACGCGCGAGTGCTTGACGAAGGAGTCGCGCTTCGACACCTGCACCATGCGGCCGTTGCTCTCCCGAGCCAGCAGGAACGCGATCTTGAAGTGTTCGTCGGTCATCTGCCCGCTGGTCGTGGGCGAGGTGACCCAGGGCACGTGCACCGTGCCGGCGTTGCAGAAGGCGTGGCCGAAGCCCACACCGACTTCGCCGTTGGGGTAGGCGGGGCCGCGGCGGCCGTAGATCGTCGAGCCGCCGACGTCGTAGAGATTCACGTCGGTGCCGGGGGCCGCATTGGCTTGGGCCCCGACACTGGCGGCTAGGGAAGCGAACAACAGCAGTTGGCTGGGTCTGACCATGCGGCAATCACGCCGGCTGGGGATCGTGCCGTCAACCCCCGGGCCCGGGAATGGCGCCCGGGCCAGGACCCCAGCCGTGCCGGGTGGGTTCGCCACCGCCGAAGGCCGGCCCGTGCTTGCGCCGGCCTCCCCCCTGCCGTAACCGTTCCCAGACCATGCAGGTCACTGCCCAGGACGTCGCTGCGGCGCGCTCTGCGATCCAGAGCCACGTCGTCCGCACGCCCACCGTGCCGGCCCCCCGCCTCGGCGAGCCGCTCGGGGTGCGTCTGTGGCTCAAGTTGGAGAACCTGCAGTTCACCGGGTCGTTCAAGGACCGCGGTTCCTGCCTCAAGCTGCAGCGGCTCGCCCAGGCCGCCGAGCCGCCGCGCGGCGTGATCGCCGCTTCGGCCGGCAACCATGCCCAGGGGGTCGCCTACCACAGCCGCCGGCTCGGCCTGCCGGCGGTGATCGTGATGCCGAAAGCCACGCCGTTCTCGAAGGTCGAACGCACCGAGGCGCTCGGCGCCACCGTGGTGCAGAGCGGCGAGTCGGTCACCGAGTCCTACGCGCGCGCGGTCGAGATCGCGGCCGAACAGGGGCTCGCCGTGGTGCATCCCTACGACGATCCGGCGATCGTCGCCGGCCAGGGCACCGCGGCGATGGAACTGTTCGAGGATCGGCCCGAACCCGACGTGCTGGTGGTGCCGATCGGCGGCGGCGGGCTGGCCGCCGGCATGGCGCTCTGGGCCAAGCACATCCGCCCGCAGGTGCGGATCGTCGGCGTGCAGACGGAACTGTGCCCGTCGATGCACGCGGCGCTGCGCGGCGAGGCGCCCCCGGTGCTGCGCACCCACACGCTGGCCGACGGCATCGCGGTGAAGGCCCCGGGGGCGGTCACCACGCCGATCCTGCGCGCCTTGCTCGACGACGTGGTGCTGGTGAGCGAGGCCGACCTGGAGCGTGCGGTGCAATTGCTGGCCGCGCAGCAGAAGGTGGTGGCCGAAGGGGCGGGGGCGGCGGCGTTCGCCGCGGTGCTGGCCCGGCCCGAACAGTTCGCCGGCCGCGAAGTGGCGGCGGTGGTGAGCGGCGGCAACATCGACCGACGCATGCTGGCCACGGTGCTGCTGCGCGGGCTCGAACGCGACGGCAAGGTCGCCAAGCTGCGCATCGAGATCTTCGACCAGCCGGGTGTGCTGGCGCGGGTCACGCAGCTGATCGGCGCGTCGGGGGCTGACATCATCGACATCACCCACCAGCGCCTGTTCACGCATCTGCCGCCGCGCCAAGCCGAACTCGACGTGGTGATGGAGACGCGCGGGCGTGCCCACGTCGATCAGATCCTGCTGACGCTCGAAGCCGCGGGATTTCCGGCGCAGCTGCTGTAGCCGGGGCGGGGTTCCGGTCCCGGTGGTGGCGACACGTGGTGTTGAGTTTACGAAGGTGATACTTTAGAAAACTCAAATGCGCCACATCGACCGGTCGTTGCAGGAGCCGCTGCGTTCGGCGCTGCGGTCCTTTGCCGCGGTGGTGGTCACGGGTCCTCGTCGCTCGGGCAAGACCACTTTGCTGCGCAGGGCCGTGCCGGAGGCCCAGTATTGCCTGCTGGAGGATCTCGATCTGCTCCAGCGCTTCCGGGCCGATCCGCGTGGGTTCGTGGCGTCTCTGACGCCGCCGGTGATCCTCGACGAGATTCAGAATGCCCCGGAGCTGTTCGCTTACGTGCGCACACGGATCGACGCGAAGCCGCGGCGGACTGGGCAGTGGCTTCTCACCGGCTCCCAGGAGGCACCGCTGATGCAGCGGGTCACCGAGTCGTTGGCCGGGCGCGCGGCGGTGCTTCAGCTACCGCCCCTGTCCGTGCTGGAGACCAGCAAGGTGACGCCGTTGCGCGGTGGGTTCCCCGAGGTGCTGGCCAGGCCGCGTGCCGCGGATCTGTGGTTTCGGTCCTACGTGCAGACGTACCTCGAGCGCGACGTCCGGGCCGTCACCGAGATTCGCGATCTCGCCACCTTTCGCCGGTTCGTGGCGCTGGTTGCCAGCCGCTGCGGCCAGATGCTGAACAAAGCCGATCTGGCTGCGCCACTGGGAGTGTCCGTGCCCACGATCGGCCAGTGGTTGTCGATTCTCGAAGTCACTGGGCAACTGCTCCTGGTGCCTCCGTACTTCGAGAACTTCGGCAAGCGCTTGGTGCGCTCGCCGAAGCTGTACTTCGCCGACACTGGCCTGCTGTGCCACTTGCTCGGCCTGGAGACCACGGCACTCCTGGCCAAGTCGCCGTTCTCGGGCGCCGTGTTCGAGAACTTCGTCGCCAGTGAGATCGTGAAAGCCCAGGTCGGCGCGGGGAGGCGCCGTGAGATCTACTGGTTTCGCGACCAGCAAGGTCTCGAAGTCGACTTCGTGGTGCCCGTGCCCGGTGGCCAGGTTCTGCTCGCCGAAGCGAAGGCCGCGGTCAGCGCCGTGCCCCGCGATGCGCGTGGCTTGCTGCGCTTGCGGGAAGCCATGGGCGCCAGAGTGCGGGAGTGCATTCTGGTGCACCGGCCAGGCCTCGATGCGTCGACCGAAGTGCTGGTCCCGGGTGTGGCCGCGGTCGACGTCCTCGGGTTGCTCGCGAGGGTGGTCTCCGGGCGTTGAGTGGCGGGAATGCGCTTTGAGTTTTCTAAAGTTCTACTTCAGGAAACTCAACACTGCCGTGTGCAGGCACCGCGCTCGGCGGAGCCGTGGTCGGCCGGCGCAGGCTCGGCACTCGCGTCACAGGTAGGTGTAGCTGCGCACCACCTGGCAGCCGAGGGCGTTGCGCACCACCACCGGTGCTGGTCCCACGGCGCCGGGCGGCGTGGTGCCGACGATCGACGTCGCGTTCTGGTTGGTGACCGTGAGCGGCGCGCCGCCGATGGTCACCGTGCATCCGGTCAAGTTGGTGCCGACCACTGCGAACAGCGCCCCGCCGGCGGCCGTGCCGGTGGGGAACGGCAGGCTCGACACCGTGGGGGTGGCGTTCAGCGTGCGGCTCACCGGCGTGCCGCCCAGGTTGGTGAGCGCGAACGTCGCGTCGCAGCCGAGGCCCGCTGGCACCAGGAAGCGCAGCACGTTCGGGGTGCGCGACTGGATCGCCACCGGCGCCTGGTTCACGGTCAGCGAGATGCCTTCCAGGAAATTGGTGCCCTGCACCGTGATCTGTTGCCCCGCGGTCGCGGTGGTCGGTGTGTAGGTGGTGATGGTCGGCGCGGGCAGCGGCTGCACGCGCAGCAGCACCGCATTGGTCGCCGCCAGGGAGCCCTGCAGATCGACCGCCATCACGCCTTGCAGGGTCACGTCGAGCAGGGCCCCGACGCCGGGGAACCCCAGCGTCCACGGTGCCGGGCCCGCGCCGACATAGCCGCCGAGGCCGAACGCATCCGCGAGCAGCAGCGTCGGCGCCAGCGGGTCGAGCGGGAACGGGCGGAAACACAGGCTGCCGCGGCCCGGCCCCAGCGGCAGTTCGCTGCCCCGCGGCAGGCCGAGATGGGCCCACAGCGCGAACAGACCGATCGGCAGGCTGCTGCCCGCGCCGACCGGTGGCTGCAGGGTCAGCAAGAACGGCTGGCCGACGCCGAACGGGACCACGCGCGCGGTGCCGCCGCTGCCCGCCACCTGCAGCGCATCGAACACCGCACCCTGGCCGTCGGCGATCGCACCCTGGCCGCACGGCCCGAACGCGTCGGTGACGGGGATCTCGGGCTGCGGGGCGATGCCGACCCGGCCGAACGTGTCGGTCGCCGCGACGTCGAGCACCGCCAGCCCCGCGGCGAGGTTGCCACGCATGGTGAACGTGTAGGTGCCGTTCGGCTGCGGCACGGGCTGGGTGAACGAGACGCCGCTGACGGTGCTGCGCAGGGCCAGCCCCACGGTGAGGGGCAACGCATTGCCGAGCGGGTTGCCGGCGGCGTCGCGCAGCGTCACCGTGCCGGTGAGCGTGTCGACGCCGTTGCTGCGCAGGCTGCTGCCGCTCATCACCACGCTCGACTGATAGTGGTCCGGCCGGCCGATCTGCTGCAACTTCCAGGTCTGGTAGCGCGCGGCGAGCTGCACGACCGGGTCGGGGTCGTTCGCCGTCTGGTTTCTGACGTTGAGGTCCATCCAGTATTGGCCGCCGCCGCAGCCGCCGTTCCCGCCACATGCCACGTCGACATCGCTGGGCCGGCTCCAGATCATCAGGCCGATGTGCGCGGACTTGGTGAAGCTCGGCGGTGGCGCACCGCAAGCGGTCGGCGTGTTGGGGTTGCACGAACAGCGGCCGTCGCCGCCCATCGCCGCCGCGGCCTGCATCGCCGCCATCAGTTTGTCGCCGAGCGAGCCGGGTGTGTTCAGGATCGCCAGTTCGGCTGCGGCGTTCACCGCGGCTCCCGTCAGCACGTTGCCCTGCACGGTGTAGACCAGCGTGCCGGTCTGGCCGGTGAGGCCCCCGGCCCACGCGCCCGCGCCACTGCCGGTGAAGGTGGTGGCGCCGGAGAACACGCCGGCGATGCCGTACTGGCGCGATTGGTGGCCGCCGTCGGCGGCGGCGAGCTGGGCCAGGATCGCCCCGGCCGGGGTGCCGTTGCGCAGGCCGGTGCGGATGATCTGGCGCAGGCTCAAGGGCCCGACGAACGATTGCGCCGCAGCGACCCCGTAGCCCGGCACCACCACCACGGTCTCGGGGCGCAGGTCGAAGCCGGTGAGGCAGGTGGCGATGCCGATGGCGATCTCACCGGTGGCGAGGTCGACCAGCAGGATCGACCAGGTGGCGTGGGCGGGTGCGGCGAACAGGCACAAACCGAACAAGGCGAGCAGCAGACGGCGGGGCCAAGGCATGGTGGCGGGATTGTCGGGGGGCGCCCCGGCTTGTCCAGGGGGGCACTGCCGCTACGCTGCTGCGGCAGCTGGTCGGCTGCTCGAGCATCACGATGCCACCCCGCAGTGTGTTCCACTTGGCCTTGCACGTGCGTGATCTGGACCGGGCGCGCGCCTTTTACGGCGGTCTGCTCGGCTGTGCGGAGGGCCGCAGCACCGACACCTGGGTCGACTTCGACTTCTTCGGCCACCAGATCTCGCTGCACCTGGGGGAGCCGTTCGCCACCAGTCGGACCGGCCGGGTCGGCGAGCACCTGGTGCCGATGCCGCATTTCGGCCTGATTCTGCTGCTGCCGGACTGGCGGGCCCTGGCCGAACGGCTGGTGGCCGCCGGACTCGAGTTCGTGATCCAGCCCCAGGTCCGGTTCGCGGGCCAGCCGGGCGAACAGTGGACGATGTTCTTCGAGGACCCGTTCGGCAACCCGATCGAGATCAAGGGCTTCGCTGCGGAGGCGGCGATCTACGCCCACTGATTGCGGTGGAGCGGGCCGCGCGAGCGCGCCGCACGGGCCGCCGACGGCGGCTCAGCGACCGAGTTCGAAGGTCACCTGCCGCGTGGTGAAGTCGTGGGCGCCGAACGGTTCGCTGCCGCGGACCACCTGGCCGTCGAGCGTGCCGCTGACCCCGCAGACACCGCGCACCCCTTCGAGCAGCAGCAGCAGGGCCATGCCGAGGAGGCCGTGGCGCACGCGTCCAAGGCTCGGCCAGCGCCCGAACAGCCCTTCGAGCGCTGCCGCCACGCCGACCGCCACCGCCGGCAGGCACTGCGCGCCGTGCCGCGCGTAACCGAAGAACAACGCGACCACCAGCAGCTTGCTCGCCGCGAACAGCCACAGCGGCCACAGCCCGCGCACCGCGCGCAGCCGCCACCAGCCGAATGCCGCGACCCCGAGTACCAGCACGCGCCATGCCTGCGCGAAGATCCCTTCGGGCACCACCAGGTCGACGGCGCGCCGGGTGCCGGAGAGGCCGATCGGCAGGTTGGTCCCGCCGAGCCCGCCGGTGGCCCCCGCCGCCGCGTGCCACAGTTTGCGGGCGATGCGCGACACGCTGCCGATCGGATCGGCGAGCAGTTCGGTGAGGCCGAGCCGGTAGCCGTGCACCACGGCGTCGAGGTGCCTGGGGTAGCCGAACGCCAACTGGCCACCGCGCGGCAGCACCGCGCGCAGGCCCGGTGGATACCGGGCCTCGCCGCCTTGCAGCGGCGGTGGGCGGTCCAGGGCCGCGCGCGAGAAGCCGCCGTTCGCTTCGGGGGTGTTCGCCAGCCAGAAGTTGAGCCCGCCGTAGAGGCACAGCAACGCGTGCGGCAGCGGCTCGGGCCAGCAGCCGTAGGCTTCGCGTACGATCGACAGGTCCCGCTTCGCGATGCTCGTACCGCCGCGGGTGCGCACGGTGTCCTGCACGAAGCCGAACACCGGCGCTTGCTGGAACGCTGGCAGCTTGCGCACCGCTTCGAGTGCTTCGGGAGCCCAGGGTAGCGTGGCTCGGGGCAGGGTGGGGGGCGGCTGGCCGGTGCCGTTGTAGGTGTCGACCAGGTGGTTGGCGTGCAGTTGCCAGGGCAGTAGGCACAGCACCAGGGTGGTGGCCGCCAGAGCCAGCGGTCGGCGCTGGCTCGCAGTGCGCGCCGCGAACGCGAACAGCAGCAGCACGGTGAGCAGGTGTTCGCTGCGCAGCAGGCAAGCGGCGGCGTGCAGCGCGCCGAGCGCGAACGCAGCCCGGATGGGTTGGGGGCCGCCGAGTCCCGCCTGGGCGCGCAGCGCCGCGAGGGCCAGCAGCAGGTAGAAGCCTTCGACGTGCAGGCCGCTGGCCAGGAGGATCAGGTTGGTGGCGGCCGCGCACAGGCCCGCCGCGAGCAGCGCGGTGCGGGCCGGCAGGCAGGGGCGCAAGCACCACCAGCAAAGTGGCGCGAGCATGGCGCCGGCGAGCACGCTGCCGAGGCGCAGGGCAAAGGCGCGGGACGGGTCGCCGTCCCAGAGCGCGGCCACCAGCCACTGCATGCCCGGAGCGCGCCACGGCAGGCGCAATTCGTCGTTTGGGGTGTGGGTCGCGAGGTTGCGGGCCAGTTGTTGCCAGACCGGCGCGTCGCCTTGGCAGGCGAGGTGCCAGCCAGGTCCGCCGTCCGGGCCGGCCCACCAGAACAGGAGGCGCAGGGTGAGGGCGAAGGCGAACAGGGCGAGGGCGGGCACGGGGTGCAGGGTAGCTGGTGGGGGGGAGGGTCCCCACCGTTCTGCATGCGGAACTTGCGGCGCCGGCAGGTGGCCGCGCCGGGTCTCGGGTCGGATCCGGATGCGGCGTGACTCTAGTCGTCCCAGAAGAACGTGTGCCGCAGTTCGATCCCGGCCCCGGCCGGCAGATCGAATTCGCGTGCCGACTTCGCCTGCTCCTCGTCACGGCCTGATGCCACGCGCAGCTTGCAGGCACCCGGCGGCAGGCCACGCAATTCCACGCAGCCGTTGTCGTCGACCTCGGCAGCGGCCGAATCGGTGCCCAAGGCCGTGAGCAGGTCGAGGGGTTGACCTTGTGGATCCATAGCCGTCACCAGCAGGTCGCGCACGCCGCCCCCGGCAGCATCCACGAAGCGCACCCGCCGCATGGGACTGGGAGTCATCCTCACCAAAAGGGGCGCCTGCCCCTTCTGCACCGTCGTGGTGAGGATCTGCTTCACATGATCCAGTGCCCGGACCTCGATCGACACCGTGCCGGGTCGAACTGCGACGCAATGGCAGCGCGGCTCCGGTTCGTAATACACTTCGGTGAGTGCATCGGGGACGCGGATGCCACTGCGCAGCAGTGGTTCGCCGTGCTCGGCGCCCACCACTTGCACCGCCAGGAGATGAAGGTCGGCGAAGCCCTCGCCTGGCCGGAGCGTGACTTCGCCGCCGGCCACCACTTTGGCTCGGGCCGGCAACGCCAGCCGATCGTAGCGCGCCCAGACCTCGTGCTCGCCTGGCCCCACGGCGCCAAGCTCGAAGCGGCCGTCGTCCCCGCTCCACCTGGCATCTTCGTTGGCGGACAACGGCAGCGCCGCGGCGCCAGGGAAGCCCATGCCGACCAGGGACGGTTCCGGTCGCCGCAACGACACCTGCGCTCTGGCGGGTCGGCCTTCGGCATCCAGGACCACGCCCCGGACCGTCCCGCCGGCTGGCAACACCAGGGTGACTGTTTGGCGGCCCTCCCGAAGCTCCAGCAGGTCGGACAGAACGAAGGGCGTGCCCGCGGCTTTCGCCAGGATGCACAGCTTCGCCCCGGTGGCTGCCTTGCGCACCGTGGCCATGCCATTGCGATCCAAGTCGGCGATGGGCTCGCGATGGAATTCCGGCGCCTGATGGAGACTGACATCGCAACCGGCGAGCGGACGGCCGTCGTCGCGAACCACGGTCACCACCAATTCCGCGACCGGGCCTGTTGCCGGTGGCGGCTCCGGCGGCTGCAGCACCAATTGCACGGAGCGCTGGCCCGCAGCGACCTTGGCGCTGGCCCGCCAGCCCGCCTTGGACTGAGCCTGCACCCGCAGTGGCAGTGCATCCACCAGGGCCCAATACGCGCCGCTGCTGCCGTGGACCTTGTATTCATGCGTGGGCGCCCAGCCACCAAACACCAGGGGCGAACGAGAAGCCGGGGGCGGACCGTCACTGGCTACCTCGACCTTGTGCATCGCACCTGCAGACGAAGGCGCCTGTATCGAAATCTGCAACGGGCTGCGATGGGCCGGTTGCGGCAAGGCCAGGTCCACAGTGCCGCCGGCCAGCGGCACCCGGAACTCCGCCGTCAGTTGGGGCACGCCTTCGTCGAGGCAGACGGTTGCCGAGCCTGTCCCCGGCGGCAGCTCGACTTGCAGGACTCCCTCCGCATCCGTCTGTTGGTCGTCGAGGTCCGCCGGGCTCAGGATGTTCTCGCAGCCATCACCGGCGAGCGGCAGGGTCTGGATCTGCACCCAGGCTCCAGCCACGGGAGCCCCTTGCAGATCGCGAACCACGAAGCGCATAGTGGCCAATCGCGGCAGCTGGAACACCACGCGGCGCGGGTCTCGTGCGAGGGGCGTCGGAAAGCCGTGGAACGTGAATTCGCCGGCCGGGCTCGCGCAGGAGAACTCCTCGAAGTGCTGGACGAGTCCCACCGTCGAGGCAAAGGTGCCGTCCGCCTCGGTGCGGCCTCGATCCCAGCCATAGTTGCCCCAGCCCTTCCGCCAGTAGACGCCCACCTTCTGGTGGCCGGCGCGGCTGCCATCGGCCCGGCGCAGTTCGACCACCAGTCCGTCGCGGACGGCGTCGGCCAAGGGCTCGCCGTCTTCGTCGGTGCAGGTGAAGCCAGCATCGACTTCGTCCGCGGCCCCGGTCACCGCCGTCCGGCTCGGATCCGGCTGCTCCGCAGCGTTCGCTGCAGATCGGTCGGTGCCAGCCGGCTGCGGATCCGCCGCGCCGCGCACGTCCTGCCCGGCGGTCTCCTCGGGACCGGGCGCGTGCCACAACCAGCCGGCCAACGCAGCCAGGCCGACCAGCAGCAGCAGGAGGCTGCCATGCTTCATCCAGCCACGAATAGCGAGACCGCCGCATCTGGCAAGCAGCCCCCGCGGGGCTGCGTCACGAGCCGAGCACGTTGCGCAGGCCGCGGCTGGTCTTGATCTGGCTGTCCAGGGACCAGAACTGCGTGAAGAACTCGGTGCCGAGCAGCCAGTAGCCGTTGGGGAAGCTGAGGCTGGTCGACTCCGTGCCCGCACCGTCGGCGACGCCGGTCTCGATCGCCTCGGCGCTGCACAGCGCGAAGCAGCCCGGCAGCCCGCCGTAGGGCGCGAGGTGCAGCGGCAGGGCCACGCCCTGGTTCTGCGTGTCGCTGAAGCCGATCGCCAGCAGGTTGAGCTGCCAGGGGAACCCGCCGGTCATTTGATACTGCACGGTGGTGCCGATGCGCGGCGCCGCCGACACCGTCTGGTTCATGCCGCCGCAGTTGCCGCCGTAGGCCGCCGCCACCGCGGTGACGTCCCAGGTCGCCAGTGCGGCGCGCAGTTCGTCGCGCAGCATCTCGCCGATCGCAGCGCTGACAGCGTTGCTCGCATTGGTGCCGTTGCTGGCCTTGGCGACGAATGCGCCGACCACGTATTCGCGCGGCGCCAGCACGCGCCCCGCGGTCAGGTAGGGCACCTGCACGTAGCCGAAGCCGGAACGGTACTCGTCACCGCTGAGCGTGTAGCTGCCGCCCTTGCTGGCGACCGTGATCAGGGCCTTGAAGGCGCTGATCGCCGGGGCGGACATGCCGAGGCTGGCGGCTTCCTGGTCGACGATCGAGCTGATCCCGCCCCAGGCCCGGCTGTTCGACATGTGGTCGTAGAACTCGTCGCGCCAACTGCCCAGCCAGCCGCCGGCGACTTCTTCGTGCAGCAGGCCGAGGTCGTAGAGGGTGATGTCGTTCGGGTTGGCGAGTGCATCGCCGCCGCAGCCGATGCGATGGCGCAACTCGGTCTCGGTCATGCCGAGGGCCGTGCCGGTGGCGTTGATCGCCGCCTGGCCGAAGAACGCCCGGACCGCCTGCGTGCGCGCATTGTCACTGTTCTCCATCATCAGCCGCAGCACGGTGGTCAGCGGTTCCTGCACCGCGCCGGTGTCGATCGGGCACGACGAAGTCGGTGAGGAGTAGTTGGTGTTGACCGTCAGCATGGTGTTGAGCGAGACGTTGCCGAGCCGCACTTGCCGCATGGCATGCGCGTGGTGCAGCGTCTTCATCGTGCTGGCCGGCTCGAACACGGTGCCTTCGTTGAGGCCGGCGAGTTCGCTGCCGCCGAGGCGCCGCAGATAACAGCCGACCTGGCCGTCGGTGGCGGCGCGCATCTGCTGGCCGACTTCGTAGGACAGCGCGTTGTTGTTGTTGAGCATCAACACCGCGAAGCGCCGTTGGCCGTTCACTTCGTAGCACTCGATGTCGATCGGCCGCAGCCCGTACTGGCCGATGTTGTAGGCCACCGTCGCCGCGTCGATGCCGACCCACCAGCCGTAGAACGGCGTGGTGCCGACGTCGTCGATCAGGATCGCCGACCAGGTGCCGTCGGGGTTGCGTTCGAGGTCGTAGGGGCGCCGGCCGGTGTTGCTGACGGCGGCCGAAATGTCGGCGAACGGCCGATCGTAGAGCACCGTGTAGGGGCGCTGGTCGGCGCCGGTGTTGCCGATCATCACCACCGAGTAACGGGTGGTGCCGCCGATCTCGTAGCGGTCGATGTCGACCGGGCGACCGCCGTTCTGGCTCAGGTAGCTGCTCACCTGCGCGGCGGTGATGCCGTAGTACCAGGCCCAGCCCTTCTGGTTCACGCCGGTGTTGGACACCATCACGCAGGCGAAGCGGGTGTTGCCGTTGCCGTCGTCGTACGGCTCCAGGTCGATCAGTCGCGCCGAGTTGGTCGACAGGTTGTTGGACACCTGCGCGGCGGTCAGGCTGTGGTACCACCACCAGCCGGTCAGGTTGCTGCCGCTGTTGCGGATCAGGCAGGCGTTGAAGCGCAGCGGCGCGACCGAGTCGACTTCGATGTCGGTGATGCGGTAGCCGGCGTTGGTGGCATTGGCCAGGGTCGCTTCGGTGACGCCGTAGTACCAGCCGTAGCCAGCCGGGCTGGCGACTTCGCGGGCATCGGGGACCTGCGCCAGGAGCGGGGCGGCCAGCAGGGGGAGGGACAGGATGGAGGATCGCAAGTTCATGTTTGGAAGTGGTTTGTGAGAAAGGAGCGGTTTCTGCTCACCCACCTCCAGCGGCACCTGGGCCGGGGTCCCAAGGTTGTTTCCGTGAATTTCTTGGGGCGGCGGCGCCGCGAGCTGGCCCGTCCCGCCTTGGCCGGTTGGGCGCGCTGTCGGCGGTTGCGTCGCAACCCGGCACGCTGTCCCTGGTGCGACCGAGCACCGCGACATGGCGATCGGTCGCGACCTGTCAGCGCCCTTCGGACCGCGGCAACCTGCCGGCCGTCGTCACGTGTTGCGAGCCGACCAGCCACCAGTCCCCGCTGCGCCGCGCCAGCCGGGCTTCGACCTGCAGTTCGCACCGCGGTTCGGCGTCTGCTTCGACGCGGTCGAACAGCTGCAACGGGAACTTCGCGGTGGCGGCGTCCCCGTCGACTTCGACCAACCCGGCGCCCTCGGGCAGGGCCACGCGCCAGCCGAACTCGCCCTGCGCGTTGCGCCGGTTCTGCCACAGCCACAGCACGGCGGCGCGCAGCGACCGCACGTCGGCCCCGGTGGTGTCGTCTCGGTAGTCGGTGGCGAAGCCGGGCAGCAGGTGCAAGATGTTGGCACCCTGAAAGGCGGCGGCTTCGTCGGCGAGCAGTCGCCCGATCTTCGTGGTGTCGCTGGCCAGCGCGAAGTAGAGCGCGCGGCCGCCGAAGTACACGAGTCCGACCGCACACAGTGTGGTCAGGAGGTGCTTCCATCCAGGTCGGGCAGAGGCCTGGCGAACGGAGCGCGTCATGGGGCGTGGGACGGCCGGAGCGCTGCGGTTCTTCCCTCGGCGAGCGCCGGCCAGCTGGGTGCGGGAAGTCGCACGGGCAGTGCGGCGCGCGGGCCGAGTGTCCCGCGCGCCCATCGGCCGGCGCGGGGCTAGAATCCGTCGATGAGCCTGATCAACTGGATCTTCGACTTCTACCAGCACAGCCGCATCGAGCGTGCGCACGACGAAGCGCGGCAACTGCGCGGCGAATTGGCAACCCTCCGCAGCACCCGCGGTGAGGTCGACGACGAGCGGCTGGTGCGCGCGCTCGGCGAGCTGGCGCTGGCCGTGAAAACCGTGCAGCGGATCGCCGTGACCAAAGGTCTGTGCAGCCAAAGCGAGTTCGAGCGGGTGATGCGCGAGATCGACCTCGAGGACGGACGGCAGGACGGCAGGTCGCCGACGTGAAGCGGTGCGTGGCGCGCGGATGCTCGTGGGCGCAGGGCGCGGCAGCTTGCCGCCACCGGTAGGGCGCATTGCCACGCAGCCCGGTCCAGCGCTCCCTACACGATCGTCACCGTCTCCAGCACCGTGCGCAGAGCCTGCACGACCCCCTGCGTCTCTGCGTGGCGCACCAGCACGAAGCCGTCGCCTTCGTAGTGCTGCGAACGGGGTTGCCCCGGCTGCGGCAGCTTCGCGTCCACCAGTGCCGGGCCGAGCCGTTGCTGCATGGCCGCAAAGCCCTCGACGCCCCGCACCACCGGCCCGCCGCCCTTGGCGCGCAAGAACACCGTGCCTGCGGCGAAACGCCGTTCGGGGAACTGCCAGCGGCCGTGCACCATCAGGTGTGCCCACGCCGCCCATGGATCGGCGCCGTGCGCCGCCTGCAGCAGCGGCATGATGTTGGCGCCGGGTGGGCGGGCCCCGACCTCGCTGACGACCGCCGTGCCGTCCTCGCGCAGGAACCACTCCATGTGCGACAGCCCGTGCTGCACGCCGAGCGCCTGCAGGGCTTGTGCGTTCACAGGTGCGAATGCGCGCACGTGCTCGGGGTGCATTGCGCGCGGCAGGATCACCGCGTACTGCATCCACGCGTTCTCGAGCACCTGCAGGGGCCGCGGCACGTAGGTCGTCGACGAGGACCACACGACCTGGCCGCCGAGCACCACGGCTTCGAACGTGTGCTCTTCGCCCTGCACGAACTCCTCGGCCTGGGCCGGGTGCGTGGCCGAAGGTTGCAGGGCGGCCAGGGCCGCCGCCAGCGACGCCTCGTCCGTCACGCGCTGCGTGTTGCGGGCGCCGAAGCCGGCCAGCGGCTTCAGCACGATCGGGTAGCCGACCTGCCGCACGAACGCGCGCGCGTCGTCGGCCGAGTGCACCAGCGCCTGGCGCGCCACTGGCACGCCGGCCTTGCGCAGCACCTCCTTCATGCGGTTCTTGTCGCGGCAGTTTCTGGCGATCTCGCCGCGCATGCCAGAGACGCCCAGTGCGTCGCGCGCCTCGGCGATCGGCACCTGCAGCATCTCGAGGTAGCCTTCGAGCCGGTCGATGCGGCCCAGGCGAGCGCACACCGCCTCGGCACCGGCGACGATGTGGCGGTGGTCGGCGGGGTCGCCGATGCGTTCGCAGGCAGCGAGCCGCTGCCGCCATGCCTCGGGCACCCGTTCGAGCGGTTCCTGGGTCAGGAGAGCGACCTGCGTGTCCTGCAGGTCCAGGAAGCAGCGCACGCAGTGGCGCATGACGTCACTGAAGAACGGCGCTACGAGCACGACGTGGGGCATTGCCTGACGAACTCTACAGGCTGCCACGGGGGCGGTGCAGTACGGTTTGCCAGCCTCGACGTCACTCTCGCCAGCGGCTGGACTCTTGGTGCGCTGCCTGCAGTTGGCTGCCGGTCGCCAGTTCCGCCATCGCGCGCAGGCGTGCCGGCGCACGCGACCAGAGCGCCAGCCTGCGACCGAGGATCTGCAGCAGCGGCACCCAGAGCACACCGAGCAGCAGGTTGGCCCACAGCCAGGCTGTTGGCAGGGCTGCATAGGCATCGACGCCCAGCAGGTCCAGGCCGACGACCAGCAGGGCCGGCCACGTCAGTGGCGCCAGCAGTGCCACGGTCCACACCGTGCGCAGGTCGAGCACGTGCACGCGCAGGCACTGCTGTTGCACCTCGACCAACGGACGGCTCGGGTCGATGCCGAAGGTCGCAAGGAGCTGGCGAAGATGCGCCATGCCAAGTCCCAGGGCGCCGCCGAGCAGGAACATGCCCGGCAACGTGAACTGCCAAGCCGTTCCAGAGCATGCCACGTAGATGGCGAAGCCCCCGACGAGCA
>JAEUHP010000231.1 GCA_016795295.1 Planctomycetota bacterium | reverse complement strand
GCCATAGACGCCGACCGTCATCAGCAAGCTGATGGCGACCAGGACGCCCACTTGCCGGCCGAACGGGGCGTTGGCGACGGTGCCCAGCGTGATGACGATGATCTCGGCCGACAGCACGAAGTCGGTGCGGATGGCGCCGCGGATCTGGTCGCGTTCGAGTTCCACCAGGTCGACCGTCGGATCCACTGCCGCGGCGCGCAGGCGTTCGTGCGCCTCGTGCGCAGCGCGGCGGTGCAGCAGCGCGTGGGCCAGCTTCTCCACGCCTTCGAAGCACAGATAGGCACCGCCCACGACGAGCAGAGCTGTGACCGCCCAGGGTGCGACCGCGCTGATCGCCAGCGCGGCCGGAACCAGCACGGCCTTGTTGCGCAGCGAACCCTTGGCCACCGCCCACACGACCGGCAGTTCGCGGTGGGCGTCGACGCCGGTGACCTGGTCGGCGTTCAAGGCCAAGTCGTCGCCCAGCACGCCGGCGGTCTTCTTGGCGGCGAGCTTGGTCAGCGTCGCGATGTCGTCGAGCAGTGCGAGCAGACTGGATGCCATGGTGCTGGGTGGGTGACGCCGGGCGCGGACTCTAGCGGCGGCAGGTCGCGCAAGCTCGTGCGCGACAGCGCGGTGGCAGGGGCGCCTACGAGCCGATGCGCACTTGCAGCCCGCCGGTCGACGCGAACGCCCCCAAGATCACGCCGCCGGGATCGGCGACGCCGTACTGGAAGAAGAAGTTGAGGCCCAGATAGCTCGGATGGGTGGGAATCGGGAACGGATGGCTGATTGCCCCGAACGCGTCGGCGAATCCCGCCGGCCCGCCCACCATCGGCAGGCCGAGCGCCAACTGGCAGCCACCGATCGGCGTCGTGCCGGGCAGGAACGACACGAACTGCATGGCGAACGCGTTCGGCAGCGCGTTCGCCAACGTCAGCGCGAATCCGGCGTTGCCGAGCGTCGGCAAGCCCACGGAGCCGATCGCTGGCGCACCCACAGTACCGTTGCAGGCCCGTCCGTAGGGCAAGACGAAGGCCACGCCGGCGCCGGTCGGATCGTAGTACCAGGGCTCGTTGCCGTTGATGCCGTCGGCGGCAGCGAAGAACACCCGTGCGCCGATCGACTCGAAGCGGTTCAGTGACGCGAAGCCGCTGCCAGGGGCGCCGACGTTCGACACCCGCTGGGTGCCGGTGGCGGTGCCGTCGGAGAGCCACAGCTGCAGGCCGTGTTGCAAGGTGTGCGCACCGAACAACAACTGAGAACTGCCGAGCACTGCGGCCAGCGTGCCGCTCACCGGACCGCTGCCCTGCCCCGGACTCACGTCGAGGACGAGCTGCGTACTGGCCAACGTGCCGGTGGTGAACCACAGTTCGGTGCCCACTCCGGTCAGGTCGTCGGTCAGGAAGAACAGCCCGTTCGCGGTGCCGGTGAGGTCGGTGTAGGGAGTGAGTCGGCCGAAGGCGCGGTTGGTGACGGCGACGGTGTTGGCGGCGCTGCCATCGGTGATCCAGATCTCTCGTTGGCCACCGACCGCCGCGGTGAAGGCCAGCCGGTTGCCGACGGCCGTGAGTTCACTCGGAAAGCTGCTGCCGATGCCGACCGTCAAGTCGCGCACCACGTAGGTGCCAGCTGGCGTGCCATCGCTGCGGAACACCTCGGTGCCGAGTCCGGTGGCATTGGCGACGAAGTAGAGCACGTTGCCGACGGCGGTCAGGCTGCGCGGATCCGAACCATTCGGCCCGACCAGCAGATCGGCCACCAAGTGCGTGCCCGCGGGCGTGCCGTCGGTGACCCACAGCTCCTCGCCGGTGGTGCCGTCGTTGGCACTGAAGAACACCCTGGAGCCCAGCACGGTGAAGTCCTCTTGCAGCAAGGCAATGCCATCCGCACCGCCGGGACGCACGTCGACCAGTTCGTGGGTGCCGGCGGCGGTGCCGTCGGTGATCCACGGTTCGCGGCCGTTCGCCCCGTCACCACTGAACACCGCACCGTTGCCGAACCCGACCATGCCACGCGGTTCGAGCGCGGGCGTGGTGTTGGTCAACTGCACCGTGCCAGCGGCGCTGCCGTCGGTGGCGAACAGCTCACGTCCATGACCGAACAGGTCGGCGGAGAAGAACACCCGGCTGCCGATGCTGGCCGGATCCCGCGGGTTGGAACCGAACGAGCCGGGCTGCACGTCGGCGATCATCACGGTACCCGCCGGGGTCGTGTCGGTGCGGTACGGCTCGGTGCCGAGGCTGTTGCTGCCGGCGCTGAAGAACGTCGCCCCGCCCAGTTCGCGGAAGTCGCGCGGGTCCGAGTTGGCCCACTGAGGATGGACGTCGGCGAGCATGGTGGTGCCGGCCAACGTGCCGTCGGTGACGTGTGGCTCGCCATTGGTGCCGCCGAAGATGCCGTAGAACAGCACGCGGGTGCCGAACGCGGTGATCGCCGACGGCAGCGTCGAGCCGAACGCCGGCACCAGGTCGGCGACCAGCGTGGTGCCACCCGGCGTGCCGTCGGTGCGCCAGAATTCGTTGCCGGTGCCTGGACCGTTGGCGGCGAACCACAGTTCGGCGCCCACCGCCGCGAAGCCGCTCGGCTGGCTGCTGGTGCCGCCGGGCTGGATTTCGACCAGTTGCGCCGTGCCGCCCGGGGTGCCGTCGGTGTGCCACAGTTCCCGTCCGGACGCGGGCGAGCTGGCCGCGAACAGCACTTTGCCACCGAAGGCGGTCAGGTGGTCGGGTTCGCTGGTGCCAGTGCCTGGCGTCATCTCCGGCAACATCACGGTGCCCGCCGGTGTGCCGTCGGTGACCCACAGCTCCATGCCGGTCGCGGCCGTGTACGCCTTGAACAGTGCCAACGCGCCGAGCGTGGTGAACTGTTGCGGCGACGACGAGCCGGTGCCGGGTTGCAGATCGCCGAGCGCGCGGGTGTTCGCTGCGGTGCCGTCGCTGAACCACGGTTCGTGGCCCGCGCCGGCATGGACCGACAGCAGCACGTTGCTGCCGAACGCGGTGATGCCGGCGAAGCTCGACGAGAGACTGCCGGCCGTCAGGTTGGCGACCATCGCCGTGCCGCCTGCCGTGCCGTTGGACTGCCACAGCTCGGTGCCGTTCACCCCGTCGTTCGCGGCGAAGAACAGGCGCCCGCCGGCTGCGCAAAGGTGCGTGGGACTGCTTCCGGAGGCCCCTGCCCTCAGGTTGGCGACCAGTACGGTGCCCGCGCTGGTGCCGTCGCTCTGCCACAGCTCGGTGCCGTTCACTCCGTCGTTCGCCGCGAACCACACGGCGCCGCCGAACGCCACCAGCCAGTCCGCGCCGCTCGACGTGGCGCCGGGGAAGATGTCCTTCACCAGCACCGTGCCGGCTGTCGTGCCGTCAGTCTTCCACAGTTCTCGTCCGAGCCCTGGGGCATTGGCCACGAACAACACTTCGCTGCCGAGCGCCACCAGGTCCTGGGGATCGCTGCTGCCGTTCGGCAGCAGGTCGAGCAGCTGGAAAGTGCCCGCTTGGCTGCCATCCGTGCTCCACAACTCGCGGCCGTGCGGCCCGGTGGCCGCGAACACCGCGCGGCTGCCCAGTACCACGAAGCGGTCGATGTTGCTGGCGAACTGCGCCTGGGTGGTGGTCACCAGATTGGCAACCATGCTCTGGGTCGCGGCGACCCCGGCGAGGGCA
>JAEUHP010000162.1 GCA_016795295.1 Planctomycetota bacterium | reverse complement strand
GGATCGCCGGGGACCGCAACGACGAGCACGCCAAGTTCGGTGTGCTCGAGCCCGGTGACCAGGGCAGCGTCGACACCAAGGGGCGCGGCGTGCGCGTCACGCTGAAGGACAAGACCGGCAACACGCTGTCCGACGTGATCGTCGGCAAGGAAGTCGACGGCAAGTTCGATCAGCGCTATGTGCGGGTGCCGGGCAAGCGCCATGTCTACGTCAGCAAACTGACCGGGGATCTGTCGACCAAGTTCGCGGATTGGATCGAGACCGACTTGTTGAAGGTGACCGCCTGGGACACCAAGCAGATCGTGTTCGACAACTACAAGTTCGACCAGGTCACTCGGGAGACCACGCCCGGCGACAAGCTCACGGTGGCCAAGGACGAGCAGGCCAAGTGGACCTTGGCCGGGCTCGACGCCGAGAAGGAAGAGCCCAACGAAGAGGCCCTGCGTGAGATCGCCAACTCGCTGAGCCAGATCAAGATCGTCGGCGTGCGGCGCAAGCCCGACGGTTTGACCGCGGACTTCAAGCTGGCGCAGGGGGCGGACGCCAACGAAGTGATGCGCAGCCTGGTCGAGGCTGGCTACTTCCCGTCGCGCCGTGGCGTGGTCAGCAACGAAGGTGAACTGTTGGTCGAAACCCAGAAAGGCCTGCGCTACACGCTGCGCTTCGGCGATCTCGCCTACGGCGAGGGCGACGAAGTCACCGCAGGCATCAAGGCCGAGGCGCCGCAGCCGAAGGCAGGGGAGACGGGGCCGGTGGCCAAGGCTGCCAACAACCGCTTCTTGATGGTGTCGATCCAGTTCGACGAAGCGCTGCTGCAGAAGCCGGCCGGAGTCCGACTGCCGAAGGAGCAGCTCGACAAGCGCAAAGCCGCCCGCGATGCCATCGGCGCGATCGTCGCTGCCATCGATGCCTACAAGGCCAAGCACCAGGCGCTGCCCGAGACCTTGTCCAAGCTCACCGAGAAGCCCGCCGAGGGCGATGCGCTGCTGGCGAAGCTCGAGGCAGACCCGTGGGGCGGCGAATACCGTCTCCAAGCGGCGGGCGACGGCTTCACCGTGGTGAGTCTCGGCGCCGACCAGAAGGACGGTGGTGAAGGCGAGGCTGCGGACGTGCGCAGCGACCAGTTCGCCGCCGAGGACGAATGGCAGCGGCTGGCCACGGAGTGGACCGAGTACGACCGCAAGGTCGAAGACGGCAAGAAGGAGGCCGAGAAGCTGACCCGGCGCTTCGGTCCGTGGTACTACGTGATCGACCAAGCGCTGTTCGGCAAGCTGAAGCCGCAGCGCAAGGATCTGGTCAAGGCCAAGGGAGCCAGTCCTGCCGAAGGCGACGGCAAGGCCGATCAGCCCAAGGGCGACGGCAAGTAGTTGGAGCGGCGGCGGCGCGGGCTGCCGTGCCGCGCCAGCCGTGCGCGTAGCCACAGCCCGTAGAGCCCGGCGGCAACGCAGCCGAGCCCGAGCAGCCACCGGGCTCGCGTTCCGGGGTCCAGCTCCGTGTTGGCCAACCGCGGGCGGGTGGGTGCGTTGAGCTCGGCGGCCAGGCCGTGCAACTGTGGGGTCGTGCTCTGGTCGAGGGCCCGCAGCAGGACTTGGCGGTCGGGCGCTGGCACCCTGCTCCAGAGTTCGCGCACGGCCTCGGTGGTGGCCAAGAGGCTCAGCGGCAGATCTGGTTCTGCGGCCGCCACCATCGAGCTCAGGGCCTCGGCGGTGCCGCGCCGCACCAGACTGTCGATCGCCGCGAGCCGTGTGGCATCGTCGGCGTAGAGCAGCGCTTGCCAGAGCCGCGGGGCGAACGACTGGGCGTTGCTGCCGAGGCGCGCAGCTGCGGTGCGTTCCCCGTCCCTTGCCGCCAGAGCGTGCAAGCGCAAGGAAGCCTCTGCAGCCGGACGCGCGTCGAGCCGCCACAGCAGAATCGCCGGCACGGACAGCCCGCCGGCGCTGCGGCCGCGCACTCGGAGCACTTCCCCTGCGCGCCAGGCCACCAGGCAAAGATCGCCGCATTCCGCTGCCAGCTCCAGGAGTCTTCGCGCCGGGCTGCCTTCGAGGGTCGGCCCGAGGTGTTGGGCCACCAAGTTGGCGACTTGGTAGGCGCGGGGTCCGCCGTGGTCCAAGGGGGCCAGCCACTCGACGAACCGCGCCACCGGGGCTGCGCTGGTGCCATCGAGCGGCAGGAACCAGTCTTCCAGACCCTCGGCGTCGCAGCTGCCCACCGCTTTGGCCGGCCCTTCGTCCGTCCACAGCGCCACGGTGAACCATGCACCGTGCGGCGGCTCTGCGGGGCTTGGTGCGAAGTGCCAGCGTTCGCCCTGCCAAGTGGCGACGAGGCTGCGCCCAGCATCCAAGCCGGGTGGCCAAGTCGATTCGGTCGCCAGCACCTCGCGCAGCAGCGCCCGCACCGCCGCGGGGCCGCGTTCTGCGCAGCCCGAAGCGAAGTGCCACTGCAGGCGCTCCGCCTGCCCGATCCCCGCCGTGGCGAGGCCCGCGCACAGGAGCGCCTCGGCGCCAAGTGCCAGCTTGGAACGGCGGCGCCCCATGTCAGCGTCGCGGTGGCTCCGGTTGTTCTTCCTCCGCATCCGGCGAGTTGGACCAAGCCATGGCCGGCTCCTCCAGTTCTGCCTCGGTGCCGTTCTCGGCAGCATCGTCCTCGGTGTAGGTCGCCAGCTCGGCTGTGGCCTCGGTGCCGAGCTCGTCCTCGGTGGCCATGGGCGGTTCGCCAGCCAGGTCTTCGCCCTCGATGGGGGGCACCTCGCAGTCCTGCGGCAAGGCTGCGTCCTCCGGCAAGGCCTCGTCCTGCGGCAACGCTTCATCTTCTGGCAGTGCCTCCGCCGCGGCCAAGGCCGCTTCCGCCTCGGCTTCGAGCTCGGCCAGGTGCTCGGCGGAGGGCTGGACCAGGTCCGAGAGTTCGTCGCCGGTGGCCGCTGCAGCAGCTGCTGCGCGCTTGCGTCGCCAAGCGAACCAGGTGGCCAGCCCGGCCAGAGTGCAGAGCCCGGCCAAGCTCCCGGCCAGCATTTGGCTGCGCTGCGGCAACGCTTGCCAGCGCGCTTGGATTTGCTGCCAAGGACCGGCTGCCGCGGCAAGGTCGGTGTTCGCGGCGTGGCGCCGCGCCGCCTGCAGCGCCGTTTCGGCCAGCGGACGCAAGCCCGGTCCGACGCCGGCGAGGCACCGTTCGAGGGCTGCGGTGGTGGTCGGGTCGGCGAGTACGGCCAGGCGGCTCAGGGCGTACTTGCGCAGCAGCACTTCGCTGTGGTCGAGCGTGGCCACCAGGACCTTGGCTTCGTCGCTCGGCGGCAGTTTGGGACTCAGGTCCTGGAACAGGTAGACGAGCGCCTGCCCGAGCGATGGTTGGCCTGACGTGCTCACGGCGCTGGCCGCCGGCAGCAGGTGCTCGGGGCGCCCCAGGTCGTGCAAGGCCAGCAGCGCTGCCACGGCATCGCTGGCTGGAGTGTTGGGTTCGGTCGCCGCGCCAGGACTGCGCGGCCGG
Source organism: Planctomycetota bacterium (assembly GCA_016795295.1). Taxonomy (GTDB): domain Bacteria; phylum Planctomycetota; class UBA1135; order UBA1135; family UBA2386; genus JAEUHP01. The sequence goes on along the minus strand of JAEUHP010000162.1, from coordinate 9,278 downwards.
GACAGGAACGCCAGCAAACCAGTGGCACTGCGCGGGTCGGCGATGCGGCCGAGCAGCTGGGCCGCACTGGTGCGCACCCGCACCTCACTGTCGTCGAGTCCTGCGAGCGCGGTGTCCAGAGCGCCGCGGTGTCCAGCGCGCAACAACGCCGCCATCGCTTGGGCCCTGGTCTCGGCGGCCGGCGCACCGGTCGCCAGCTCGCGAAGCGCCGCCTGCACACCATCCAGGTGGCTGCGCCCCAGGAGCCAGGTCGCCCGGGCGGCCACGGCGGGGTTGTTCGAACGGGTGAGTGCCACGCAGGCTGGGACATCGAGATCTTTGCCTTGTTCCAGCCGCTTCAAGGTGGCCACTTCGGTCGGATCCGCCGCTGCAGGCTCGGACGGTGCAGGATCGGCTTGCGCCGGATCGGTTTTCGCCGGATCGGCTGGCGCGGCGATCTTCGCGGCAGGGGGCGGCCCCTCGGGAGTGGGATCCTGGGGGGCCGACTGCAGCACGAGCAGCAGGCAACAGAGCGCGGACGGTGCCATGGCGTTCCTCTGGGTGAACCCTCTCCATCGGCTCCCGGCCGGGGGCCACTGCATCCGAACTGCTTCAAGATGGGACCGTGCCCAGTTCGATGCAGGGACCGCGTGGGAAACGTGCGAGAGGAGCGCGCCCCGGAGCGGGAGCACCCTGCCTGCAGCAAGGCCTTGGCGCGGCGACGCGTCACCACGGCCCTGTTGGCGGTGTTGCTTCTGGGTCTGCCGGCGATCGGCTGCGGGGCCTGGTCCGTCGCCTGCGCGGCGTTGGCTGGGCTCTTGTTGCTCCGCTGGTGCGACACGCGTCTGCTGCACAGCGAGCGGCAGCAAGCGACCGTCGAGTTGCGCGCCGAGGCCGACGCCGCGAATGCGCGTGCGCAGCAGCTCGAGTTCGCGCACGAACGCGCGCGCTCGGTGCTGGACGCCTTGCAAGAGGGCGTGTTCGTGGTCGACGCCGCCGGGGCCGTCGTGCTGGCCAATCCCGCGGCGCGACGGGCCATGGATCGACCGGGCTCGGTTCCGGTCGGGCAATTGCTGTGGTCGGTGCTGCCCGCCGAACTGGGCGAGCGTGCGCGGTCGGCTTGGCAGGCCTTGCGCCGCGGCGGTGGGGAGCGTCCCGCCGCCGACCCTGCGGCGCCGCCGCTGGTGCGCTGTGCCGCGATTCCCGGTCGCGGCACCGTCTACGACCTGGCTGCCGTGGAGGCGACCTCGGCGCACACTGGCCAAGACTTCGGCACGGTGTTCCTGCTGGTCGACAGCACGCGCAACCACGAACTGCAGCAACTCAAGGACCGCTTCCTGTCGAGCATCAGCCACGAACTGCGCACGCCGCTCACCAACATCTGCGCCTACGCCGAGATCCTGCGCACGATGCTGCCCGGTGAAAGTGTCGAGTGGCCCGAGTTCGTGCGAGTGATCCACGAGCAGGGCTTGCACCTGAGCCGGCTGGTCGACGGCATGTTCGACTACCTGCAGTTGGAGAGTGGCGAGGCCCCGTTCCGCGACGACGTGTTCGACGCCGCCGCAATCGTGCGCACCGTGGCCGTCGAGCTGGGCGAAGTGGCGCGCAGCAGCGCCATCGAGCTGGTCTGTGCCGCAGCCGACAACACGGCGCCGGCTCCAGACGTGCGCGGCGACGCGAAGCGGTTCGCCCAAGTCGTCCGCAAGCTGATCGACAATGCGATCAAGTTCACGCCGCGTGGTGGTCGCATCCTCGTGACCACGGCACGCCGTGCCGATGGCTTCGAACTACGAGTCGACGACACGGGCTGTGGCGTGCCCCCGGCGGCACGGCAGTCGGTGTTCGAGACGTTCCACCAGCTCGCGGATCCACTGACCGACAAGCCCGCCGGAACCGGGCTCGGCCTCGCGACGAGCCGTGCGATCGTCACGCGCCTCGGCGGCCTGCTCTGGTGTGAAGGCTCGCCGCTGGGCGGAGCTGCGTTCGTGCTGCTGCTGCCAGGGGTCGGCCAGCCGCGGCTGGCCGTGGCGGCTTCCGGGTGCGCCGTCTAGCGGCTGGCCAAGTCTCAGCCCTTGCCGCGCAGCGCCCCGCGCAGGCCGCCGTCCTGGGGCGGCAACACCGATTCCCAGCCGCCGTAGACCGGATTGGGCACCAGGATCCAGCGCTGGCCCCAATGTTCGGCGAAGTCGTGGACCAGGGTGTTGCGCGTACGTTCCACCAGGGCGGCTTCGGCTGCGAGACCTGACGGGAGCTGTTCGGTCTTGCGCAGTTCCGTGCCAGGTGCGAAGTCGCCGAGGTTGTCACCGACCAACAGCAGCACCCGGTGGCTCTGGCAGATTCGGGCGCGCCGCTCGGCTTTGTCGCCGTGTTCGCCTGCACACAGCACGAGGTCTTCGCCGTCGCCTTCGTCGAGCGGAAAGCCGAAGCGCCGCAGGTTGGCGCGGGTGTCGGTCTCTTCGGTCACGCCCTTGCCGTCGGCCTTGCGGTTGGTCACATAGAAGATGCGCACGCCGAGCTGTCGGGCGCGCACCAGGAACGCCAACGCACCCGGAATCGGCGTCGCCTGCCGCTCGCGCACCCAGCTGCTCCAAGCCGCCGCATCGAACTGTGTGACTCCGGCCTGGATCTGCCGGGCTGCGAACGCCGAGTTGTCGAGGATCGTCTCGTCGACGTCGACGATCACTGCCGGCGGCAGGTGCCCGACCTCGTCGGTATTGGTTTGCTCGAGGCAAGCCGTCCAGCGCGGCTCCTCCAGGCCCACCTCGAGCTGGCGGCGCGCCGTGGCGAACGCCTGCAGGCACGCGGCTCGGTACTCCGCGCTGCGCTGCTGCCAGAGTACCGCATAGAGCTGGTCGTGTGGGCCGGATGCCGTCGCGGTGGTGGTGCTGGTGACCTGAACCGCCGATTGCTGGGCGGTGAGACGGCCCGACAGAACCGACGATGTGAGGGCGAGCGAGACGGCGACGGCGAAGCGGAAGGCGACCATGCGCCCACGCTACGCGGTGGGCCGAGCCCTGCCCAGTCGCGAGCCCAGCGCCGTCGTGCCGTGCCCAGGCGGGCAGCCGGCCATCACTTCTGCCAGACGTTGTTCTGGCGCTGCACGTCGAGCGAGCCCTGTTCGGGGTCGATCTCCACTTTCACCACGCCCGGGCCGAAGGTGACCACTGCCGAGACCGCGGTGCGCCACAGATCGACCGGCACGATGCGGCGCTCGGTGCGGCCGTCGGCATAGGTCGCCTCGACTTCGGCCGGGTGCATGGCACGCCCGCGGTCCTCGATCGTCACCTGGGTCTGCCCGTCGCGTTCGGCAACGGCACCGACCGCGTGGTCGAGCTGCCAGGTCTCGAAGCACCAGGTGCGGAAGTAGCTCTCGAGGTCGGTGCCCGCGGCGTCGGCGAAGCTGCGGAAGAAGTCGTAGGGATACGGATGCTTGTAGGCCCAGTCGGCGGCATAGCGCCGGAACGCGGCGAAGAACGTCGCATCGCCGAGCAGCGCGCGCAGCTGGTGCAGCATCGCCGCCGGCTTGCCGTAGGCGGCGAACTGGAAGTTGTCTTCGCCGTAGGCGTCGGCGTGGCGCATGCACGACACGTCGGCACCCCGGCGCACGGTGTTCGCGTAGCCGGCGATGTCGCGCTTGGGCCCGTTGCTGCCGCCGGTGAAGTCGTCGCGGCACAAGGTGGTCCAGAACGAAGTGAAGCCTTCGTCCTGCCACGCGTAGCGCTTCTCGTTGTTGCCGACCAGCATCGGGAACCACATGTGGATCAGTTCGTGGGCGATCACGCCCGCCGGCTGGCGGCCGCCGCAAATGGTCATCATCGGGTACTCCATGCCGCCGCCGATGATGCCTTCGCACGCCGTCATGTGTGGCCACGGATACGGATGCACCATGCGTGACATGTATTCGATGGTGTGCTGCGCATACTTGGCTGCGCGCACCCAGTCGCCGGTGTTCGGGCGGTAGACGGCGTGGATCATGCACGTGCCGCTCTTGCCAGGCCCCTCCTTGTCGGCGACCACGGCGTGGGTCGCGTCCCACAGATAGCTCTTGGCGACGCTGACTGCAGCGTCGCGCACGTTCGCGGCGCGGAAGTGCCAGGTCAAAGCCCCGCTCGGATCGGTGGCGGTGGCGCGGCCGGCCGCGAGATCGTCCTTGTCCACCACGTGCACGATGTCGTGCGAACGCGCCGCTTCGGCCAGTGCCTGCCGGGCCTTTTCGGTCAGCACGGCGTCGGGGTTCTGCAGCTCCCCGGTGGCACGCACCAGGTAACCGACCGGCGCAGTGACGAACAGGTCGTAGTCGGCGTAGCCCATGTAGAACTCGCCGTTGCCGCGGTGGGGGTCGGCGACCCAGCCGAGCACGTCGTCGTAGACCGCGAACTGCGGATACCAGTAGCCGAGGTAGAACACCGCGTCGCCGTCGTGGCCCATGCGCGGCGCGGTGCCGGCCTTCGGCACCGCGAACGCGTAGTCGACGGTGAGGGTGGTCTTGGCACCCGGCGCCAGACCCTGCGGCAAGCGCACGTAGAGGCGCGTGTCGCGCACCGTGCCGCGCACCGGCGCGCCGTCGAGCTGCAGCGCGCCGAGTTCGAGGCCGGGGGTCGGCACCACCGTGCGCGTGCGCTGGGCTCCGCCCTTCATGAGATCCTGGTAGAGGTGCACCACCAACTGGTCGAGGCGTTCCGGCGAACGGTTGTGGTAGGTCATCACCGCGCGGCCGGTCAGCCGCGCCGCGACCGGATCCAGCGTGGCGCGCAGTTCGTAATGCGCCGTGTTGGTCCAGTGGTTCGGGCCGGGGCGTCCGGTCAGGGTGCGCGTGCCCTTCTGCACCGCGGCCACGAACGGTTCGGGCAGGTCGATTGGATACGGCAGCACCCGGCCGGGTGCTTGGGCGACCAGGGCTGTGGTCCAGGCAGCGGCGAGCGGAGCGAGGAGTGCAAGGAGGTGGCGGTGCAGCATGGCGCGGCCGGCGATGGTGCCAAAGCTGGGGCGTGCTCGGCAACGACCAACCACCCCGATTGCGTTCTCGCGACAGCGTGCTTCACTGGCCGGACTCACGATGGTCGCAGATCCCGATCCGGCAGCACCTGGCTACGTGCAAGTGGCGTTGAACCTGCCGCTGCGACGGGAGTTCACCTATGCGGTGCCGCCGGGCTGGCGCGCCGTGCCCGGCAATCGGGTGCGGGTGACGTTCCATGGCCGCAAACTGGGCGGCATCGTCACCGCCACCGCGGCGACCACCGACTTGCCACCGGCCAAGGTGCGGCCGATCGAGCTGGTGCTGGACGGGGACACGGCGCTGCCGCCGGCGCTGCTCGAACTGGCCCGGCGCATGGCGGCCACCTACGGCTGTTCGCTCGGCGAGGCGCTCGACGCCACCTTGCCGGCGGTGGCGAAGCGCCGCGGTGAACGGCTCGTGCCGCATCTCGAAGTCAAAGCGCCGCTCGACCTCGCTCGCCAGGCGGTGTTCGAGCTGGAGGACAAGCACCAGGAACGCTCGCGTGTGCTGCGCACGGTGCTCGAGTTCGGCGGGCCGATGCCGCTGTTCGACGTGCGCGCGCGGACCAACACCAGCGACAGTCCGTGGCGCACCCTGTGCAAGCATGGCCTGCTGCGCAAGGTGATGATCGCCGAAGAGCTCGAAGAACTGGTGCCCGCGATCGAGGAGGCGGCGCTGCGCCACCAGCTCAACGAGCACCAGCAACGCGCTGTGGACACCGTGGCGACCATGGTCACCGCGGGCAAGCACCGCACGTTCCTCTTGCACGGCGTCACCGGCAGCGGCAAAACCGAGGTCTACCTGCGCGTGCTCGAACAGGTGCGCGCGCGGGGCAAGAGCGCGATCGTGCTGGTGCCCGAGATCTCGCTCACGCCGCAGACCGTCGGGCGGTTCGCCTCGCGGTTTCCCGACGTCGCGGTGCTGCACAGCGGCCTCACCGACGCAGCGCGGGGCCGGCAGTGGCAGCGGCTGTTGCAAGGCAAGGCGCGCATCGCGGTCGGCGCGCGTTCGGCCCTGTTCGCGCCCGTGCAAGACCTGGGCCTGATCGTGATCGACGAAGAGCACGAGTCGTCGTTCAAGCAGGACAGCACGCCGCGTTACCACGCCCGCGAAATGGCGATCGTGCGCGGCGAGATCGAGAACGCCGTGGTCGTGCTCGGTTCGGCGACGCCGACCCTCGAATCGATCGGCAAGGCGCGGCGCGGCATCTACGAACTGCTGACGCTGCCGCAGCGCGCCGGTGCCGGGCGTTTGCCGAAGATCGTGGTGCAGGACCTGCGCGCCGAGCCCAAGGAGAGCCGCCGCGCCGGCGTGGTGCTGTCGCGCACGCTGCTGGTGATGATGCAGGAGCGCCTCTCGGCCAAGGACCAGGTGTTGCTGTTCCTGAACCGACGTGGCTACTCGCCCGTGCTGCTCTGCCCGAGTTGCGGCGAGGCGGTCAAGTGTGAGAGCTGTTCGGTGTCGATGACGTGGCACAATCGCCGTGGTCGGCTGGTCTGCCACTGGTGCTGCCGGGAGAAGCGGCGGCCGGAGACCTGCGCGACCTGCCAGAGTCCCGGCATGCACGAGCTTGGGGTCGGGACCGAACGCCTGGAGCAAGCGGTCAAGGAGCGTTTTCCGCAGGCGATCGTGGCCCGGATGGACGCGGACACCATGGCCGAGCGTGGCGCCCACGAACGAGTGCTGTCGGCGTTCCGCAAGCGCCACATCGACGTGCTGATCGGCACGCAGATGATCGCCAAAGGGCTCGACTTCCCGGACGTCACCTTGGTCGGGGTGGTGTCCGCGGACACCGGCTTGTTCGTGCCCGACTACCGCGCCGCGGAGCGCACCTTCCAGTTGCTGCACCAGGTCGCGGGCCGTGCCGGGCGCGGCGAGAAAGCCGGCACGGTGGTGATCCAGACGTTCTGTCCCGACAACTACGCCGTGGCGGCGGCGGCGAACAACGACTACGACTCGTTCGTGCAGCAGGAGCTGGGCTTTCGCAAGCTGACCGGCTACCCACCGTTTGCGCGGCTGTTGCGGGTGCTGGCCGAAGCGCGCAGCGAGACCGAAGCGCAGGGCCTGCTGCAGAAGGCGGTCGAGCCGCTGCGCGGGCTGCCCGACCTCGAGGTGCTCGGTCCAGCGCCAGCCGTGGTGGCCAAGGTCAAGGACCATTGGCGGTGGCACATGCTGGTCAAGTGTTTCCAGCCCGCCTCGTTCCAGCGCGCCATGGCCGCCATCGGCACGGTCGAGGACCTGGGCACCCGCACCTGCCGGATCACGCTCGACGTCGATCCGAGCAGTCTGATGTGACGTGCCAAATCGCCAGCGGCGCGACCAGCAGAGGCTCGCCGCGCCGCGTCGGTGAGGGCGCCGCAGCGGCGTTGGCGGGCTCACTCGCCCGCGTGGGAGCGCCGCGTGGCGGCGTCCCCAGCAACACCCAGGGCGCCGCAGCGGCGTTGGCGGGCTCACTCGCCCGCGTGGGAGCGCCGCGTGGGAGCGCCGCGTGGCGGCGCCCCCAGCAACTCAGATGTTGCCGATCGTCAGGTCGATGCCGTTCGACGCGATGGCGCCGAGCGGGGTCAGGCCGGCCGCGGGGGCGTAGACCGCCGACTGCGCGAACACGTGCGTGCCCATCAGCGCCGGGCTCAGGTTCGGCACGTTGAACGCGGTCGCTGCGGTGCTCGCGCCACCCGGCAGGAACAGCAGCACCACGTCGCCGTTGTTCAGCTTCCAGCAGCCCGGCATGCCGAAGGGGGTCATGTCCTGGTTGGACGAGACCAAGCTCATCATGACCGCGCCGAACGGCGCGCTGGTCGGGATGTTGGCCGTGTTCAGCTGAATGGTCGTGCCGGCGAGCGGGCGACCGGTGTTGCCGAGCGCCAGCGCCCGGGTGTCGAGGCCGTAGTTGAACGAGGTCTGCAGCGCCACGCTGAGGTCGGTCGGGCCGCCGTCGAGCGTCTGGCCGCCGAGGTGGAAGCCGACCAGGTACTGGTTGTTGACGTTGGTCGTGCTGCCCTGCGGATCCATGGCCACCCAGGCGATGGTCACCGCGCCAGTGGTGCAGTCGAACTGCATCTGGAAGGTGTTGCCACCCGAGGTGCGGCCGAAGCTGAACACGCCGTCATACGTGATGTAGGCCACGTTGCCGACTTCCTCGAACTTCACCGAACCGCTGCCGACCGCGGCTGGGTTCATGTCGTGCCAGCACCACCAGCCGGTCTGCGCCGAGTTCAGGAACGTGGCAACCGACGGCGCGAAGGCCGTGCCGTTGCCGGTGGCCACCGAGACGTAGCCGTTCGAGCACACCACCAGGTCGTTCGTGGTGCCGCCGACATAGGGGAACGGCGTGGTCAGGGTCGGCGTGGTCGCCTGGCTGTCGTCCGTCAGGGTCAGCACGGTCGGGCTGACCGGCGCGACGAACGAGCCGACCGGGAGGCCGATGTAGCCGTTGCCGGTGTTGAAGAAGGTCACGGCCGTGCCGTTCAGGTCCCAGGCGGCGGCGGTCGTGAGTTGCTCGTAGACCGAGCCGGGGCGGGCCACACAGGCGGTGCCGTAGCTCGCCGCCGTGGCGATCACCTGGCCGGGGCCGAGGGGGCCGTTGACCGTGATCTCGGCCGTGCCCGAGGCGCCGTTGTAGCCGCCCAGGCAGATGAAGATCACGTCGCCCGTGTTCACGGTGGTCGTGATCGACGAGCCGAGGCCGCACAAGTCGTCGTTGCAGGCGATCGGCGCCAAGCTGGTGCAGCCGGCGTTGCCGTTGAACAGGCGCAACGCGGTGTCGTAGGTGCGCGCGGCGCTGCAGGTGTCGACCGTGAGCGAGCCGGGCGCCGGAGCGGTGTAGACGAACCAGACGTCGGTGCCGCCAGTGCCGGCGCACGGCCAAGCCGGCGTCGAGGTGGTGGCGCCGGCGGTCGAGAACGGACCGTTCACGCCTTGGACGACGGGGATCGCGCCGGTGCAGTCGTCGTTGGCGACCTGGGCGGAGAGATTGGCGGCGACGGCCAGGGCCGAAGCGAGGGAGAGCAGAGTGGTGGAACGCATGGTTGAGAGCATCACTTTCTGAAACATCATTCGGTCGATCGCCTCCCGAGGGTTGGGCAGGCGACAACGGGACAAGCCTTACCAGTCTACGCGCTGTTGCGAACTGGGCCAACTTGCAGTCCGCCAGATCATGCCGTTGCAGGGTGATGGGAATACGCTGGCACGCATCGGTGCCGGACTGTTCGCCTGCGGTGCTGCGCAATCTCAAAACGGGAAGTTACCCTCTGCGCCGACCTCATGAGCACAGTCTGGGAACAGCGTTGGCATCCGTTGCGCC
>JAEUHP010000150.1 GCA_016795295.1 Planctomycetota bacterium | reverse complement strand
CCGACCCGTTGCTGCGCCCAGGCGGGCACTTGGTGCTGTGGCTCGACGCCGACGCAGAAGTGCCGACCAGCTTGCCGGCATGCCGATTGGATCGGCGCGTTTCCTACGACCTGCCGGAACCGGCGGCCCGGCAGCGTTTGCTCGCTGTCTACAGGAAGCAAACCTGAGCTGCAGAGGGGCTCTCGGCAGCAGAGACCCTGAGCTGCAGAAGCTTGGCGCGGCAAGGCCTGTGCCGTGGCAAGGCCTGTGCCGTGGCAGGGCAAGTTGCCTCGGCAGAGTAAATCGCCGCGGCAGAGCAAATCGCCGCGGCAGAGCAAATCGCCGCGGCAAAGCAAGGGCGGGCGGGAGCGCCGGCCCATGGCGCGCGGGACCGCGCCGTTCCGGCGCGGCGCCACTCTTACGAGCCCAACCCTTACAGGCGCGTCGTGATCTCGTCGACGCCGGGCACCGCGGTGACCGTGTTCAGGCCGAAGCGACCGACGTGCTCCAGCTTGGTCGTGTCCGACGGGTAGTTCACGTAGGGATCGCGCGCGTCGTAGTTCCAGAGGTGCCGATCGATGAAGTCCGAGATCGCCGAGAGGTCGCGGCCCCAGGCGTTGTTCCGGCCATCGCTGCGGCGGCGCACGCTCGCGAAGTAGGTGTCGCGGTCGTACTGGCTGCTCAACGAGGAGACGCTCTTCATGCCGAGCTTCTTCTGCTCGGCGGTGAGGCCCGAAGTCGAGCAAGCAGCGAGGGGCAGCAGAACGAGGACGTAAGCGAACTTCTGCATGTGCGTGCGGGGAGAGGGTCTGTCGGAAGCCGGCGCTGGGAGCGGCGCCAAGGTTCAGGAGGGTATCGGCAGCGCCCCCCAGGTCAACTCGAATTCCCAGCGCACCGACAGATCGGACCTTCCCCGTTCCCTCGGCGCCGGGTGCCCAGCTACCCTGCGCCCATGCCCGAACCGCCGACCGCGACCAGCCCCCTGGGAATCGCAGTGCTCGGCGGCACCTTCGATCCTCCCCACCGGAGCCACCTGCGGCTGGCCCAGGCGGCCCTCGCCCACCTGCCGGTGGCCGAGCTGCGGGTGCTGCCGGCTGGGGACCACCCCCACAAGCGCCACCGGACGTCCGCCGCGAAGCACCGGCTGGCGATGTGCCGGATCGCCTTCCGCGACGTGCCAGGGGTGGTGGTCGACGACCGCGAGCTGCACCGGCCCGGACCGTCGTTCACGGTCGAGACCCTCGCCGAACTGGCGGCCGAGGTGCCAGACCGGCCGATCTACTTCTTGATCGGGAGCGACAACCTGCCACTCCTCCCCACCTGGCACGACCACCACCGGCTGCTGCAGCTCGCCACCGTGGTCACCTACCCGAGGGCCGGTTTTCCCATCGACGCCGGGTTGCTGGCGAACCTGGACCTCGCGCCGGCCGAACGACACCGCCTCCTGGCCCATGCGCTGGACCTGCCGGCCGACGCCACCGCCGCCAGCGATCTGCGGGCGCGTTGGCAGCGGGGCGAGCGGAACCTGCCCGAACTCGACCCGGCCGTGGCTGCCTACCTCACCGAGCACCGCCTCTACGCACCGTGAGCGGCACGCACCCCACCCTGGAGCTGGACTGGCTCGGCGAACCGTGGCTGGCCGCCGCCGGGGCCGCGGCCCTGGCCACCGGACTCGGCGAATGGGCGAATCGCCGCTGGTTCGGCTGGCTGCCCGACGACCCGCCGCGGCCTGGGCGCAAGCAACACGGCCGGCCGATCCCGCTCGCGGGCGTGGTGCTGGTGCTGCTGGGCGTGCCCTGGTGCCTGGGCCTCGCGGCCCACGGTCTCGCCGCCGCCGCCGCCGTGGCGGGCCTGGTCGGTTTCCTGGACGACCGCGGCAAGGAACACGGCCGCGACCTCGACTGGCGCTGGAAAGCACTCGGACTCGGCCTCGCGACCGCGGTCGCCGCCGGCACCGCCTGCGACCCCCTGGCCAGACCCTGGACCTTCGCCGGCCTGTGGCTGCTCGGGTTCGTGCTGACCAACGCCACCAACTTCCTGGACAACACCGATGGCGTGTGCGCCGCGCTCGCCGCCGCCAGCCTGCTGGGCTTGTCCGGGGGCGCTGGCCCAGGCGGGGTGCTGGCAGGCCTCGCCCTCGGCTTCCTACCGTACAACTGGCCGCGCCCGCGCGTGTTCCTCGGCGATGCCGGCGCCTACCTGCTCGGCATCGGCACGGCCTGGGCCGTGGGCCAACGCCTGCAGAGCGGAACCCTGCAGCCGCTGTGGGCCGTGGCGATCCAACTGCTCGACTTCACCCAGGTGGTGGTGGCCCGGCTCTGGCTCGGCGTGCCGCCGTGGGTGGGCGATCGGCGGCACTTGACGCACATCGCGCAGAACCTGGGGGTCGGCAAGCGCTGGGTGGCGCCGCTGTTCAGCCTGTTGGCAGCCGCACTGGCCGTGCTCAGTCGGGGCTGAGCGGATGCCGGGGCGCGGGCTCAGCGCTGCTCGCGCATGGTCGCCCAGGTGGCGCGGCCGGCATCGTCGGGCGGCGCCTGCGCGAACAGCCAGTCGAGCTGCAGGTCGCGGCGCTGCAGCCACGCCGCCCGGTCGGGCGAGCCGGCCGGACTGCCGAGGGCACAGGCGTGCAACACCAGAGCTGCCGCGCGCCGCACCTCGACCACACCAGGACTCCGAGTGAGCAGGGGTTCGACGAAACCAAGGGCCGCGCTCAAGTCGCCGCGCTGCAGAGCGAGCAGCGCCAGCATGGCGTCGATCTCGGCCGGCGGTACGGTGAACTGCCCGCGCAAGGTCTCGAGTTCGGTGGCCGGCATGTCGAGGCTGGCCGCCGCCACCAGCGCCGGAAAGCGCGCTTCGGGGCTGGCACCGTGGTCCGCCGCGAGCTTCTGGGCCAACGGCGGCGCGAGCTCGGCGTCGGGCAGGCGGAACACCGCGAGCCAAGCCAGGAACAGGTCGCCGACGTCGTTGCCCTCGCCGTAGGCGGCACTGGCGAACGCATGCTGCTGGCGCAGCAGGGCCACCGCCGCCGGGCGATCCGGCGCACCGAGCTCGTGCTTGCGGCGCCACACCTGGGCGGCGAAGCGCTGCTCGGCGGCGCTGGCGCCGGGCACCTCGACCAGGGGCGCCAAAACCGCCGCGGCCCGGTCGACGCGACCCCGCGCGAAGTCCACGCGGGCCGTGGCCAGCAGCAGGTCGCGCGCCACGCCCGCGTCGGGCAGTTTCTGCAGCCGCTGGGTCAGCCGCGCCAGTTCGTCGCTGTCGGGCGGCACGACCGCCGTGGCCGCTTCGACGTCCCGCAGCAGCTGCTCGCGCTGCGCCGCCGCCTGCCCGGCGCGTTGCCAAAGCGTGTAGCCGTAGGCGCCGAGTGCCAGGACCGCGAGCGCGACCGGAGCCCAGAGCGCCGGGCGCAGGCCAGCGGCGGCCGGCGCACCGGCGGGGGATTTGCGGGGTGCAGCAGGGCTCACGACAGTTTGCTCGCGACAGACAGTTTGCTCACGACAGTTTGACGGCGATCATCGTGAAGTCGTCCTCGAAACCGCCGTTGGCGACGTGCCCGCGCAGTTCCCCTTCGAGTTGGCCGAGGATCGCCTCGGCCGACTGCGACCGACTCTTGCCCAGGCAACTGGCGATGCGATTGGCGCCGAACACTTCGCGGCCGGGCGACATCGCTTCGTCGACGCCGTCCGTGTGCAGGAACAGCAGATCGCCACGGCGCAGCGGCACCTTCGGACTCACCTTGTAGGTCTGGTCGCCGACCACGCCGAGCACCATGCCGGTTTTGTCCAGCACCTGCACGCCCTGGGCACCGACCAGGACGAGCCCTGGGTGCCCGGCATTCACGTATTGCAGCGTGCCGGCGGCCGGGTCGACGATCGCCAACAGCAGCGACATGAAGTTGCCGGTCTCGACGCCCAACACCAGGCGCTGGTTGAGGCGGGTGATGATCTCGTTCGGGTCGTCGAGCAGTTCGAGGTAGCTGCGCAGCGCGGCCTGCACGGCGTGGGTCAGCAGCGCTGCACCGACGCCATGGCCGGTGACGTCGCCGATCATCACCGCGAGGCGGCCGCCGGACAGCGGCACGAAGTCGTAGGTGTCGCCGGACGCCTTGTCGGCCGCCACGTAGCGCAGCGCCACGTCGAGGCCGGACAGGTCCTGCGGCACCGGCGGCAGCAGGTGCTGCTGGATGCGGCGGGCGATCTCGATGTCCTTCTGCAGGCGCACCTTCTCCAGGGAGTCGGCGTGCAGCCGCGCATTCTCCACCGAGATCGCCAACTGGGCCGAGATCGCGCCGAACAGCGCCAGGTCGCGCGCCGAGAACTCGCGGCGCATGGCGCGCGAATCGACGTAGATCACGCCGACGGTGCGGTTGCGCGCGCGCATCGGCGCGCACATCACCGCGCGCAGCTTCAGGTCGTAGACCGACTGGCCGAGCTCGAGTGCTTCCTGGTCGGACTGCACCACCGAACGCACGGCCACCCCCTCCTCCAGGCACTTGCGCACCAGGCTGCGGCTCCACTGCAGTTCGCCGGTCAGGGCGCGGCCGTCCTTGTCGAGCGCCGTGCGCACGGTGAGGTGGTCGGGGGCGTCGCCGAGCAGCAGGATGGCGCGTTCGGCACGGGTCACCTGCAGCGACCGGTCGACGATGTCGCGGAGCACCGCGTCGAGGTCGATGTTGGCGGTCACCGCGGCGATGGTGTCGAGCAGGATCTCCAGCGACCGGGTGTCTTCGGTCGCATCGCCGGTCAGCAGCGTCGAACTGTCCCGTTCGTCACGCGGGGCAGGCGCGGCGGCGGACTTGGCCGGCTTCGCCGCCGACTTCGGGGCGGGCACCGGCTCGGGCTCGGGTTTCGGCTTGCGGAACCACTTCATGGGGCAACCATGCTAGCCGAGCGCCGGCCGGGTCGCACCTGCTGGGTCACGGCTTCTGCCCAACCACCCGCCCCCCGTCCCGGACCGAACTTCCCGCGCCTCGTTGCGCAGGAGCCACCTCGGCGCCAGAATCCCCAGCTCTCCCGCAGCCCCTCTCCCCGCGCCGATCGCCAGCCATGAAGATCGACAAGACCCTCCACGACGACTACGCCATCCTCACCCTGAAGGGCGAGTTCGACACCTTCTACTGCCCCGCCCTCATGCAGGAGGTGGAAGACCTCGTCGAACGCGGGGTCAACCACCTCGTGATCGACATGCGGTTGGTGAAGTTCATCAACTCCACGGCGCTCGGCGCCGTGATCAAGGCCCACAAGCGCTGCCGCGCCGAAGGCGGCGAACTGGTGGTGGCACACCCCTCGCCGTTCGTGCGCGACGTGATCACCAAGGTCGGCATCGACAAGCTGATCACCCTGCACGACACCGAAGAAGCCGCGGTCAAAGCGGTCATCAAGCACCTGAACCAGAAGGAACTGGCCGGCGATGCGCCGGTCGACCAGGAGAAGGTGCTGATCGCGTTCGCCGACGAAGTGCGGAACAAGATGATCGGCGGCAAGAAGACCCTGCTCGGCTCGATGTCGAACGTGGACGGCCACAAGGTCCAGTTCGTGTTCCAGGGCAAGAAGCAGGGCATCACCGGCGACCAGGGCAAGCAGCTGTTCTTCGCCGGCGGCGACGTGTCGCTGAAGTTCCAGGTCAAGATGATCAAGAAGAGCTACTTCGAAGTGGTCGCCACCGTCGACGCAGCCGAGACCACGGCGGACGGCGGCGTGCGCGTCACGGCGAAGTTCGCCAAGATCAGCGACAACGACCGCCAGGCGCTCGGCCAGTTCGCGGCCGACATGGCGTTCTTGAAGCAGCAGCTGCCGGGCAAGTGAGCCCGCGAGAGGGCGCCGGCGCAGGCGCCCAATCCGCTTGGCGCTACCGACCGCGCTACCGACCGATGTTCAGAAACAGCGCGTCGCTGACCGCAAACGCGGCGAACACCGGCCCCTGCAGTTCCATCGACAGGGCCTGCGCCGACAACGCGTAACCGACCAACACCGGCGCATTCGGCACCACCAGGGTGTGCTGCAGCTGGCCGACACCGTTGGTCAGCGCAAGCTGCAGCACTTGGGGTTCCAGCAGCACGGACGAGCACCCGCCGATGCGCTGCGTGCCGAATGGCGACCCTAGGTAGAGCGCCGCCAACTGCGCCGGCGCTGCACCGAGCAGTTCGAGGCGCACGTCGCGACCAGCGCGTGGCAGGTCGTGGCTGACCACCCGCGGTGCCGGCGACACGGCGCTGCAACCCCGCACGCTGCGCAGCAAGTACGGCGCAGTGACGCTGGCCAGCTGGACCGAGCGCCGGTCGTCACCCCCGAGGACCACCAGACTGTCATACCGGTCGACACCGAGACTGCCGGGGGAGACGGGCCCGAGCGGCGTGTGCGGCAGGGCGATCCAGCCAGTGCCCCGCTGCAGCCCGAACGCCACCGTGGCGCCCACCAGGATCTGGTAGCGCACCAAGAGCATGGCGCCCAGGCTCGGCGCCCAGGTCAGGGCCGCGAGATCCGTGGGCGGCAATTCCGCCTCGACCAAGGACCAACCACTGCCGTCCCACTCCCAGGTCTCGGCCTGGAAGCCCTGCACCGGGGTGCCGTGCAGCACCACGCGCCCCACCGACGGATCGAAGGCCATGCCGGCATAGGCCATGGCTCCCGGCACCGCGCCTGCGGGCTGCTGCAGGTTCCATGCCGAACCATCCCATTCCCAGAGGTCGGCATGGACCACCCCGCTGCTGTTGGTGCCGCCGAACAGCACCACCTTGCCGCGCACTGGATCGCTCGCCATGGCGTGGCCATAGCGCGGCGAAGGGCCTGGCACCTGCATCTGCTGCCACTGCCCGGCCTGGAGGCGCCAAGTGTCCCCAAGTGCCACGGACAGGCCCTGGTAGCCGCCAAACACCAGCAGCGAGCCGCCAGGCCCTGCGGCCATCGCCGACTGGTTGCGCGCGGGCAGGACGCCAACGACCGGCTCGGTCTTCAGTTCGGTACCGTCCCAGCGCTGCAACAACGCCGCGCCATCGACCTGCGACAGCACCATCAGATCCCCCGAGAGCGATTCGCGCGCGGTCGTCGTGCTGGCCGCATGCGGCCGCCCACGCGCCACGAACTGCGCGCCATCGTAGTCGAAGATGTCGAAGCGCAGCTCCGGATCCAGGGGACCGCCGCGACCGCCGAAGACGCGCACACCACCGGGCACGCTGACCATGGTGTGGTCGAAGCGCCCGAGTGGCGCCCCCGACACCGCGCGTTGCGACCAGCTCTGGCCGTCGAACTCCCACGGCTGCGGCTGGAAGAACGGTGTCGACGGCGTGCCAGGGAACCCACCGTAGGCGACGAGGCGGGCCCGGGAGTGGTCATAGGCCAACTGGGTGTGTGAGCGCGGCGGCGGCACGCTGCCGAGGAAACGTGTCCAGGTGGTGCCGTTCCATTCCCAGTGGTCACCCAGGACCGAACCGCTGTCGCGGCCGCCGAGCAGCACGGTGACCCCGCGGCCCGCGTCGTAGGCGAACCCAGCCTCGCTGCGCGCCGGCGGCCGCACTGCCGGCAGCCGCCGCAACCAATCTCGGCCGTCCCATTCCCAGGTGTCGTCGAACATCCCACTGCCGCCGAACAACACCACGCGCTGGCGGGCACTGTCGTAGGCGAGGTGGGTCTGGAAGCGTGCCGGCGGCTCGTGATCGGGGGTGCGATGGCGCCACTCGAAGCCATCGTACTCGAAGGTGCGGAACTGCGGGGGCCAGCCGACGGACACGTCGAGGCACGCACCCAGCACCCGGCCGCGGTGCGCCTGGTAGGCCACGGCGAGCGGTTGGTGTGCGCCCGGCAACCGCGCGGTGCGCAGCCAGTCACGGCCATCGTGTTCGAAAGTCTGGCCTTGCAGCGTCACGGCGATCGAGCGACCGCGGTCCGCGTCATGGGTGATGGGGGTGGCCTGCATGCGCAGGCTGTCGCTGGCAAACGTCCATTCTTGCGCATGGACCAGGGACAGCGGCAGGAGGGAAGGCAGCACCCAGCGGGTGGCACAGCGAATCGTGGGCAGCATCATGGGCTCCAGGGACGGAGAAGGTGCTGCGGATAGCCGCGCACGCCGATTGCGTAACGAGAATGCCGCGCAACGGCGTGGCGCGCCGAGCCCGGGCTCAGAACGGCACGCCGGCGAGCCAGCGCTGGCCCAGGCCCAACAGCCCCGCGCCGGCGAAGTGCACCTGATCCGGCTGCAACTCGAGCCCCGCAGTCTCCACCACT
Organism: Planctomycetota bacterium; assembly: GCA_016795295.1. GTDB lineage: Bacteria > Planctomycetota > UBA1135 > UBA1135 > UBA2386 > JAEUHP01. The sequence goes on along the minus strand of JAEUHP010000150.1, from coordinate 37,822 downwards.
TCACACTGCAGCAGCACGTCCGCAGCGCTCTGCTGCCCGGCGCGCACCGCCTCGCGCGCCACGAACACCGCACTCGGCAAACCCGGTGCGATCAGACCGATGCGAACCGCCGCCGGCCCCATGCGATCGAGCTGTCGCGCCGCCAAATCGGCCCGCAGTTGCTGCACCAGGGCCACCAGGTTCGCGCCATAGGCAGCGCCGAGCGCGGGGCTCAGCGCATCGCTCTCGCCTTGCATCATGCAGACCAGCCGCACCTGCGGCACGAGCCCCGAATTGCGCGCCGCCTGGGCCGCGGCATCGATGCGCCGCAGCAGTTCGGGATACAGCTCACCTGCCGCCGGCCCCCACTCGTTCCACGGCCCTGGCGCTGGCCCGAGCGACGACTGGGCCACGGCACACTTCACCAACCACAACGGCGCAGCACGCTCTGCCATGGCAACCACCATGCCGAGCTCGGGCCCGAACCGCGCCACGTCGGGAAACAGCTGGTTGTTGCGCCCCGCCTGCAATGGCTGCCACGCGGCGACCCAGTCGTTGTAGATGCGCAGGCGCGGCTGCGGCCCCAGCAACTCCAAGGGCAGGTCGCCGAGCGCAGCAAAGCCCTCGGCATTGCTCTGCCCGAACACCACGACCAGGTCGGCCGGAGCGCCCACCACCGGCACTTGCAGCGGTAGCACCGTCGCCACCCGCACGGAGCCCACCGCGCCGAAGGGCAACCCCGAGTCGAGCGCCAGTGCGGTGGCGAGAAAGCCCAGGCCCGCCGCGGCCGCAGCAGGAAACTGCCAAGCCAGGTCAGCGCGTCCGGTGCCATCGGCGGCAGCGAACAGGGGCACCACCAACGGGTCGATTCCGAGCACCGCGCCGCCGGGCAACGGTACGGCAGCCTCGGCGAAGCCCAACACGGCGGCGACCAGAGCTGCCGGGGCCGCGCGGCTCACGCGCAGCTCGGCAAGGCCGGGCAAGGCCACCCCAGCGATGCCGAGGAGCGGCACGGCCGACGCCGGCTTGTGGCTCGGCTCCTTCCAGCCATCGCCAAACGGGGACTGGGCCGGGAGATGGAATGCCACGAAGCAAGACGCTGTGGCACCGAACAACGCGAGTGGGCGCACCGAACCTCCTGAGGGAGGATTGCGGAGAGGGCGCGAGGGTTAGCCCAGCGCCAACGCGAAGTAACCACAGTGCGTCCGTGATGCTGGCCCAGCAGTACGGGGACCAGCACTCAAGGAACCGGTACCCCAGCAGGACCGGAGCTCAGCCGACCCGGAACTTGCCCGAGCGCTTGATCTTGCGCTTGATGACCTTGCGGCCACCGACGGTCTTGCTGCGCGTGCGGAAGCCGACCTTCTTGAGGCGCTTCGCTTTGGAACGACGGACTTTGAGCTTCATGGCGGCGGTTCGGCCAGCGCGGTCGCGCCGGATCGGGCGGAACAGTGTAGCGGCGGACCCCCACCCCGTCAAACCCGGTTCTGGACCAGTTCTTCCGCGTGCATCCCCACCCGCATGGCTCCCATCGCACCGCCGCAGCCGCGCGCCTTACAGCTTTGGCATCGCCCACCCCCTTGACCCGGTGGGCGGCGCCGCCAACCTGAGCAGGTCCCAGCCAACCTCCAGCCCAACCCCATGCGCTCCAAGCTCTTCGCTCTCGCCATCCTGGCCGCGGCGGCCACGTGTTTGCCCGCCCAGGGCACCGAGTGGGTCACCAACGGCGACTTCACCGGCACCCTCGCTCCCTGGGTGATGGGCGGCGCCTACAGCGTGAACCCCGGCCTCGAGAGCGGCTGGGACACGACCGGCATGGGGGCCAGCGACTCGTTCGGCGTCAACGCCGGCGGCCAGGTCGCCCCGGGCCCCTATCCACCCAACACCCTCGAGCAGCAGATCCTGGTGATCCAGGGCCTGACCTACGAGTTCCGCTGCGACGCGAGCGGCGCCCGCCCCAACTCGACCACCAACAACGCCGACATCGGCACCCTCTGGGTCGAAGTCGACGACGTCGAGGTCGCCCGCCACGCCTTCGGCAGCTTCACCTCGCCGCAGATCAAGCGCGCCCAGCTCTGCGGCCGTTTCCAGCCGAACACCTCGGGCTTCGTGACCTTGCGCATCTTCTTCCAACGGCAGTTCCTGGGCGGCGCCGCCAACCCGCGCCTGAACATCGACAACGTGTCGGTGCGCGACACCGTTGGCCCCACCTACTGGCTGCGCGGCAACCGCATGCTGGGTGCCAACATCACGCAGGAAGTGCGCGGCGCGCCCTTCGCCTTCTGCGGCCTGTTCCTGGCCGCCGCCGCGAACCCGACCGGCACGCAGTTCCCCGGCGTGCTCGGCAGCTGCCTGCTCGACCTCGGCTCGACGGTGACCCTGGCGTTCACGGTTGCCGACGCCAACGGCGTGGGTTCCCTGCCGTTCAGCTACCCCAACGACCCGCGGTTCCTCAGCACCCCGCTGTGGTTCCAGGGCGCCGAGCAGACCACGCAGATCGCCTTCGGCCTGCAGTTCGGCGTGGTCGCCAGCCAGTGACCCTTCGCGGCCGTGGCCGCAACCGCACCGCGGCTGCAAACATTGGCCTCGGCCGCTGGTTGCTGGGGGCCTTGCGCTGGCGCGAAGCCTCGCGCCGCGCGAGGGTGCTCGAGACTGCGGCCCATCGCGGCCGTCGCCGCACGTCGATCACCGGGCGATCCATGACTGCGCCGGTGCCGAGCCCAGGCCCGCCCGCTACAACGGCGCGATGCGAAAGCGGCTCTTCCTGATCGACGGCACCGCCCTCGCCTACCGCAGCTTCTTCGCCTTCCAAGGCAGCGGCCGTGCACCGCTCACCACCAAGAGCGGCCACCCGACCGCGGCGACCTACGGCTTCTGCACCACGCTGCGCGCCCTGCTCGAGCGCGAACGGCCCGACGCGATCGCCATCGCGTTCGACGGCCCGCGCGGCGACCAGAAGCGCCAGGCGCTCTATCCCGAATACAAGTCGACGCGCAGCAAGATGCCCGACGAGATGGCGGTGCAACTCGCCGACATCCGCGAAGCCACGCTCGGCTTCGGCATTCCGATCGTCGAGAGCGACAGCGACGAAGCCGACGACGTGATCGGCACGCTGGCGGTGCAGGGCCGCTCGGCCGGCATGGACGTGTTCCTGGTCACCGGCGACAAAGACTTCCTGCAACTGGTCGACGAGCACCTGGTGCTGTGGAATCTGCGCAGCTCCACCGCCAAACCCGAGATCCTCGACACCGCCGCGTGCGTGGCCAAATGGGGCGTTTCGCCCGGCCAGATCGGCGATCTGCTGGCCCTGATGGGCGACAGCAGCGACAACGTGCCCGGGGTGCCGAAGATCGGCGAAAAAACCGCCGTGGCGCTGCTGCAGCGCTTCGGCACACTCGAGAACCTGCTCGCCCGCACCGCCGAAGTCGACAAACCGGCGATCCGCACCACGCTCGAGCAGCACCGCGACCTGGCCCTGCTGTCGCGCCAGCTGGTCACACTGAAGCTCGACGTGCCGCTGCCGCTGCACGCGAACCAGCTCGGTCCGGCCGCGCCCGACCCCGAACGTCTGCGGCCGTTGTTCGCGCGCCTCGAGTTCACCGGCCTCTTGGCGCAGCTCGCCGCCGCGGCCACGCCCGAAGCCGAAGTGCCGCAGGACTACCGCGTGGTGCGCACGCCCGAGGAGTTCGCCACCCTGCTCGAGCGCCTGCGCACCGTCGAGCGCTGCGGCATCGCGGTGGAGCACACGCCGGGCCTGCCCCGTTCGCGGCGCCTCATCGGCCTCGCCTTCGCCCTGGCCCCGGGCGAGGCCCACTACGTGCCACTGCACCTCGAACCGCCCCTGCAACCCGGCGGCGCCGCCGCCGTGCTGGCCGCGCTGGCGCCGTTCCTGACGGGTCCAACGCCGCACAAGGTGGTGCACGACCACAAACGCGCGGCCCTGCTGCTGCGCTCGGCCGGCGTCGCACTCAGCACCACGGGCGACGATCCGCGGCTCGCCAGCTACTGCCTCGACCCGAGTGCCGACCACGACCTGGCGGCCCTGTCGCTGCGGCACTTCCACTACAAGAAAACCGCCGCCAAGGACGTCACCGGCACCGGCAAGAAGCAACGCACCTTCGCCGAGGTCGATCCGGCTCTCGCCGGCAAGTACGTGGACGAAGAAGCCGACCTCGCCCTGCGCCTCTGGGACCGGCTGCAGCCCGAACTCGAACGGCAGCGCACCCTCGCCCTCTACCGGGAACTGGAGCGACCGCTCTGGCCGGTCCTGCTCGACATGGAATGGGCCGGCATCCACGTCGACCCGCAGCACCTGCAAGTCCTGGCGCGGGACCTCGACGACCGGATCCGCACCATCGAGGCGCGGGTGCACGAACGCGCCAAGGAGCCGTTCAACCTGGCGTCGCTGCCGCAGCTCGGCAAGGTGCTGTTCGACGACCTCGAAGTGCACCGGCTCGCCAACCTGCCGAAGCCCAAGCGCACCCCCACCGGCCAGTACAAGGTCGACCACGAGGTGCTGGAGCAACTCGCCCCGCACCACGAAGTGCCGGCGCTGGTCCTGGAATGGCGGCAGTTGACCAAACTGGCCTCGACCTACGTCGACAGCCTGCCGCGCATGATCGACCCGGGCACCGGCCGCGTGCACACCACCTTCAACCAGGCGGTGGCGGCGACCGGGCGGCTGTCCTCCGAGGATCCGAACCTGCAGAACATCCCGATCCGCACCGACCTCGGCAAACGGGTGCGCGCCGCCTTCGTGCCCCGCGGGCCCGGCTGGGTGCTGCTCTCCGCCGACTACTCACAGATCGAGCTGCGCATCCTGGCCCATCTGTCCGAAGACCGCGCGCTGGTCGAAGCGTTCGCCAAGGGCGAGGACATCCACTCCCGGACCGCGGCGCTGGTGCACGGTCTGCTGCCGACGCTGGTGACGCCCGAGCTGCGCAACCAGGCGAAGATCGTCAACTATGGGCTGATCTACGGCATGGGCGCTTCGCGGCTGGCCGCCGAAACGGGCATGCGGCCCCCGGAGGCGAAGCGGTTCATCGAGCAGTACTTCCGCGCTCTGCCTGGGGTGAAGCGCTATCTGGACGCGTCGCTGCAGATGGCGCGGGAGCAGAAGGAGGTGCGCACGCTGTTCGGCCGCCGCCGGCTGCTCGGCGACATCGATTCGACCAACGCGATGCAGCGGATCGCCGCGGAGAACATGGCGGTCAACACCCCGATCCAGGGTGCTGCGGCCGACATCGTGAAGCGCGCGATGCTGCGCGTGCACGAGTCCCTGCACCGGCACGGGCTGCGGGCGCAGTTGTTGTTGCAGGTGCACGACGAACTGGTGCTGGACGTGCCCGAGGAGGAGCTGGGTTTGGTGCAGCGGCTGGTGGTGGACGGCATGCGCGGCGCAGCGGAGCTGCGGGTGCCGTTGGAGGTGTCGGTGGGGAGCGGGGCGAACTGGCTCGCGGCGCATTGAGGCCGGCAGGCGGCGTGGAGCGCCGCCTGCCGCTCATCGCGGCCGCCGCGCGACCGGCTTGGGCGGCTGCCCCACGACGTCCTCGGCGCCGAGCACCGTGACGCCCGGCACTGCGCGCCGACCACGCAGCACCCAGACCGCAACCTCGACGGTTCGCCCCGACAGCTCCCGGCAGCGGGGTGCTTCGCGCTGCAAGCGTGCGGCGATGGCACGCACCTCGGTGGGCGTCGCCGCCACCTTGACTTCGCCGACCAGGACGCGTCGTGGCTCGTCCACACACTCTGCCACCACGTCGAACTGCATGGACACGCCGTCGCTGGTCGTGCCCCACCACGACACCGCCGGTCGCCACCTGCGCCCGCCGATGTCGAGGCGCGCAACACTGTCCCTGGCCATCTGTTCCCAGGCCCCGCCGAGGAACTGCGGCCACGCGGCGCGCACGTCGGCTGAGACCGCAGCGAGCTGCCCCATGGCCAGCCGCGAGCGATTGGGTTCGACGAAGCGGTACCAGAAGCCGAGGAACGGGTCGCCGAGTCGATACAGAGTCCGCTTGGTGTCGCGCACGGTGCGGCCAAACGGCACGTCGCGCACGATCAGCCCCAGATCCACCAAGCGTGCCAGCGGCCGGCTGAGCGATGTTGCAGGAACGCCGAGGCGTCCCGCGATCTCGGTCAAACGGTGGCAACCACTCCCGACCAGCGACAGCACCGAACTGCTGCGAGCCGGATCCTGCAGGTCGTCGGCGAGCAGGCGGTCGGGCTCTTGATGCAGCACACCGAGCGGATCGAGACACAGCCGCGCAGCCGCGGCCAGCGGATCGCGGTGGCCGGCTGCCAACTGCCAATACCGAGGCACGCCGCCCCAAAGTGCGTAGTGCTCGACGACTGCCTCGGCCGTGCGCAGTCGCAGTGCCCGGCGCAGCCAGGCGATTTCGAGCGGCTGTAGCCGCAGGATCTCCGTGGCCCGACCGTAGAGCGGCGCCGTGGCGTCGAGAACCAGCCCATGCATCATGCGTTGCGAGGAGCCGCACACGACGAACGGCCGCGGCTGCCGGTCGAGGTGCTTCTGCAGCAGGCTCGGCAGCTCCGGGGCGCTGGCGACGAGACTCGGAAACTCGTCGAGCACCAACGGCAGTTCGCGCGGCGCCAGCCGCCACCACTGCGCCAACAAGGCGTCCCAGTCGCGATAGTCGGCGGTGTCGAATCCGGGCAGATGACGCCCGATCTCGGCCGCGAGCGCCGCGCGCTGCGGCCCCGCCTCGCGCGCATCACCGACGTAGTAGGGGGCCGGTCGCTGTTCGATCAGGGCGCGCAACAAAGCCGACTTGCCGAGCCGACGGCGACCATAGAGGCAGACCAGGCCGGGAGCCTTGCCCCACAGGGCAGTGTGCAGCCGCTCCAGTTCGTCGGTCCGGTCAAGAAAGCGCCACAACATGCTTCTATTATGTCCCATCGACATAATGCATGGAAGACATAATACGAGTTCAACCTGCCCGCAGCCCCCCCTTCCCTACCCCGCCTGCTTGCCGAGCCACGCCAGCATCACGTAGCCCTCCGCCGTGTGCCGCGGCCCCGGCAGCCCCGCCGTGCGCCGCGCCCCGCATTGCACCACCCGCTCGCGGAAGAACTCGAACAGGATCGAGCCGGCGTCGCGCCCCGCAGCCCCGACCTTGCTGTCGAGCTGGATGCTGCTGCGCCCCTCGGCGGCCATGCGCTGCGCCAGCCGTTCGAGTTCTTCGGAGGACGTGCCGAACAGGAACTCGCGGAACGCCTGCAACTCGGCTTCGCCGTAGTCCTGCTCGAGCAACAGGTCGACGAACTCCGCCTCCCCGCCCTGCGTCAGCAGCTGCAGGATCTCGCAAGAGCCGGTCAGCGTGCCGCCGACCACTTGCACGCGCAGCCGCGCTTCCCAGGTGGCTGCGAGGATCGGGAAGAACGTGTGCACGCGCCACGTCAGCCGGTTGCCCCAGAGCTGCGCCAACGTGCGCACGGCCTGCGCGCGCAGCGGCGTCGGCAACTGTCCGTCGGTGACCAAGTCGACCAGCACTTCCTCGACCAGGCGGCAGTGCACGGCGGCGCGCAGCCGCCGCGCGGCGAGTTCGCGCAGGCGGGCGGCTTCTTCGGGCTCGGGCAGCCCGCCGGCCACGTGCCAGAGCAGGCGCAGGAAATTGATCTGCGCCATGTTCATGGCCCGGCCGACCAGACCCTGGGTCGGCGCGCGGAACGGGAAGGTCGCGGGATCGGTGATCACCAGACGATCGACCAGGGTCTCCAGGCCACGCTTCACCCCGCCGAGCACCTGTTCCTGCAACGGCGATGGGTAACGCAGCAGCAGCTCGCCGAACATGGCGAGGCTCTGCATCTGGTACTCGATGGTCGCGATGGTCGGCAGGCCCGCCCCGTCCGGCAACTTGGCCAGCGCCGCGATCGCCTGCTCGACGAGATCGAACTCGTCGGCGAGCAGGGGGTGCTGGGTGCGCGCGGGCAGAGCCATCCGCGCATCTTGGCAGGCACTCTCGCAGCCGTCCACCCACGCGCCTTGGGCACGACCAAGCCGCCGCCGCACTGCGGAGCGGCGCCACCGAATCGCATGCACGGCTGCCTGCTGGTGCCGCGAGCGGACTCTGCGCCGCGACGCGGTGCGCATCAGGCGTCGACCCAACCTTGCGGAGACGCAACTTGCGGCCTCTCCAGACCCCAGCCAGCCCGGCATTCGCAAGATGAAAACATGCATCTTATGATTTACAACCGCTTTACGAACACCTCGAAGCGTCGCTCACGGAGCCTCCAGGTCAGTCCATGACAAAGTTACCTTGTTTTTTGTCAGGTTTAGGACGAAATTAGACCTACTTTTTTCATACTCAGCATGCAGAGACATGCCATTTCCGACCTGAAAGCGTGGGCCAGCTCCAGCAGCCGACGGCCGCTGGTACTGCGCGGCGCCCGGCAGGTCGGCAAGACCTGGCTGGTGGAGCACTTCGCGCGCGAACACATCGGCGCCGTAGCCACCCTCAATCTCGAGCGACACCCCCGGGCGGCCGAGCTGTTCGCCGATCCATCGCCGCAGCGCAACCTCGCCGCGATCGAAACCCTGCTGGGCCAGCGCATCGAACCAGGCCGCTGCGTGCTGTTCCTCGACGAAGTGCAGGTGGCACCGCAGGTACTCGGCCGCCTGCGCTACTTCCACGAAGAACTGCCAGACCTGCACGTGGTGGCTGCCGGTTCGCTGCTCGACTTCGCGTTGGCCGACCCGGCCCACCACACACCGGTCGGTCGCATCGAGTATCTGCACCTCGAACCGCTGGCGTTCGACGAATTCGCGGCGGCGGTGGCTGGCGACCTAGTGGTCGCGGCATTGCGCAACCACCAGCTCGAAGACCGCACCCCCGGGCCTGTGCACGACAAGTTGCTGGGCCTGTGCCGCGAGTACTCGCTGGTCGGTGGCATGCCGGCCGTGGTCGATCGTTACCGACGAGAGCGGTCCCTGGTAGCGGTGGCCCCACTGCTGCACGCCCTGCTGCAGACCTTGCGGGACGACTTCGCCAAGTACGCCGGACGGGTGCCGACGCAGCGGCTGCAGAAGGTGTTCGACGGTGCGGCGCGCCTGGTCGGGCGCAAGTTCGTCTACAGCCAGATCGACCGCGACGACCGCGCTGCGCCGCTGCGCGAAGCACTCGAAGCTCTGTGCCGCGCTCGCGTGTGCCACCGCGTGCACTGTGTGCACGGCAACGGCCTGCCGTTCGCGGCAGAACGGCACGATCGCGAGTTCAAGGTGATGCTGCTCGACACCGGCTTGTATCTGGCAGCCCTCGGTGTGCCGCTCGGCTCGCTGTCGTTGGCCGACCCGCTGCAGGTCCAGGCGGGTGCCCTGGCCGAGCACCTGGTCGGCCAGCTGCTGCGCAGCACGTTGCCGCGGCACAGCGGCGCCGAACTGCAGTATTGGAGTCGCAGCGCCCACAGCGCCACGGCGGAACTGGACTACCTCACCGCCGTCGGCACGACCGTCGTGCCGATCGAAGTCAAGGCCGGCAAGCCCGGCAGCCTGCGCAGCCTGCACCGCTTCGTCGCGGAGAAGCGGGCGCCGATCGCGGTCCGCATCCACAGCGAGCCGCCGCTGCTCAGCGAGGTCACCACCAGCGCACCGGACCTGCCCCCGCAGCGCTTCCACCTGCTGTCGTTGCCGTTCTACCTGGTCGGCGAGCTGCCGCGGCTCTTGGTGGCGCTGGCCGAACGGCTCGGCGTGGCGTGACGGAACGCCACGCACTCTGCCCAGTCCCAATCCCGGCGACCCAGCACCAGAGTCTCAGCCAGCCCGCACCCGCTCTGCCACCTGAGCGACCGGCACCTGGACCTGCTCGCCCGACCGCAGATCCTTCAGCGCCACCGTGCCCGCGGCCAGTTCGGCGCTGCCGAGGATCAAAGCGAACCCCGCCCCCACCGCCGCCGCGTAGCCGAGCTGCTTGCCGAGCCCGGGCGTGTCGGCGAACACTTCCACACGCAGCCCCTGCGCGCGCAGCGCCGTGGCCACCCGCAGCGCTTCGGCCGGGGCCACGTCGGGAAAGCGGCACAGCAGCACTTCGGGCCCGATCGGCAAAGGCGGGAACATGCCGCGCTCCTCCATCACCAGCAGCACCCGTTCGAGCCCCAGCGAGAACCCCACCGCGGGGATCTGCTGCTTGCCGAACATGCCGATCAGGTGGTCGTAGCGGCCGCCGCCGCCGAGCGACCCGGACAGGCCCGCGCAGGCGATCTCGAAGATCGGGCCGGTGTAGTAGCTGAGGCCGCGCGCCAGCGTCGGATCGAACACCAACTGCGCGCCGGCCGGGCCGTGGGCGGCCGCGGCGAACACGGCGAGCAGGTCGCGCGCCGGCTCGGCCAGCGGGCCGTCCCCGGCGGCGAACTGTTCCAGCGCGCCGGGTTCACGGGCACGGTCGAGGGTGGCGAGCAGTTCCTGGGCCGCGGCCGCGGCGATGCCCTTCGTTTCGAGCTCGGCGAGCACGCCCTCCCGGCCGATCTTGTCCAGCTTGTCGAGCGCGATCAGGGCGGTGCCCTCGAGTTCGGCCGGGATGCCAGCCGCGGCCACGAAGCCGCGCAGCAGTTCGCGGTGGTTGGCGAGCAGGCGGAAGTCGGTGAAACCGAGTTCGCGCAGCACCTGGGCCACGGCCCCGCACACTTCGGCGTCGGCGACCCGGCTCTTGGTGCCGGTCACGTCGACGTCGCATTGGTAGAACTCGCGGAACCGGCCCTTGGCCGGCCGGTCGGCGCGCCACACCGGCTGGATCTGGTAACGCTTGTAGTAGGCCGGCAGGTCGCGGTAGTTGGCGACCACGCGCGCGAGCGGCACCGTGAGGTCGTAGCGCAGGCCTTCGTCGGCGAGGCCGAGTTCGGTGACCGGGGTCTCGGCAAGCGCGCGCTGCAGGCGTTCGCGGCGGTGCAGCAGGCGGTAGAGCAGCTGGTCGCCCTCGGGGCCGTACTTGCCGAGCAGCGTGCTCAGGTTCTCGATGGTCGGCGTCTCGAGCGGCACGAAGCCGAACGACTCGTAGACGCGCTGCACCACCGCGAGCACGTGGCGGCGGCGGATCACGTCGGCGGCGAGGAAATCGCGCATGCCGCTCGGCGGCTTGGTGGAGATGCTCTGGCTCATCGCCGCCATGGTGTAGCCGATCGGTGCGGAGCGACCAACGGTGCAGGGCTACCGCAGCAGAAACCGCTGTCCGGCCGTCGAACCATGCGCCTGCAGGTTGCCAGGGTCGAACCACAACCACTGCGCGAACAGCCGCGTGCCCTGGGTCGCCAGGACGCGCCCCATCGGCATCCCGACCTGCAACACCGCGTAGCCGCGGTCCACGCCAGCGCTCCCGGCCATCGTGAACAGCGCCACATCCGCAGACTGCCACAGCGTGATCCCGGGGAACCCGTGCGGCCCAAGCCCCTGCGGCAACGGCAGCCCATGGCTGGCCACGTCGGAACTGCCCAGCACCCGCACTGCCGTCGCACCCACGGGCGCGCATCCACCGCACAGCACTCTTGGCCCCTCCATGAAAAACTCATCTTGAACACGCGCTTTTCATGGTAGACCCTCTGGGGGCTCGGCAAGTCGGGAAGACGACTCTCGCCCGCCAGGTGCTGACGTCCTGGCGCGGCAAGAAAGTACTCTTCGATCTCGAGGATCCAGTCGATCGGCGCAAGCTCGAGGACCCTGGGCTGGTCCTGCGCGAGGCGCAGGGCCTGGTGGTGCTCGACGAGGTCCAGCGACTCCCTGATCAGCTGGACCATGGGGGACCGAATGCGGGCGGTCGCTGCGATCGCCATTCCGCACGAAATCGCGCCCATCCAGTAGGTGCTGGCGCTCGCTCGCGTAGCCAAGGCCACGTCGGGTGAAGGCCGGGCCTGGGTAGGCATATGCAGCCGATGCGCCGGGTCACCGCCCCGCCAACCCCTGCCCGCGCGACAGCAGGAACGCCACCAGATCGCGCAGCTCGCCCGGATTCAGGCCATCGACCAGACCGCTCGGCATCGGCGACAGCGGCGACGGCTCCACCGACACCACGTCCGCGGCCAGGAGCCGCAGCGGCTCGGCGTCGCCGCGCGCCGGCATCACTTCATAGACCTCGACGCCCTTGTCGCGCCGCTGCAACACGCGCCCGTGCAGCGAAGCACCGTCGCGCCGCTTGACCACCGCACCCGCATACTGGTCGCTGACCACCTTGCTCGGCTCGAGCACCGCCTCCAACACATCACGCGCCGTGAACTTGTTGCCCAGGCTGGTCAGGTCGGGCCCGTGGTTGCCGCCCTCGCCGGCGAAGTAGTGGCAGCGCACACAACCGGTGGCGGCGAACAGATTGCGCCCGCTGGCGAGGTCGGGCGCCCCCTCGGCACGGCCCAGCAGTGCCGTGGCTTCGGCCAGGGTCCAGGTGCGCCCGGGCCCCTTGGGCGGTGTGGTCGCACGCACCGGCAACGGCGCCTTCGCCTTGCCGACCAGATCGGCCAGTTCCTGCTGCTCTTCGGCACTGCACGTGCGCCAGGCCGCGTCGACGAACGCCTTCAGATAACCGTCGTACGACGCACCGCCCTTCTGCCGCCGCGCCGCGAGCAGGAACTCGAAGTACGCGCGGCGCTGGGCCAACGTCCAGCCGTGCGGCACGGCGCGCAGCGCGTTGGCCAACGCAATCTGCCCGACCGGCGGCATCTGCTCCAGCATGCCAGCGATCGAAGTGCCATAGCCGGCGTTGCGCGCGGCGACCGCGGCCCAGGGCGGCGCCGCCGCCGGCTGCAGCGTGGCGAGGGCCGGCACCAGCAGGTCGAGCACTGCCGGGGCGTCGAGCAGCGCCAGCAGTTCGGCGAGTTCGGCGTCTTCACGGGCCTCGCCCGTGGGCCACAGCGCGGCGAGCTGCTGCGCCAGTTCGACCCCGACGGCTGCGGGCAACGGTGCCAGCCGCTGCAACAGCAGGCTGTGCACGCGCAGCCAGGCGATGCGGTCGTCGTGGCCGAGCGCCGCGAACGGCAGGCGCCGCAGCGCCGCGAGCACCGGCTCGGCATCGGCCGCGGTGCCGTGCCGGGCGAGCGCCAGCAGGCCCTGCAAGGCGGCGCGCGGCGGGGTCGCCGGGGGCCAAGCGAGCACCGCCGTGCGCCAGGCCTCGGCAGGGTGTGCTTCGAGGGCGATGCGCGCGGCGTGGGCGACGAAGGGGTCGGCGCGCAGGCCTTCCAGGCAGTCGGCGATCGGCACCGCGGGGGTGCTGTGGCCGCGTTCGAAGTACAGTCGCCGCGCCCGGGCGGCGGCGGCCTCTGGGTCCGCGGCGGGCGCCGCCAGGTTCGCCAACGCCGCGGCGACGTTGGCCGCGGGCAGCGCCAGCAGCGTGGACGGAATGCCGCGGCCCCCGGTCAGCAGGTAGAGCGTGTCGCCGATGCGTTCGAGGTCGGCCACCGGCAGCGGCACGCCGGTCAGCGCTTCGCCGAGCGCCGCGGTGTGGCCACCGCCCCGGGCTGCAAGGGCGGCGAGGTGTACCGTGCCGAACGTCCAATCGAGCGCCAACACGGCGCCGTCGTGCGCCAGCATGCCGGTCGGCGAACCGGGCCCGACGTCGGCCACGGCCGGCGGCGCTTCGGGGTAGTCGACCGGCCAGGTCGAGGTGCCACTGCGCCAACCGTAGTCGGCGCCACTGACCACCTGATAGATCCGCGTGGGCCGATACCACGGCAGCCCCATGTCCCACTCCATGTCGGAATCGTAGGTGAACAGGTCGCCGTTCGGCAGCACCGCCAAGTCATAGGCATTGCGGAAGCCACAGCAGTAGAGTTCCCACTCCTTGCCGTCCGGGTCGATGCGGCAGACATACCCACCGGGCGCCTTGATGCCGACGGCGTGGCCGTTCGGGTCTTCGATCTTGGCGATCGGGCGGTCTTCGGCCCACACCTGCGGCACGCGGCTCCGGGCGAGTTTGGGCAAGGTTGTGTGGTTGCCACACATCACATAGAGATGCTCGCCGTCCGGGGCGGGCACCACGGCGTGCGGGCCGTGTTCGCCGTTGCCGCCGAGCTCGGCCAACAACTGGACCTCGTCGAATCGGTCGTCACCGGTGGTATCGCGGAGCCGATAGAGGCCGGACTTGCGCGCATTGACCACGGCATAGAGGGCACCGCGAAACCAACACAGGCCCTGGCAACCGTCGAGCGTGACGTCGAGCTTCTCGAGGGTGGTCTCGGCACCGACCGTGGTCGCCGGCACGATGCGGTAGAGGCCGCGCGTCTGGTCGCTGGCATAGAGCCGGCCGCGGTCGTCGGCGCACAGACAGACCCACGAACCGTAGGCACGCGGCACCGCGAGCAGCTGCAGCGCGCCAGCCGCGAGCGGGCCTTGCAGGCCCTTGGCGGGCACGGCCGGCTGCGGCGCATCGGGCGGCGCCGTCGGGCCGAACGCATCGGCGCCGACCACCGCCGACCAGACGGCGTTCGGCGCGCCGAGCGGCGCCAGCACCGTGGCCCTCGGCCACTTGGCATCGTCGAAGTCGGCTCGCTCCCAGCCGTCGGGGTCGTCGCCAGAGCAGCGCCAGGTGCCGTCGCTGACCAGTTCGCCGTACTGGCTGCCGGTCTGCCAGCGCAGTTGCAGCACCAGCCCGGCAGGGCCGCCGTCGTTGGCACATTGCACCGCCAGCACGTTGTCGCCGGCACGCAGCAACTTGGTGGCGTCGGCGGTCTGCGGCACCTCCCAGGCGTCGCTCTGCAGCAAGGGCGTGCCGTTCAAGGCGACTCGGCAATGGTTGTCCGCGGTGACCCAGAGCCGCGCGCTCTCGGGCAGCGCCGGCAAGACGAAGCGCCGGCGGAGGAACAGCTCCTGGTCGGAAGCCGCGCGTTCGCTCCAGATCCACTGCGGAGTGGCGCCGCGCGGCACGCCGGCGGGCGCCTTGGCCAACAGCGCGGCGAGCGTGGGCGGCAACACCGCGACCTCTTCGTGCGGCAGGCGGCGCAGGGAGAGGTCGCGAAACCACACGGTCATCGGCGCCCCGGCGTGCACCTGCAAGCCGAGCCGCCCCGAGCGGGCCGCCGTGGCCGCATCGTCGCGCAGGGCCGTGACCAGTTCGCCGTCGAGTTCGTGCCACACACAGTTGCCGCGCGCCGTGATGCGCAGCCGATGCCATTGGCCGAGGTCTTGCGGGGTGGCGCGGCCGAGGCTGCCGACCACACGCAGGGCCCCTCCCGCATCGCGCGCTGCGAACTGCCGCTGCAGGGCGAGGATGCCGCCCCCGCGTTCTTCGTAGAGCATCGCCAGGTAGTCGGCTTTGGGGTGCACGTCGCACTGGTAGCCGGCGAGGGCGAACGGCTGCCCCGCCACCGGGCGCGAGCGGTATTGCACGCCACTGTTGTTGTCGCCGGTGAGACGCACTTCGGCCGTCAGCTCGAAATCGGCCAGTTCGCCACCCTGCCAGACCAGAAAGGTGTTCTGGGCGATCGGGTGGCCAACCGTCGAACCGCACAAGGCGCCATCGCGCACGCTCCACACGGCCGGATCCCCCTGCCAGCCGGCCAAGGTCTTGCCGTCGAACAGGCTCTCGGCCGGCCCCTGGGCGGCGAGCGTGGTGACGAGCCCCGCAAGGGCCAGTGCGGCGGCGCGAACCGAGGAACGAACGGGCAGGCAGTGCATCGCGCCAGTGTCGTCGATCCGCCGTTGCGGGTCGAGCACGGCAGGGCGGCAATCCGCGGCCTGGCACTCCCGTGCAGTACCGCATCCGCAACGCCGGCCCCGTGTCTACCATGTCGGCCATGACCACGTCTTCGCGCCGCACGTTCCTCCAAGGCCTGGCCGCGGCCGGCGCCGCCACCGCCGTCACGCACCCGCTCGCCGCCGCCCCGACGCGCACACGCACCGAACGCCTGAACATCCTGGTGCTCGGCGGCACCGCCTTCCTGGGCCCACACTTCGTGCGCGCCGCGCTGGCCAACGGCCACAACGTCACCCTGTTCCACCGCGGCAAGACCAATCCCGGCCTGTTCCCCGAACTCGAACACCTGCGCGGCGACCGCGACACCGGCGACCTCACGGCCCTGCAGGGCCGCAACTTCGACACAGTGATCGACACGTCTGGCTACGTGCCGAGCCACGTCGAGGCGACCGCCAAGCTGCTCGCACCCGGCTGCCGGCACTACCAGTTCATCAGCACCATCAGCGTCTACGGCAGCTTCGGCCAGCGGCCGGACCGCATCGACGAGACCGCGGCGACGCCCGACGTGCCGGAGGGGAAAGCCGCCGAGGCCAACGCGGTGCAGGAGATCAAGAAGGCGATGTCGTTCTACGGCCCGCTGAAGGCGCGCTGCGAACAGGCCGCGCTCGCGGCCCTGCCCGAGCAGACTTGCATCGTGCGCCCAGGACTGATCGTCGGCCCGGGCGACACCAGCGACCGTTTCACCTACTGGCCGGTGCGTTGCGACCGCGGCGGCGCGGTGCTCGCCCCCGGCGACCCGGACGGCCATGTGCAGTTCGTCGACGCGCGCGACCTGGCGGCCTTCATGCTGCGCTGCGCCGAACAGCGCACCACCGGCACCTACAACGCCACCGGCTTCCACGGCCGGGTGTCGATGGCCGAAGTGCTGGCGGCGTGCAAGTGTGCGACCGCCCAGCCGGTCGAACTGGTCTGGGGCAGCGAGGAGTTCCTCGCCGAGCACCAGGTGCAACCCTACCTGCAGATGCCGCTGTGGATCCCGCGCAGCGGCCGCAGTGTGGTCGACTGCACGCGCGCCATCGCCAAAGGGCTCGCCTTCCGCCCGATCGCCGACACCGTGCGGGACACCCTGCACTGGGCGCGCACCGAACGCGGCAACCGACCGTTCGCGCGCACCGGGCTGTCGGCCGAGCGGGAAACCGAACTGGTCGCCAAACTGCGCGCCCAGGCCAGCCAGCCGAAGTGACGGGCACCCACCACCCGCGGCATCGGCGCAGGAATCGCCTGCCGCAAGGCTCTACCATCCGCGTCCGCACCATGCCTGCACCACAACGCTGCCTGTTCGCGCTCTGGCTCAGCCTGCCACTGCCACTCCTGGCCCAAGCCGACCCGAGCCCCACGACCACCTGGCAACTGCCGCCCGAGCCGATCCGCAGCCTCGCCGACCGCGAGCCCGCCGAGGAGGCGAGCCTCAGCCCGTGCCGGCGTTTCCTGCAGATCACCACGCGCAGCGGCATGCCCGACCTCGCCACCCTGGCGCGACCGCACGAGAAGCTCGCCGGCCTGCGCATCGACGTGCCCACGCGCGGCCCGCAACTCGGCACCCAGGTGCTGGCGGTGCGCCTGCAAGAACTCGCCAGCGGCAAGAGCCGCACGCTGGAGCTGCCCGCGGGCCACTGGCGGTCGTTCCAGTGGTCCGCCGACGGCGCGTTCCTGGCCGCGGTGCGCGCCGCGGACACCGGCGCCGAGCTGTGGATCGTGGCCACCGACTCCGGCCAATGCCGCAAGGTGGCCGGCGCGCAACTCAACGGCGTGCTCGGCGGCGAGCTCGACTGGCTGCCCGACCAGCGCACCCTGCTGGCCAAACTCGTGGTTCCCGGCGCCCTGCCCGCGCGCCCGGCCACGCCCGCCGGCCCCGCGGTGCAAGTGAGCGACGGTACCGTGGCGCAACTGCGCACCACGCCGGATCTGCTGCAGGATCCTGCGGACGAAGCGCGCTTCGCGGCGCTGGCGCAGAGCCAGCTGGCCACGATCGACGCGACGACGCTCGCCGTTGCGCCACTCGGCGCCCCCGACCTCTACGCCGCCGTCGACGCCGCACCCGACGGTACGCTGCTGCTGGTCGAACGCATCGAACGGCCGTTCTCCTACCTGGTGCCCTGGTCGGCGTTCCCCCGCCGCACCGAACTCTGGGACCGCAGCGGCAAGCGCGTGCGCGAACTCGCCGCCCAGCCGCTGCGCGAGTCGGTGCCGATCGGCGGCGTGCCCGAGGGCAAGCGTGGCATCGGCTGGCTGCCGGTGCCGGGCCACGTGCTGCGCTGGACCGAAGCGCGCGACGGCGGCGACCCGAAGCGCAAGGTCGAGTTCCGCGACGAAGTGTTCGTGCTGCGCGAACCGCAGGAGGAACCGCGACTGTGGTTCCGCACTGCCCAACGCGCGATGGGCGTGCAAGTGGCCGAGGACGGCCGGCTCGCGCTGGCGACCGAGATGGACCGGCCGCTGAAGCGGCAACGGCTGTGGCGGCTCGACGCCGGGGACTTCGGCGCGGCCCCACAGCTGGTCTTCGAACGCAGCACGCAGGACGCCTACGGCGATCCAGGCACGCCGGTGGCGCGCCGTCTGGCCGACGGCCGCAGCGTGTTGCGCCAGCACCAGGGCCAACTGTATCGGGCCGGTGCCGGTGCTTCGGCGACTGGCAGCCGGCCGTTCCTCGATCGCTGGGATCCGGCGAGCAACCGCAGCGAACGGCTGTGGCAGGCAGCCGAGGGACGCTTCGAATCGTTCGCCGCGTTCCTCGACGACGCCGGCACACGCCTCCTGGTGCGCAGCGAGTCGCCGACCACGCCACCGCGCGAACTCGCCGTCGACCTCGCCACCGGCTCGACCACGGTCCTGCACAGCACCGTCGATCCCGCCCAGGCGGTGTTCGCCAAGGTGGAGAAGCAGCTGCTCAACTACACGCGCGCCGACGGTCTGCCGCTGTCCGGCACGCTCTACCTGCCGCCGGACCGAGTGCCCGACCAGAAGCTGCCGGTGTTCGTCTGGGCCTACCCACTCGAATACGCACAGGCCAGCGACGCCGGCCAGGTGCGCGCCAATCCGCTGCGCTACACGCGGCCGCGCGGCGCCTCGCACCTGTGGCTGGTGCTGGCCGGTTATGCCGTCCTGGACGATGCCGCGATGCCGATCGTCGGCCCGAGCCGTTCGGCGAACGACAGCTTCGTGCAACAACTGCGCTGGAACGCCGAAGCCGCGCAGCAGGCGCTCGCCGCCCACCCCGCCTGCGATGCGACGCGGCTCGCCGTCGGCGGCCACAGCTACGGTGCGTTCATGACCGCGAACCTCCTGTGCCACACCAACCTGTTCGCCGCCGGGGTGGCGCGCAGCGGCGCCTACAATCGCACCCTGACGCCGTTCGGCTTCCAGAACGAAGAACGCACCTTCTGGGAAGCCCCCGAGGTCTACCAGGCGATGTCGCCGTTCGCCAACGCCCAGCGCTGCAACGCCCCGCTGCTGCTGATCCACGGCGCCGACGACAACAACCAGGGCACCTTCCCGATCCAGTCGCAGCGGTTCTTCCAGGCACTCAAGGGTCACGGCAAAACGGCGCGCCTCGTGATGCTGCCCCACGAAGCACACGGCTACGCGGCCCGGGAGTCCAACCTGCACGTGCTCGCCGAGACCATCGACTGGCTGGATCGGCACGTGAAGCAGCGCCCCGCGGCACCGAAGTGAGTCCGTAGCCGGCCACGAGGCATTACCGGAACATGGCGCTGCCTCGACCGTGCGCTACGCTGCCGCCGCAAGCCGCCAACTCTCACGCCCGAGGCCCGAAAGCGCCGAAGAGCCCATGGCAGTGCGCCACGCCCGACTCTCCCGCCACGACTGCGCATGATCTTCACCGAACCCCGGTTCCTGGCGTTCTTCCTGGTGGTGTTCGGCGCCTACTGGCTGCTGCGCAACCATGCGCAGCGCAAACTCTGGCTGCTGGCCGCCAGTCTGTTCTTCTACGGCTGCTGGGACGTGCGCTTCCTGGCGCTGATCCTCGGCTGCGCCACGGTGGATTTCGTCGCCGCCAACCGCATCGCGCGGGCCCGCAGCAACGGCGGCACCGGCCGTGCCTGGCTCGTGTTCTCTCTCGTCTACGACCTCGGCACGCTCGGCTTCTTCAAGTACTGCAACTTCTTCCTCGAGTCGGCGACCCAACTGCTCGCCTGGCTCGGACTGCCGGTGCACGTGCCAACGCTGCAGATCGTGCTGCCGGTCGGCATCAGCTTCTTCACCTTCCAGGCGATGAGCTACGCGCTGGACATCTACCGAGGCCACCTGGTACCGGCGAAGAGCTACACCGACTTCTTGCTGTTCGTCACGTTCTTCCCGCAGCTCGTCGCCGGACCGATCGTGCGGGCATCCGATTTCCTGCCGCAGCTCGACACCAAGAAGCACTTCGCCGACGTGGACGTGCACCGTGCCCTGGGCCAGTTCCTGTCCGGGTTCGTCAAGAAGGCACTGGTCGCCGACCTGATCGCGCAACCGGTCGACGCCGTGTTCGGCGCTCCTCACGAATACACCGCGCTGTCGATCGTGGCAGCCGTGGTCTGTTACGCGATCCAGATCTACTGCGACTTCTCGGGCTACTCCGACATGGCGATCGGCTGTGCCCGCCTGTTCGGCTTCGAACTCTGCGAGAACTTCCGCTTCCCGTACCTGGCCCGCGACATCACCGAGCTGTGGCGCCGCTGGCACGTCTCGCTGTCGTCCTGGCTGCGTGACTACCTCTACATCTCGCTCGGCGGCAGCCGCGGTTCGCGCTGGTTCACCTACCGCAACGTGATGCTGACCATGCTGCTCGGCGGCCTTTGGCACGGTGCTGGCTGGAACTACGTGGCCTGGGGCGGCGTGCACGGCGTGGCGCTGGTCGTGCACCGCGAATGGGAACGGCTGCGCCTGCCCCGCGTCGGCCCCTGGCTCGGCTGGTTCCTCACGCAGTACACGTTCCTGATCGGCCTGATCTTCTTCCGCGGCATCAGCCTGCCGGCGATCGGCACCATGCTCCACGCCTGGTTCCTGTTCGACAGTCCGGGCACGCGCGAAGTGCGTCTATGGTCGGGGGACGGGGATTGGTCGCTGTGGCTGCGCCTGCCCGCCGTGGTGCTGCCACTGGCCCTCGCGCACTGGCTCACCAGCCGCGAACTGCCACAGGGTCTGCGGCGCCGCTTGCCGCCCCTGGTGGTCACGTGCGCCTACGGGGCGGCCTTTGCCGCGGTGCTGTCGCTGATGCCGCGCGGGGCCAAGCCGTTCGTCTACTTCCAATTCTGATGTCCGCGCCAACAACCATGCGCCCCTGGCTGCACACGGTGGTGTTCCTGCTGAGCCTGCTCGGCACCGCGCAGCTGTTCGCGGTGTTCGGCCGCAGCGGCAACTACGGCCCGAGCGGGTTCTTCACCCAGGACGGCACGCTGATCCCGCTCGCCGAGATCGCCAACTTCCTGACCGGCGGCGGCATGTACGAAGCCGCCAGCAACGAACATCCACGCGGGCAGTGCATGCCCGGGCTGCGGGTGCGGCAGAGCTACGACCGGCCGCGTTGGGACTACTTCGATGCGCAAGGCTGCATCCTGATCCAGCACAACGACCTCGGCTTCCGCGACGTCGAGTTCCCGATCGCGAAGCCGCCCGGCGAATTCCGCGTGCTGGCGATCGGCGATTCGCTCACGTATGGCTCGGGCGTGCTGCGCGAAGACGCCTGGCCCGAGGTGCTCGAGCGGCACATCGCCGCCTCTGGCCGACCCACCCAGGTGATCAACTGCGGCTTCGCCGGCGGCCATGCGCCGGCCCAGTACGCCAACTGGCTGGACAGTGACGGGCTGCTGCTCGATCCGGACCTGGTGGTCATCGGCCTCAGCCTCAACGACCTGGGCAACGGCAACGACGTGCCGATGCTCTGCTACCAGGGCGTGACTTCGGTCGGCTGTCCCATTGCACTGATCGACCAGTTCGCCACCGTCTACGTGAACTGGCGCGCCACGGCGAACCCCGTCGACTACGTGCAGGTGGTGCGTTCGCACCCGGAGACCTGGACGGCGACGCAGGCCGGACTGAAGCGCATGCAGGCGCGCCTGCAGGAGCGTTCGATCCCATACGTGGTGGCGATCCTGCCGATGTTCAGCGGGCTCGAGAACGAGCCGAATCCGTATGCCGGGTTGCACCGGCTGGCCAGCGAGTTCTGCCGCGAGGCCGGGATCCCGTACGTCGATCTGCTGGACACGGTCGCCGGGCGGCGGTCTGAGGACCTGTGGGTGCATCCGACCGACCAGCATCCGATCCCGGAAGGCCATCGACTGCTCGCGGCGGGGTTGTATCGGTATCTGGTCGCACAGGGGCTGGTGGCGAAAGCCAAGTCGGATTGACTCCCTTGGCAGGAATGCATGGCGCGTCGCGAAGCCCGGCCAGAGGGGCGCAGCAACCCCTGACCCGCCCTGACGGCAGAGCGAACCACGCGCGCCGCGGTGGGCTGCCGCAGTGCGATCCATGCCAGCACCGGTTTCAGGTGCAACGCGTGTGGCGACAGGCGACCATCGCCGCCATGCACAGGCCGCTGCGATCCCTGGCGCTGCTTCCCTGCCTGCTCGCGCTCTGCCTCGCCGCCTGCCACGCCCCTGCTCCCGCGACTCCCCCACCCTTCGAACTGGTGGTGCTCGGCATCGCGCAGGACGGCGGCGTGCCACAGCTCGGCTGTGACCAACCCTGCTGCAGCGAAGCCCGCGCCACCGGCCGCACGCTCGGCCCCGCCTGCCTCGGCGTGATCGACCACCGGCACGGCAAACTGCTGCTGGTCGAAGCCACTCCCGCCGTCGAGCGGCAGGTGGCCCTGCTGCACCAGCTCGCCGGCACCAAGCCGCGTGGCCGCCAAGCCGTCGACGGCATCCTGCTGACGCACGCCCACATCGGGCACTACCTCGGCCTGGCTCACTTCGGCCGCGAAGCGGCCGCCAGCCGGCAACTGCCGGTGTTCGCCGCGCCGCGGCTCGCCCAGTTCCTGCGCCGCGAAGCACCCTGGCGACAACTGATCGCGCTGGAGCAGATCGCCGTGGTCGAATGCGCACTCGGCGCAGCGCTGGAACCGCTGCCGGGCCTCACGGCGGTGCCGCTGCGCGTACCACACCGCGACGAGTTCTCCGAGACCGTGGCCTGGCGACTCACTGGCCCCACGCGCACGGTGCTGTTCGTTCCCGACGTC
This sequence comes from Planctomycetota bacterium, assembly GCA_016795295.1. Lineage (GTDB taxonomy): Bacteria > Planctomycetota > UBA1135 > UBA1135 > UBA2386 > JAEUHP01. Next base: position 14,983 of record JAEUHP010000150.1, on the reverse strand, counting down.
GATCGCTGGGACAGCGAGCCCGGGCTGCTCGACCGGCTGTTGGCCGGCGTCGACGTGGCCTATGTCGACGGCACGTTCTTCGACGGCAGCGAGTTGCCGGACCGGGATCTGCGCGAGATCCGGCATCCGTTCGTCACCGACACGATGGCGCGGCTGCAGGAGCTGGCGAAGGCCCGGCCCGGGGCGGTGCGGTTCTTGCATCTGAACCACACCAATCCGGCGCTGCGCAATCCAGCGGTTCGGGCGCGCATCGCGGCCCTCGGCTTTGCGGTGGCGGAGGAAGGGGAGCGAATCGGGCTGTAGGCGGTCGGGCCCCGGGCGGCGGGACAGAAGCCGTCCTGCAGGCGCTGAGCTCGCGGCACCTTCCGTACTGCCAACAGCGGACGAAAATGCCAAGTCCCTCCAGTAGCCTCCAGCGATGCGTTTCGCCCCTGCGCTGCTGGCCACGCTGGCCGCCGCCCTCCCCGGCCATGCCCAGGAGCAGATCGCGGCTCAGCTGCTGGCTGCGCAGACGGCCGCCGCGGTCGGCAGCGACGCTTGGTTCGACCTGGGCTTCGAGCGGGTCGAAGTGGAGCTCGCCTACGACGTCGCCGCGGCAGTGACCACCGCGCGCGAACTGCTGGCGGCGGCAGCGAACCACGGGCCCGAACTGCAGTCGGCGGCGAGCGCCCTGCTCAGCCTCGCTGTGACGCTGCACGACGGCCCAACCGCGGCAGCGGCCCTGCCGCAGCCAATCCCCGACCCACACCCGGCGCCACCCCCGCGTCACGCACCGTCGACGACCGCAGCTACCCGGCGCATCGCGCGCCGTCAGACCGCAGAGGCACGCCAGGCGTACTACGCCGACGTGCCGAGCGAGTTCCTGCCGAGCATGTTCGCGGCCCTGGCCTCGGCTCGCGCCAGCAACGACCCGGGCCTGCTGTCGCGCGCCGGCTGGACTCTGCACCTGGTCACCGAGCGCAACGCCGGCGCTTACGACCTCGAGCTCGTGCGCGAAGTCGCCGCCGTGGCCGACCGCCCGGAAGCCGCGCCGTTCCGCGCATGGCTCCTGGTGAACCAATACTGGCGCGACGCAGAATCACTCACGATCGCCGAACGCATCCGCCGCATCGACGACGCGATGCAGCGCGCCGAGCAAATCGGCGATCGCCGCAGCCAGGTGCTGCTCACCTGGGACCGCGCGGTGGTCGACATGATCGCCGAACGGCGGGACGAAGCTCTGGCCAGACTGTCGTCCGGCCATGCCCGCACCGAACGACTCGGCGACCGCCGCATGCTGGCGGTCGGCTACGAACTCGCCGCCGAGATTCTCCTCGACGACAACCGCTTGGAAGACGCCGAAGCGCTGCTGGCCAAGGCCGCCGCCGCATCCGGAGACCGCGGCTTCGCCGACCGAGACGTGCAACAGGCGCACTTGCGCCTGCGTGTGGCGACCGCCCGCAACCACGTTCCCGAGGTCGCGCGCGAGACCCAGTTGCTCGAACGCCTCCGCCGTGAGGAGACCGCCCGCTACCGCGGCTTCGCCCTGCTGCTCGACCAATTGCTCACCGACGAACGCGAGCGTGTGAAGCTGGCAGGCGAGCTGGCGGCCGAACGCGAACACACCGCCCGTTCGCGCCGCGCCATGCTGTCGTGGGGCTTGCTCGGCTCGACCGCCGTGCTCGGAGCTTGCACTTGGTTCGCGCTGCGGAGCCGCCGGCGGCTGCAGGCCGCACACGCCGCCCTGCAGACCGAGGTGGAGCGCGCCCAGAGCGAAGGCGCCGCGCGGCGCCTGCTCGAACAGCGACTGCGGCAGATGGAACGAGTCGAGAGCCTCGGTCTGGTCGCCAGCGGCGTGGCCCACGACTTCAACAACCTGATGGTGGCCGTGCTGGGCAACGCCGAGATCCTGCGCGTCGACGACCAGGATCCGGAGCGGCGCCGGCTGCTCGACGCGATCCACGCCGCCGGCGAACGCGGTGCGCGACTGTGCCACGAACTGCAGGCCTACGCTGCCGCTGGCGGTCGGGAGTTCGCCGCGCTGGATCTGGCGCGCCTCGTGCACGAGCTGCAACCGCTCCTGCAGGCCGCAGCAGGGCCCTCCGTGCGCACCACGATCACCGTCGCTGCAGGGGCGATGCCGCTCGAAGGCAACGCCACCGAGCTCGAGCAGGTGCTGCTGAACCTCGTCGCCAACGCGCGCGACGCCAAGGCGCGCACCATCGAGCTACGGGTGTCGCGTGCGGTTCGGACCGAAGCCGACTGGCAGCTGCTGCGCGTGCACGGCCAACCGACTGCCGGCGTGTTCGCCTGCGTCGAAGTCGTCGACGACGGCGAAGGCATGCGCGCCGACGTGGTCGAGCGCATCTTCGACCCGTTCTTCACCACGCGCTTCCCGGGCCGCGGCCTCGGCCTCGCCGTCGTCTCCGGGGCCCTGCGGCGCCATCGTGGCGCCGCGACGGTCGACAGCGCAATCGGCCGCGGCTCGACGTTCCGTCTCTACTTGCCGATGCAGGCCAACTTGCCGATGCAGGGCGAGACCACGGCCGAACCGAAAGCACCCCTACCAGCAGCGTTGCCGCGCACGATCGCGCCGATGAGTGTGCTGGTCGTGGACGACGAAGCGCACGTGCGCGACGTGTTGGTCATGTCGCTGCAACGGCGCGGCCACCGCGTGCTGGCGATCGCCGAAGGCACCCTGGTGGCGGACGCCTTGCGCCAACTCGGCGCAGCGCCCCGGCTGTGCGCGCTCGTCGACCTGACGATGCCTGGCCAGGACGGCCGCGACGTGGTGCGCGCACTGCGCCGCGCGCGCCCCGATCTGCCGGTGCTGCTGATGAGCGGCCACGCTGCCGAGCACCTGCAGGCGACCGTGCGCGAACTCGGCGCCGACGGCTGCATCGCCAAGCCGTTCGCTCCGAGTGAAGTCGAACAGACGCTGGCACTGGCGCTGGCCGACCGCGGTCAAGCGCCGACGACAGCTTCGGTCGAGGCGGCGGAAGTTCCGCCGCGCTCCTCGGCGTCCTGAGCGAGGCAGGGAACGGGGCGCCGTTGGTGCCACTTGCGTGCCGCGCGAGGATCGATGGGAAGCGAGCCCGACAATCTCGGCGGAGAACGCGAAAGCGACCCTCACCCCCGCGCGGCACGCGCCGCAAGACGCAACAGCGCGACGGCCGCCGGCAGCACCGGCAGCCCCTCGTACCACACCGAGCGCGCGACGCGCGCCGCGATCGTCCCGCGACCGCGCCGCCGGATCTCCTTCAGCTCTCCCGGCCGCAGTTGCGCAGCCCACTTCACCTCGACCAACTGCAATTGCCGCTGCTCATAGAAAGCAACATCGATCTCCCCGTCGCCCTTGATGTAGAAGACGTCGCCGCCACGCCCGGCATGGGCGGCGAACACCCCCTCCAGATCCCGCTGCAGCCGTGCATCGCTGTCCAGGAGATCGTCCTCGCCGAGCCAAGCCAGCACCGCGCGGTGGATGAACGGGTCCGCGAAGTACACCTTGCGCGCCTTCTTCGGCGCCGGCCCGCCCGTGTGCTCGACCAGCGCGGGGACGATCTGCAGCACGTCCATGCGCTCGAGAATGGCAAGGTAGTCGGCGACCGTCTTCGGACTGTCGATCGACAGATCTTTGGCGAACGCGTTCCACGTCACCTGTGACGCCTGGCGCCGATGGATGCCGAGCAGCACCTCGCGCAGATAGTGCTCGCTGCGGTCGAGACGTAGCACGTCGCCGCGGATCCAGTCCGCATAGGTGCGGAACGTCGCCGTCGTGATCCCACCCGTGCGCGCGAGATCGTGGATCGCCGGCAGGAAACCACCACTGAGGTGGTAGTCGCGCAGCTCCGCTTCCAGACCGGCGACGAACGGCGACTCGGCGACCTCGGCATCGAGTGACGCGGCGGCGCAACCATGCAGTGCCGCAGCATCGAGACGGCCGCGCAGCAGGCAGAAGTCGAGGAACGACAGGGGTCGCAGGTGGAAGTCGACCACCTCGGCCTGGCCGCGTCGCCCGGGCAGTCGCTTCAGACTGTCCTCGATCAGCAGGCGATCGGATCCCGTCGCCAACAGGAAGCAGGTGTCGAGTTGCCCGGCGTCGGCGAGGAACTTCACGACCCGATCCCAGCCGTCGACGTAGGTGACTTCGTCGAGCAGCAGCCAACACGGCTCGCGCGCTGGCGACAGCTCGCCGAGCAGGTCGGTCAGGACGCGCCGCAATTCCTCCGCGTCGAAGAACGGCTCGCAGGTCACGTAGGCGAGCCGCTCCGGCACGACGCCGGCCACGAGCCGGTCGGCCAGGAACTGCTTGCAGAGAGTGCTCTTGCCAACCTGCCGCCCACCCACCAGCGTGTAGATGCCAGGCGTTCCGTGCGGGAGCGTGTCGAGCAACGGCGGCCGGAACACGAACGGCTGGCTGCGCATCCGCACCAGCGTCGGATCTCGCTCCAAGAACGCCGCAGCCCCCTGCCAGTGCAGGTTGTGCGGCAGCAGGCGGGGATCGCAGCGCATCACGGCACACCGTATCGTAGACTACGCAAGTTTAAGTAATACACACTTAGTATTTTTGCGAACCCATCGATGCGGGCGACACGGAATCTATGCAACACATTGCATTTAATGGCCTTGCGCCCTTCCATAGTCGGCTGGCAACCACGAGCGAGCGCCCCTTCGGCACAAGCAGTGCACTCCGTGGCACCGCCGACCAAGTCCCAGGCAGGCCCAGCCCGCCCACCCCGCACCACTCCCCCCTAGGGGTTGCTCGGCTGCTCGACGATCTCCACCAGCCCATTGCGGTCGATGCGCACGCGCCCCTTCTGCTCGAGCGCCTGCCACACTTCGGCCGGGTACTGCACCGGCGGCCGCACGGCGACGATGCCGGAGTGCGAACCCTTGCTGGTCGAGTCGTGCCCGAGCCGCGATTCGTCGTCGATCCGCGTCACCTTGAAGCGCTTCTTCAGCGCCTTCATCGCGCGCGTCAGCGTCTCCTTGGTGAACGTGCCGTCGGGGTTGCGTTCGACAAGGTTGCCGGAATCCGGATCGTGGGCCGTCATGGCCCCATCATGCCATTCCAGGCCACGACGCGGCAGCCGGCAACACGAATCCCGGCGGCACCGGGATCACCCGCGCCGCCGAGCCCACCGCTTCAGCGCCCCAGAACCAGGGCCACACCGTTCGACGTGAGCACACCAGCCGCGTTTGCGCCGGGCGCGAAGGCAAAGCCCTGGGCGAACAGGCGCATGCCCAGGAACGCATTCACGTTCGGCAGGCTCTGCTGGAGCGCACCCTGACCGCCGTTCAGGACCACGATCGTGCTGACGTCTGCGCTCACGAACTGCCGGCAGCCCGCCAGACCGAAGGCGCCGAGGTCGAGCCCCGGATCGTGCCGAACGAAGCCTTGGACCAGCGCCCCCAGCGTCGACGCCGTCGGGGCGTTGGTGATGGTCAGCGCCAACGTGCTGCCGAGCACCGGCAGGTTGGTGTTCAGCGCCAGCGGCTGCAGGTTCTCCTCACTGGTGCGGAACGTCGCCGGCAGCGTGGCCGAGAGGTCACGGCTGCCGAGATCGAGACTCGGCGCGGCCGCCGCATACCCGACCAGGAACGCATTGCCCTGCCGACTCATCGTCTGCCATGCATAGGTGACCCGGCCGGTGGCACGGTCGAACTGCAACTGCCAGGTGCTGGGTGTGGTCGTGTTGTAGTCGAACACACCGTCCCACGTGACATAGGCGACGGAGGCGGTCTGGTGGAACTTGACCTTGCCGCCCGCAGCGGGCGACGGATCGAAGTCGTGCCAGGTGCCCCAGCGCGGCTGCGTGCCGGCGAGCCAAGCCGCGGCCGTCGGCGTGGTCGGCGCACCATTGCCGGTGGCCACCGAGACGAAGCCGTTCGAGCAGACTTCCAAGGTCGAAGTGGCGCCGCCGGGATACGAGAACGGCCCGTTCAGCGTCACCGTGGTGACAGAGTCGTCGCCAAGCGGCAGGATCGCAGCCGACACCGGCGGTGGCACGAACACCCCGCCGGCTTGGGCGATGTAGATGTTGCCGCTGCGCACGAGGCTCATGCGCAGATTGTCGAGGTCGAACGCCGAAGCGGTGCCGAACAGCTCATAGAACGACTTCGAGGCGAGATAGCAGCCAGCCCCGTATTGGGTCGATGTCGCCGGGGAGCCCCCCTGGGGCCCGGTGACCTGGAGCTGGAAACTGCCCGAAGTGTTGTTGAAGCCACCCACGCGCACGAACACCCGGCCAGCCGTCACGGGCACCGTGAGCGACGATTGCAGGTTGCAGGTCGGCGAGTCGTCGTTGCAGCCGAGGCTTTGCAGATTGCCGCAGGCGCCCGAGAACGCTTCGATCACCGTGTCGAAGGCGGCGAGACCGCAGGTGCTCACGGTCAGCGAGCCCGCGGCGCTGGCCTGGTAGGTGAACCAGAGGTCCTTGCTGCCCGGGCCGCACGGCCAATTCGGCGCCGAAGTGGTCGCATTGGCATTGCTGAACGGGCCGTTCAGGCCGTCCACGATCGGGTTTGCGCCCGAACACTCGTCCGGCGTGGCACCCACGGCGTCGATCAGCGTCACCGTGTAGGTGTAGGTCGATTGCGCAGTGTTGCCGACGTTGGCGATGGTGACGACGTACGGCGTGTCACTCATGCCCGCACCGCGCGGCAGCGGCGAGTTGAAGGTCCAGGCAATCGCATGGTCGTAACAGAAGATGCACTGACTCGGGATGCGCGTCGTGATCGGCACCGGCGTGCCGTTGCGGGTCACCGTCACCGTGGCGTTCGCGAAGTTCGCCTGCGTCTGCGGATTGAACGGATCCTGGTTCACGCCGGGCACGGCGAACGACCAGCTGCCGTAGACCCACTGGTGCGGCACGAAGCCCGCTGGCGGCCACGCGGTGAATCGGCTGCGATTGCCGGGCGCCATCGGCGCCATCACAGCGAGCGCCATGTACGTGCTGGTCGATCCCATCGCCATCGTCTGCTGCGGCTCGTGCAGCATCCACCGGCGGTGGCCGAGATCGCCGTTGCCGTCGTCGATCAGCAGCTCCATGCCACCCGGGCCGACCAGGCCGCTGCTCAGGTTCGACGTGGCGAGCGCCGCGTTGCCCGCCGCCGTGAAGCACGGGCTGTTCGCCGGCAGGTTGTGGCTCAAGAACCCGGCGGCGTGCAGCATCAGCGCGGCCTGCTGGCAGTCGACGTTGCCCGAACCCGAGGTCGGAAAGTTGCGCGGATTGCCGAACGTGACGCTCGGCATGCCCGCCATCGCCCGGAACACGTTCAGGGTGGTCAGCGAATCGGTGACGAACTGAGCGTTCACCGTGCCGGCGGCACAGCCGGCGGTCGATCCGGTCCAGCCGTGGTTGCTGTTGTTGCGGGCCGGGGTGTAGACGTTGTTGAAGAGGTTGACCACGGCATTGCGATCACTGGTGTTGACCGTGATCTGCGCCGAGAGGTCGTGCGCCAGGGCCAGGGAGCCGAGCGCGAGCAAGAAGTGGGTGGGGTGCTTCATGGGGAATACCCGGACGACGGGCTGCCGTCGGGGCATGCCGAGAAGCGCGGGAGGCCTCGGCGCCGGGATCAGGAAAGTGCCGGAATCGGCGGGCCAGGGGCCTTCGGTGCCATGCAGCGCCACCCATGGCTGCGAACGAGCCAGCTGCCGCGCTCCGGGGCGGCCCTACTCCCCCGGCCCGAACCAGATCGCCTCGTCCAGCAACTCCCGCAACACACTCGTCGCGTACGCCCCACTCGGCAACGCGAACGCCACCTGCACCCCCGCCGCCACCTCTGCCACCGCCACCTCGCGCACCGGCACCCGCAGCGGCCGCCGTTCGCCGCGGCCGAGCCGGAACGGCAACCGCCCGAAATCGGCCACCGACACCCCGACCTCGGCCAGCGCGGCCTCTTCGAGCGCCAGCATCGCACCGCTCGGCGCCAGCATCTCCGGCCCCGGCAACGGCCCGGACGGCGACACCTCGACCGCGGCGAGGCGGGCCGCTTCGGCCGCCGGGTCGGCCACGGCGAACACCGCCCCGTTGCGGTGCAAGTACGCCAGATCCCCGGCCCACAGCTCCCCCAGCGCAGCGAGCCGGGCGATCACCACTTTGTTGAACACCTCGCTCTGCACCGCCGAGATCAAGAGCCCGAACACCCGCCGCGGCATGCGCTGCGCGATCGCCCGCGCATTGCCGCGCAGCACTTCGAGCCCCTTCTGCAGGTTCGCGCCGCGTTTGCCGAAGCGCTGCTCGCCGAAGTAGTTCGGCACGCCGCGCACGGCCAGATCCTGGAGGTTCGCGGCGAAGTCGCGGGCGGCATCGGGCCCGGTGCCACGCAGCGTCACGACGAAGCGGTTGCCGCGCAGGTGGCCCATGCGCAGTTTGTTGCCATGCCGGCTCACGGCGAGCACCGACCAGCGATCCTGGGCGAGCCGTGCACACGCGCTGCTGTCCACGCCGTCGATGCTCACCCACTGCCGGCTGATCGCCTGCGCGTCCTTCAGCCCGGCGATGCCGAACGAACGCTCGTCGCGGCGCAGCTCCTGCGCCAGTTCGCGCAGCAGGTCCATGGTCGACAGCCCGCGCTTCTCGACCCACAACCACGTGTGGTCCCCGCTGCCACACGGCTGGTAGGCCGGCAGTTCTTCGACCACGAAGTCCTCGGGCACCGTCTTGTAACGGCCGGGACGACGCGGCGCTGGGCCGCCGCGCGGCACCGGCCGAGTCGGCTTGATCGCCACCGATTAGGCGTCCTTCTTCTTGCCGCGCTTCTTGGCCTTCGGCTCGGGCTCGGCGGCCACGGCCACGGCGACGGGCTCGGGTTCGGCGGCGACTGGCTGCGGCTTGAACGCCGCCACCGGATCACGTCCGGTCGCGTAGGCCAGCAGGCGGGCCAGCTCGTCGCGCAGGTTGGCGCGCGCGACGATGCGGTCGATCTGCCCCTTCTCGAGCAGGAACTCGGCGCGCTGGAAGCCCTTCGGCAGCTCCTTCTTGATGGTGGTGGCGATCACTCGCGGCCCGGCGAAGCCGATCAGGGCCCCAGGCTCGGCGAGCAGGAAGTCGCAGACCGAGGCGAACGAGGCGGTGACGCCGCCCGTGGTCGGGTGCGTCATCACCGAGATCGACACCAGGCCGGCTTGGTCGACGCGGGCCAGGGCGCCGCAGGTCTTCGCCATCTGCATCAGCGACACCGCACCTTCGTGCATGCGCGCACCGCCAGAGCAAGCGAACAGCACCACCGGCACTTGGCGCTCGACTGCGAGTTCGCAGAGCAGGGCAATCTTCTCCCCGACCACCATGCCCATCGAACCGCCGAGGAACTGGAAGTTCATCACGCCGACCGCGCAGGGGATGCCCTTGATCTGGGCCAAGCCCGTGACCATGGCGTCGGATTCACCGGTCTTGGCGCGCGTCTGGTTGAGCTTCTCGCCGTAGGGCACCCGGTCGTTGAAGCCGAGCAGGTCTTGGGCACGCAGGTCGGCCCAGCGCTCGTCGAAGGTGCCGGGATCGACGGTCAGCGCGATGCGTTCACGCGCCGGCAGGGTGAAGTGGTAGCCGCAGGTGCCGCAGACCCGGTTGCGCTGTTCGAACTCCTTCTTGAACAGCATCGCGCCACAGGACTCGCACTTGGTCCAGAGCCCGTTGGGCATGTCCTTCTTCTTGCCGAAACGCGTCCAAGCCATGAGGGTGCTGCGGGGGTCGGGGGTGGAGCGGAGGGTCGGAACGCCAGACGATAGCGGCCGATGCGGTTGGCCACCAGCGAGCAGTTGGCCGCCGCAACGCGGCGCCGGCGCCCGCCTGAGCCGCGGCACCGAGGCCCAAGCCCTGGTCAGGGCGTCAGTTCGGGCGCTTCTGCGGCAGCGAAGGCGCCGGCGGCGCAGGATTCGGGGCCGGGTTCGGCGCGGGCTCTGCCGCGGTGCTCTTGGGCTTGGCGGGTGTGGCGAACGGCGTCCCGAGCAATGGCTCGAGGCGCAGGGTGGCACCCGGAGCCAGACGGAAACCCGCCCCCGACCAATGCACTTCGCCGTCGCCCTTCGCCGAGCACTCCAAACGCGCATCCACGACCTGCGCAGACGCATCGCGCACCACCCACTGCGCCGGCAGTTCGTGGGCCGGCGGCGTCGCAAACAGCTGCAAGCGGTGGCCTGGCGCCAACTCGGTGCTCCCGAACGCATGCCGGTAGACGACCGGACGCAGGCCCAGGTTGGCGAGTTCGAGCCGCCCAGAGCAGGCCAGCGGATCCCCGACCCGGTCGAGACGCAGCACCACCGGACCATCGGCCGGTTCGGCCTTCGGGTCGGCAGCGCGCACTTCGACCGCAGAGCCATCGGGCAGGCGCAGCGTCTGCGCGCGCACGTCGGCCGCGAACTGCACATGGGTCGCGATGCTGAGCCGCAGCTCGACCCGTTGCTCGTCGAGCACCAGCACCTGCAGCGCGGTCGGCCCCTTGGCGCGCAGGCGGCCACCGCCGTGCAACAGCAGTTCGAATTCGCCGGTTTGGCGCACTTCGATGGCGGTGCCGGTCGGCACGCCGCGTACGTTGTCGTGGAAGTAGAGCGGCACGAACGCGTCTTCGTCGGGCGCGCGCCACCACACGCGATCGGCGAACCGCACCAGAAGCGCCAGCGTCGGCACGTACGGCAGCGGCTCGACCGCGCGCCGGATCAGGTTGCGCGGCCAATCCGGCGGCTCGGGCGGCAGCGCCGACAGACCGAGCAGGGCCGGGGAGATGCCGCCCTCGGCAGGGTAGGCGCCGAACAACTGGCCCATGCCGGCCGCGGCACCCGGGGCACCCGCCGGCCCCGCTCCCGGCTGGCCGAACAGCGCCCCGAAGCCACCAGGACCGAAGGCGCCGCCGAACACGTCGATCGGGCTGACCGGCGCCGACCAGCGCGGGTCGAGGCGCTGCGAATCCACCGGGGTCTCTGCCGGGCCAGGAAACCAACCACCTTGGCCACCGGTGGCGTTCGGCGGGATGATCTGCGCACGGGCCACGCCGGCCAGCGACAGCGCCACCAAGGCGCTCAGGACCCGGCTGGTTGCGCTGCCGAGCAGAGGCATGGGCATCACAGGCCCCCGATCGGCAGGAAGAACGACTCGTAGCGGTCGAGGAACTGGTCGCTGAGCACCTTGCGGGCCTTCACCGCGTCGGCCAGCGGCACATCGACGATCTCGCCGGCGCGCATCGCCGCCATGAAGCCAAAGCGCTTCTCCAACACCAACCGCGCCGCGCGCGCACCCAGCCGCAGCGCGAAGATGCGGTCGAAGGCGATCGGTTTGCCGGCGCGCTGCAGGTGGCCCAGCACCAAGTGCCGCGCCTCCCAGCCGAGCCGGGCCTGGATGCGGCGCGCCAACAGCTGCGCCACGCCCCCAGTCTTGTACTCGCCGAACTCGTCCTTCTCCATCGACGACAAACAGCTGCCGCCCTCGTGCACCCGGCAGCCTTCGGCGACCGCGACCAGCGCCGAAGTGGCGCCCGCCTGGCGCAGGCGATCGAGGTTCTGGCACACCTCTTCGAGGTGCGCTGGCCGCTCGGGCACCAGAATCGCCTCGGCGCCGGCGGCCACTCCCGCGTAGGCAGTGATCCAGCCGGCGTGCCGGCCCATGCACTCCACCACCATCACGCGGCCGTGCGAATCGGCGGTGCTGCGCAGGTCGTCCATGGCGCGCGTCGCCACTTCGACCGCCGAGAAGAAGCCGAAGGTGAAGTCGGTGGCTTCGAGGTCGTTGTCGATCGTCTTCGGCACCCCGACCACCGGCAAGCGATGCTCGCGCCACAACTTGTCGGCCGCCCCCAGCGTGCCTTCGCCGCCGATCGCCACCAACGCATCCAGGCGATGGCGACGGAAGGTGTCGAGCACCTTCGGCACGTCGCGTTCGGGCTTGCGGTACGGATTGTCGCCGCTGCTGCCGAGCAGCGTGCCGCCATGCACCAACAAGTGCTGGAAGTTCGCGTCCTGCAGAGACCGCGTCTGGTCGGCGATGATGCCGCGCCAACCGTCGCGGAAGCCGAGCAGCTCGACCCCGGCCGCGAGCAAGCGGCGACCGAGGCCGCACACCGCCGCATTGAGACCCGGCGCATCACCGCCGCCCGTCAGCACTCCTACACGCATCGTCATGGCTGTCCGTCGTGGCTGTCGTCGTCGATCGGGTACTTGGGGCCGGTGAACGGCACCCCGTCGTCGGGCGGCGGCACTTCGCCGGCGCGTTTGCCCAGTTTGCCGCTGAAGCCGGAGAACTCCAACTCCACCTCGATCCGCACTCCATCGGCTGGCCGCACCATGGCACCCAAGCGATCGTGCAGGGCCTGGCGCAGCCGCTGGCTCGCGGCGAGGTTGCTGGTGCCTTCGGCGCACTGGAACACCCCCAGCACCACGATGCGCTTCTGCCCCGAAGTGTCGACCTGCACGCGCAAACGGGTGATCTCCGGCAAGCCTTCGGCGGCCCGCTGCAGACCGGCCTCCAGGGCTTCCCGGGCGATGCGCACCGGGCCGGTCGGGGTGTCGCTGAGCACCCAATTCGCCGGCGGGCGGCGATCGGGGCGGCGCACCAGCCAAGCAAAGTTCGCCAGCAGCAACAGCACGGCCGCCGCGCAGGACAACAGAGCCGGGCCGCGGTCCAGCGGCAGCACCAAGAGGCGTTCCCCCCCAGCGGCCGCGAGGAACGGGATCGGGTCGAGACCCGCGAGCGAGGGCCGCAGGCAACCGAGCACCCACCAAGCCGCGGCGCCGTTCGCCGCGAGCAGGTTGGCGAGCAGCAGCACCCGGCCGAACCAGGCCCGCCTCGCCGGCAATGCCGGGCTCTGCGCGGGCGCAGCCATGGTCAGCGCGGCGTGAAGTAACGGTCGATGAAGCCGGTGTCGATCTGGCCGGCGGCGAAGTCGCTGTGTTCGAGGATGCGCAGGAACAGCCCCGCGGTGGTGGTGATGCCCTCGAGGGTCAGCTCCTGCAACGCGCGCCGCGCGGTCTCGAGCACCTGCTTGCGGTTGTGGCGGTGCACGATCAGCTTGCCGACCATCGAATCGTAGTGCGGCGGCACCGTGTAACCCTGGTAGATGTGGCTGTCCCAGCGCACCCCGGGTCCAGCCGGCGCCACGAACGTCTTGATGGTGCCCGGGCATGGCTTGAAGTTGTGCTCGGGGTCTTCCGCGTTGATACGGAATTCCATCGCGTGGCCGCGCATGCGGATGTCCTCCTGGCGGAACGACAGCTTCTCGCCAGCAGCCACCAGGATCATCTCGCGGATCAGGTCGGTGTCGGTGACCGATTCGGTGACCGGGTGCTCGACCTGGATGCGCGAGTTGATCTCGATGAAGTAGAAGTTCTTGTCCTTGTCGAGCAGGAACTCGACGGTGCCGGCCGAGTGGTAGTTGGCAGCTTTGGCGAGCCGCACCGCCGCCTCACCCATCGCCGCCCGCGTCTTCTCGTCGAGCACCGGACACGGGCTCTCTTCGACCAACTTCTGGTGGCGCCGCTGCAGCGAGCAGTCACGCTCGCCGAGATGCACCACGTTGCCATGCTGGTCGGCCATGATCTGGATCTCGACGTGGCGTGGCTTCTCGATGTACTTCTCGAGGTAGACGGTCGAGTCCTTGAAGGCTTTCTCCGCCTCGCTGCGCGCGGCGTGGTAGCCAGTGACCAAGCTCGGTTCGTTGTGCGCGACGCGCATGCCGCGGCCACCACCGCCGGCAGCCGCCTTGACCAGCACCGGAAAGCCGATGCGGCGCGCGATCGCCAGCGCGTCCTGCTCGTTCTCCACCGGCCCGTCGCTACCGGGCACACAAGGCACCCCGGCTTCCTTGGCCAGCTTCTTCGCCGCCACCTTGTCGCCGCACTGAGCGATCGCGGTCGGCGACGGACCGATGAACTTGATGTTGCAGCTCTGGCAGACCTCGGCAAAGTGCTCGTTCTCGGAGAGGAAGCCGTAGCCCGGGTGGATCGCTTCGACGTCGGCGATCTCGGCAGCGGCGATCAGCGCCGGGATGTTGAGGTAACTCTCGGTGCTCGGCGCCCGGCCGATGCAGATCGTCTCGTCGGCATAACGCAGGTGCAGCGAATCCTTGTCGGCTTCGCTGTACACGGCCACCGCCTCGACGCCGAGGTCCTTGCAGGCGCGCAGGATGCGCAGGGCGATCTCGCCGCGGTTGGCGATCAGGATACGTTGGAACATCGGAGAGCCCCGCCTCAGCGGATCAGGAACAGGGGCTGGCCGAATTCGACGGGTTCGCCGTTCTTGACCAGGACGTCCAAGATCTCGAACTCGCGTTCGGCCTTGATCTCGTTCATCACCTTCATCGCCTCGACGATGCACAGGGTCTTGTCCGCCGAGACCCGATCCCCCGGCTTGACGAACGCCTCGGCTTCGGGCGACGGCGAGCGGTAGAAAGTGCCCAGCATCGGCGACTTGAACACTTCCCCAGCCGGTTCCGAAGCCGCCGGCTGCGCAGCCGCTGCCGCGGGCGCATGGGCCGGGGCCGCATGGTGTCCCACCACGGCCGGCATGGCCACCTGCGGCGCAGCGAATGCCACCGCCTGCGGCTCCTTGCGCCGCACACGCCACCGCGCCCCGGCCTCTTCCAACTCGACCTCGACCACGTCCTTCTGGACCATCAGCTCGATCAAACGCTCGAGTTGGTCGAGTCGATCCTGGCCAGCGGCGGGGCTGGACGGTGGGTTGGACTTCTTGGGAGAACCTTGGGCAGTGCGCTTCTTGGCCATCGGGTGGGTCGAGGGAGGTTCGGCTCCGGTGCGTCAAGTGAACGGCAGGAAGGCACCAGAGTCCAGTTCTGAAACTGCTGCGTTGGTTGGCACAGCGGATTTCGGGTAACCGCAGACGCGCCCGTGGCACAGCCACCCTGCCGAGGTCTTCGCGCCCGGCAGGAGCCTTCATGGAGACTTTTCGCCCACCGTTCTGCCCGATTCAGGGCTGCGACGCCCACACCAACCCCACCGGCACCTGGTATCGCCCCCGCGGCCGCTACCAACCCAAGTGCCGAGCCGAGCCCGTGCCGC
>JAEUHP010000148.1 GCA_016795295.1 Planctomycetota bacterium | reverse complement strand
AGACCCGCTGCCCAACTCGTGCCTCGCGATCTGCCGTTCTTGGGCAAGACTCTCGAAGTCAACCTGTTCCATCTGCCAAACGATGCCGCGCTGGTCGCGTTCGGCTGGCAGCGCATGCCGCCGCTGGCGCTGGGTGCCTATGGCATGCCTGGATGCACCTGGCAGATCCAGGCCGACGCGTCGGTGTTCGTAGCCGGCACCCAAAACACCGCCACCTACCGCCTCCCGATCCCGAGCATGGCTGGCTTGATCGGTCTGCGCTTCTACAACCAAGCCGCCGTGCTCGATGTAGGGGCCAATCCCATGGGGGCGGTGGTCTCGGGTGCTTGTGAGGGCGTGGTGGGTGGGTGGTGAGTTCGGGGGAACGCCGTGCCAAGCACGGCTTCTCGAACGTCCCACCCTTCACACCGCCAACACCACCTTGCCGAGCGCTTCCCTGGCTTCGAGCAGCCGATGCGCCTCGCCGGCCTGCGCCAGCGGCAGCACCCGATCGAGCACCGGCCGCAGCCGGCCCTGATCGAACAGCCGCAGCAGCGCGCGCAGATCACCCTTGCTGCCCATCGTCGACCCCAAGATCGACAGGCTCTTGAAGAACACCGCGTGCAGCGACAACTGCACCGCACCGCCCGTGGTCGCGCCGCAGGTCACCAGCCGCCCGCCGCGCTGCAGCACCTTCAGCGAGCCCTCGAAGGTCGCCGCTCCGGTGTGTTCGAACACCACCTGGACGCCCTGCTTGCCGGTGCGCGCGCGCACCTCGGCGACGAAGTCCTGCTGGCGGGAATCGATCACGTGGTGGGCGCCGAGGGCCTGCACGCGCGCGCACTTCTCCGGGCCGCCCGCGGTGGCGATCACCTGCGCGCCGAGCAGGTTGGCGATCTGCACCGCAGCGCTGCCGACGCCCGAGAGCCCGGCGTGGACCAGGACCGTCTCGCCGGCGCGCAGTTCGGCGCGGCGCACCAGCATGTGCCAGGCGGTCTGGAACACGAGGCAGACCGAGGCGGCTTCGGGGGCGGTGAGCGCGCGCGGTTTCGGCGCCACGTTCGCGGTGGGCAGGCACACGAACTCGGCCGCGGTGCCGTCGGTGCCTTCGCCGAGGATCTGGTAGTGGCGGCAGAGCTGGTCCTGGCCGGTCTGGCAGGCTTCGCAGGCGCCGCACGAACGCCCGGGCAGCACCACCACCGGGTCGCCTTCGCGGAGGCCGGTGACGCCCGGCCCGAGTTGGTCCACCACGCCGCAGCCGTCGCTGCTGGTGACCAGTGGCAGTGGGAAGGTGTGGCCGGGCACGCCGCGCCGTACCCAGGTGTCGAGGTGGTTGATGCCTACGGCCTGCATGCGCAGGCGAACCTCGCCGGGGGCGGGGTTCGGGATCGGGCGCTCTTCGAGGCAGAGGCGGTCCAGGCCGCCGTGTTCGCGCACGACGACGCAGCGCATGGTGGGCATGCCGGCATGCTCGGCGATGCCGGCGTGCGGTGCAATTCGTTCAGCGGCCGCCCAGGGTCATGGTGGCGGCCGGCGTGAGCACCAGGTTGCCAGGATTGGTGCCTGGGTCCGACACGGCGGCCTGCACGTCGAAGGTCACCCCGAGCGCCGCAGCGAGGTTGGGCAGTGGCAGGGGGGCATCGGCGAAGGTGCCGGTCGGTTGCAGGAAGCGCAGGTCGCCGCCCGCCGACAGCGTGCAGCCCGGCATGCCGTAGGGGGCGAGGGGCAGCGGCAGGGGCACCGCGCCCCAGGCGACGCGGCTGCCGACCACCAGCAGAGCGAACTGGCCGGCGGGCACCGGCCCAATGCGCAAGGTGCAGGTGGTGCCGAGCCAGGGCAAGGACAGGGCCTCCAGACTCGGCGTGCCCATCGAGCCTGGGCAGCCGTTGGCGAACGGCGTCCACAGCGCTGGCACGGTCGGTCCGTACTCCCACAGATCGTCCTTGGTGCCGGCGTTGATGCCGCTCACCAGAACGAGGCGGCGCCGGGCTGCGTCGTAGGCGAGGCCACCGTTCGACCGACCTGGCGGAGCTGGGCTGGTCACCCGCTGCTGCCAGGCGATGCCGTCCCATTCCCACGCCTGACCGCTGTTGCCGAACAGCACCGTGCGCTGGCGCGCGGCGTCGTAGGCCAGCATCGGCCAACCTTGGGGCGGCCCGGGCGGTCCTGCCACCCAGGTGGTGCCGTTGTACTCCCAGGTGTCCGAGCGACTCGCGCCGCCGAACAGCACCGTGCGGCCGCGGCTGCTGTCGAACGCCAGGTTCGCTTCGGTGCGCGCCGGCGGCGAGGCCGGCAAGGTGCGCAGGGTCCAGTTGGTGCCGTCCCACTCATAGGTGGTGTTGGTCGTCGAGAATCCGACCGTGCCGCCGAACAGGACCACGCGGTCGCGCAGCGTGTCGCCGGCCATGCCGTGGCCGTAGCGCGCGGGGGGGGCGAACGCCGGCGTGCGCTGGCTCCAGGTGGTGCCGTTCCACACCCAGGTGTCGCCGAGCCCCGCTCCGCCGAGACCCTGGCCGCCGAACAGCACGATCTCGTTGCGCGAGGCATGGGTGGCCATGTGGGTGGTGTAGCGGCCGGGCGGTGACACTGCGGGCTGGCGTTCGGTCCACGTGGTGCCGTTCCATTCCCAGGTGTCGGTGTACAAGCCAGCGTCGCTGCCGCCGAACAGCACGCAGGTCTGCGTCGACGGCAGGTAGGCGAAGCCGTGGCCGTACCGAGGCACCGGCCGCGGTGGCTGGCCGCTGCCGATGCGCTGCCAGTTCGTGGCGTCCCATTCCCAGACCCCGGTCATGCCCGGGATGTTGGCCAGACTGCGCAGAACGTAGCTGCCGAAGGCTACGATGCGGTTGCGCTGCGGGTCGTAGGCCGTGGCGCTGAAGCGGCCGGTGCCCGTCGGCGAGGTGGCCTGGACCCAAGCAGTGCCATTCCACTCCCAATGGGGCGAGTTGGCCGCGTTCCAGGTGGCCAGCGTGAACAGCAGCACCCGCCCGAGCCCAGAGTGGGTCTGCAGCCGGTAGGCCTGCAGCGTACCCATGGGCGTGGTCGCGGCTCGCAGCGTCCAGGCGGTGCCGTCCCATTCCCAGTGGTCCTGATAGTCCGTGCCCTGGCTGGGCCACGGGTAGCTCTCGCCGCCGCCGTAGAGCATCACGCGTTGACGCACCGGATCGAACGCCATTGCCGCGCCTTTGCGCACCGCGGGCGACAGGGCCGGGGTCGGTTGGCTCCACGCCAGACCGTCCCACTCCCAGGTGTCGTTCAGGTGTTGGTAGCTGGCGGTTTGGCCGCCGAACAACACCGTGCGACCGCGGGCGCGGTCGAAGGCCAAGCCGTAGAACGAACGCAGCGGTGGCGTCCCGGTGCTGGGCCGCGGTGTCCAGGTGGTGCCGTCGTATTCCCAGGGCCGCAGGGTCGCGTCGAGCAACACGATCACCTGCCGGAGCGAGTCGTACACCATCGACTGCTCGTAATTCGCCTGCGGCGAATTCGGCATCGCGCGCAAACTCCACGCCGCACCATCCCACTCCCACGTCTCGTTGATGGGTTGGCCGTTCGCCCCAAAGCCACCGAACAGCACCGTTTTGCCGGTCTGTTCGTGATGGCACAGGCCATAGCCGTTGAGGGTTGGGATCTGTTGGTAGATCGGGGACGAGGACCAAGCCACCTGGGCGGGCAGGGCGGTGGCGAACAGAGCGAGGATGGCTGGGCGCAAGTGGGGACTCCGGAGGCAGCAGATGCGAGGGTCCTAGAGTAACCGACTCGAGCGGCGTCTGCTGGCGGGTGACTTTCGGCGCGGCGGTTCAGTCCCCGCCGGCTGCCCGCGCCTTGGCCAGTTCCCGCTCCAGCCGGGTCGCCTTGGCCGCGTCCGGCTTCGGCAGCCGGCGCAGCATGGCCAAAGCCTCGGCGAAGGCCGTCGCTGCCGCCGGGCCGTGGCCCTGGGCCAGGTGGGCGCTGCCGACGTCGTCGAGCAGGTCGACGGTGGCGCGGTGGTCGCCCGGCGCCAGCCGCTGCTGCATGGCGAGGGCCGAGGCGAATTCGGTTTCGGCCAGCGCCGGGCGGCCGGCGACGAACTGCGTGAAACCCAGTTCGCGCCGCAGCTGCACGGTGATTGCGTGGTCGCCGGGGTGCAGGTTCTGGCAGTTCGCCACGGCCATGGCATAGCCCGCCACGGCCTCGTCGTGGCGTCCCAGCTCGCGCTGCATCTCGGCGAGTTTCGGCCGCAGCCGCAGCGCCAGCTCGGCGGGTGGTTCGGCCAGGCGCTGCAAGACCTCCAGGCCGTCGGCGAACGCCTGCGCCGCTTCGGCGTGGCGCCGTTGCCGCGCCAGGGCCAGGCCCAGCAGGTCGTGGGCCACCACGGTGTCCGCGTGCCCCTCTGGGTGGCGACGGCGTTGCAGCGCCAGGAGTTCGGCGAACAGCCGTTCGGCCACGGCGGGGCGCTGCTGCTGCAGGTGGTACAGTCCCGGCCCACGCAGGCAGTCGGCCAGCGTGGCGAGTTGCTCCGGCGCCGCGCGCTGCACGGCAGCGAAGGCGGCGGCGAACGCGCCGTCGGCTGCGCCCGCCTGGTTCGCGGCGATGCGCCCCTCGACGAGCTTCAGCTGCAGGCGGACCACCAGCACCTGGTCGTCGGGGTGCAGGCGAGCGCCCATCGCCAGGGCTTCGGCGAACGCAGCCTCGGCAGCTTCGCGTTCTTGTGCCATCAGGTGGGCACTGCCGAGATCGTCGAGCAGGTCCAGGGTGGCTTGGCCGTCCCCGGGCTGCAGTCGGCGCGCCATCGCCAGGGCTTCGCCGAACCAGCGCACGGCGTCGGCGCCGCGCCCGGTTCGCCAGGCCAGGAAACCGAGGTCCCGCAAGGCCGCTTGCACCCGGTCGTGGTCGCCGGTGTGTTGCTTCCGGCTCTGGGCCAGTGCGGCCAAGAGGCCTGCCTCGGCGCCGTCGGTTTGGCCGAGACGCATGCGCACGTTGGCCAGGGCCGAGCGCGACTTCAGCACATCGGCGTGCTCTTCGGGGTGCAGGCGCTGGCGCATCGCCAGCACGGCTTCGTGCAGTTCGATGGCGGCGTTGGCATCGCCGCCGCTCAGCGCGAGCTCGGCCTGCAGTTCGAGTGCCGCGGCCGTGCGCGGATGGTCGCCTGGGAACAGGCGGCGATTCATCGCCAAGGCCTGTTCGGCGTGGGGCGCCGCCGCTTCGCGCCGGCCGGCGAGCTGCAGCACGCTGCCCAGCTGCAGCCGCCGTTGCGCCACGTCCGGATGGTCTTGCGGATGCAGACGCACGGTCATCGCCAAGGCATCCTCGAGTTCTGGGACCGCTGCTGCTGGGTCGTTCGCGCTGCGCGCCATCGCCAGATTGGCCAAGAACCGCGCCGTTTTCGGATGGTCGCCGTGCACCATGCGGCGGGCCATCGCCAGCGCCTCGCTGAAGTGCGCCAGCGCCTCCCGCGTGCGGCCACGATGCCAATGCTGGTGGCCGACCGAATTGAGCAGGCTGGCGAGGTACCAGTGGTCGCCGGGGAACAGGCGGCGCGCCATCGCCAAGCCCTCGGCGATCAGCGCCATGGCCTCTTCGTCGCGGCCGAGGTCCGTCAACAGCGTGGCGAGCTGGTGCAGCAGTGGCACCACGGACCGGTGGTCGCCGGGGAACAGGCGGCGCGCCATCGCGACGGCTTCCCGCCGCAGCGGTTCGCCCAGTGCGGGTCGGCCGAGCTGCTGGTGCACTTGCGCCAACGTGTTGAGGGCGAGCGCCGTCTGTTCGTGGTCGTGCGAGAACAGGGCGCGGGCCAGCTGCAGCGCGCGTTCGGCGTGGGGCTGGGCCGCCGCGGCGTCGCCGAGATTCGTCTGCAGGTTGGCGATCGCGTGGTGCAGAGCGAACTCGACCGCGGGCTGGCCTTCGATCTGGCCGGCGTCCAGTTGGCTGGCGGCGCGCGCGATTGCTTCGGTGACGCGCAGGTCGGCCGCACCGTTCTCGAACGGGTCGGCGCTGGCCAGCGCGCCGAGCAGGAAGTCGAGGATCTGCCGCCCTTGCGCTTCGGCGACCAGGGCCCGGTCCCGTTCGCCGCTTGCCACCTGCGCCTGCCAGGCGAACGCCACCATGCCCGCCACCAGCGACAGCAGCACCGCCGCTGCCGCCACCACACCGAGGCGATGGCGCCGCACGAACTTGCGGACCAGGTACGTGGCGCCCGGCGGCGCGGCCAGCACCGGTTCGCCGGCCAAGTAGCGGCGCAGGTCGGTGGCGAAGTCGCTCGCGGTCTGGTAGCGGCGTTCGCGTTCCTTCGCCAGGGCCCGCATCACGATCCAGTCGAGTTCGCCCCGCACGGCGCCGGGCAGGCGCTGCGCCGTGGTGCTCCGCACCGCAGCCCGCGCGGCGGTCTGACCGCGCTCCATGGCGAGGCGCTGCGACGGTCGCGGCGGATCCTGTTCGCGAATCTGCCGCTGCAGTTCGGCCTGCCAAGCATCGTGCCCGCGCGCGGCGAACGGCAGGCTCCCGGTCAGCAGCTCGTAGAGCAACACGCCGAGCGACCACACGTCGGTGCGGATGTCCAGGTCGGGCGCGCCCGCCGCCTGCTCCGGGCTCATGTACTGCAGCGTGCCGACCACTTGCCAGGCGCCGGTGGCCAGCGTCTGCGCGGTCAGCTTGCGGGCGATGGCTTTGGCGATGCCGAAGTCGATGACCTTGGCCTGCGGGGTGCCGTCGAGTTGGCTGACCAGCACGTTGGACGGCTTCAGGTCGCGATGGATGATGCCGCGGCCGTGCGCGTGTTGCACCGCGTCGCAGACCTGCACGAACAACTGCAGCCGGGCGACGATGGCGAGGCGTTCGCGGTCGCAGAACTCGGCGAGCGGCTGGCCGTCGACGAACTCCATGGCGAAGAATGGCCGGCCGTCCGGCAGGGAGCCGGCGTCCAGCACCTTGGCGATGTGCGGATGGTCGAGGGTGGCCAGCGCCTGCCGTTCCTGGGCGAAGCGCGCCACCACCGGTGCCGAGTCCATGCCCGTCTTCAGGATCTTCAAGGCCACTTGCCTGGCCACGGGTTCGGTCTGGTTGGCCAACCACACCGTGCCGAAACCGCCCTCGCCGACCTGACGGACCAGCTGGTAGTGGCCGATGGCCAACCCGGAGGCTTCGGCGGGCGCTGGCGGCGCGGGCAGCAGCACCGCTGCGCGTTCCGGGCTGGCCAAGAACGCCCGGTCGTCGCCGGCGGCCAACAGCCGCAGCACCTGCGCCGCGAGCGCCTCGTCGCCGGCGCAGGTGCGCGCCACGAACGCACCGCGTGCGTCGGCCGGCAGGGCCATGGCGGCGTCGAACACTTGCCGCAGGCGGGAATGGCGGGTTTCTGGCATCGCGCTGGCAAAGGCGGGGGAACGACCTCGAGCCGATCGTCGATCTGGAGATTTCAGTCGGCCAAGCTGCCGATCGCGTCCCGCAACCAGCTGCGCGCGAACGCCCAATCGCGCTGCACGGTCGGCGCGGACACGCCGAGCGCCTGCGCCGCTTCGTCGATGGTGAGGCCGGTGAAGTAGCGGAGCCGCACCACCGCTGCCGCCTGGGCGTCGACATCCGCCAGCTTGGTCAGCACTTCGTCGAGCAGCAGGAAACCGGCGTTCTGCTCCACCGAAGCCGGATCGGGCAGGGTCTGCAGTTCGAGCGCGGCTCGTTTGGCCAGCCCGCCGCCGCGCCGCTGCGCCGCCTTGGCCCGGGCGTGGTCGATCAGGATGCGCCGCATCGCCTCGGCTGCCGCCGCCAGGAAGTGCCCGCGGTTGCGCCACGGCACGTCGCGGGGGCCCATCAGTTTGAGCCAAGCCTCGTGCACCAGGGCGGTGGCCTGCAGGGTGTGTTCTTTGCGTTCCCCGCGCAGGGCGCGGCCCGCTGCGGCCCGCAGTTCGTCGTAGACCGCCGGTAGCAGGTCGGCCACCTTCTGTTCGGGAGGGGCCTGCTCGTTGAGCAGGATCGTCAGCAATCGGTCGGAGTCCGGCATGGACAAAGGACAGGATAGCAGGTGTTTGCGGTGGTGGCTTTGCTGGCATGGGGGGCTTGGCCGTGGTGCCGCGAACTGGCTCTGCCAGGGCTTGTGGCAGTGGTTCGTGCCGGGGACGATCCAGCAATGGCAACGCGGATTCGGTGCGTGGTGTGCTCGGCCAGCCTGTTCGCCATCACCGTGGCGGCCCAGGTTCCAGCCCACGCGGTCCAGCTCGACCCCACCACTTCGATCGCTTCCGTCGGCATTTCGCTCGACGGCGATCGGGTGCTGGTGGTCGGGCGCACCCAGATGCCGAATCTGGGCTTCGTGCACATCGCGCGGTCGTCCGATGGTGGGCGGACTTGGCCGATCCGGGAGCTGCCGATCGCCTATGCCTCGTTGGTCGGGACCCTGGTTGCGGCCGGGGCCAGCGCCCACGTGGTGCTGAACGAGTACTGGGTGGGCCCGCACGTCGTCAGTTCGTACGACGGAGGTGCGACTTGGCAGCCGCCCGTGCGTGTCAGTGCGGTGTCGAACTCCTTCCTGGTCTACACGCCGCACCTGACGGTCGACGGCAACGAACTGCTCGTCGCCTGGGTCGAATCGCGCGCCGTCGGTGGCCCGCCGGCGCGGCCGGTGCTGTTGGTGAATCGCTCGGTCGACGGTGGCCGGACCTGGGCGTCCAGCGACACGGTGGTGGCGGGCCCCACGGCTGCTACGCAGATCTTCGACACGAAGTTGTTGGCGGTGGGCAGCACGCGCCACTTGCTCTGGGGCCAGCAGGACGCCACGGGGTTGGCGCAGACGCTGCACAGCCGCTCGCTGGACGGCGGGGCGACCTGGACCGTGGGCCGGGTGCTGGGGCCGGTGCGCATGGTGCGTGCGGCTGGTTCGGCGCAGGTGTTGCTGGTGGCGGACAGCAGCGGAGCGACGCTGCAACGGTCGCTGGACGGCGGCGTCACTTGGCTGCCGGTGGTCGGCCATGGCATCCAGAACGTGGCGGATCTGGCGGTGCACGGTCGGCGTGTGCTGCTGGTCGGCAATGGGGCGGCGCAGCAGCCGGCTCTGGGCACCATTCTTCTGCAGATGTCGGCCGATGGCGGCGCCACCTGGCTGCCTCAGCCGTTCGCCGTGCTGCGCTATCGGCCGGCGAGTGTCCAGGCGGTGGTGGCGGGAGACGCTGCGTTCGTGCACTTCGGGTTCGACGGCTCCCAAGAGCCGCGCGGTGCCGTGATCCAATCCGACGACGGCGGGGTCACTTGGCGGCTCGTGGTCGACGCCGGTGGGCTGGGGTTCGCCGCGGACCTCGACCGGGCCGTGGTCGTCGCCAAGGGGCCGGCTGCGACGCCGAGCGCCTGGGCGTTCGTGATGGCCGGCCACACGGCCCGCGGGGTGGGCACTGCGGGCAGCGGCGGCATCGTGCCGACGCTGCAAGGGCGTGGTCTGCCCGGGCGTGGCCGCACCTTCCAGCTCGAAGTCGAAGGCTGTGTCGGCGGGGGGCAGGGGTTGCTGGCAGGCGGCTTCGGCAGTCCGGTCGATCTGCCGTTCGGCAGTGCGCGCCTCCATGTGCCGCAGCCGATGCTCGCGGTGCCGTTCCTCGCGAATGGGGTGTCTGGGCTGCCGGGTGCTGGTGGTGCCAGCGTGGCGGTCGTGGTGCCGAACTCGGCGGCGGTGGTCGGGCTGCAGCTCGTGAGCCAGGCGTTCGTGCTGGACGGCGGCGCGGTTGGCGGCGACGGCTTTGCCGCGACGGCGGCGCGGGAGACCTGGATTCGCTGAGAGGCTGGGTTTGGGGTGGCGCGTCGTGGCCGCGCGGCCCCGGTTGCCGGTTGCTTGGTGCGACTGTGCGGTTACCCTGGTTTGCTTGGCGACTAAGGACTCGACACTGCTGTCCGGCCAATTCGCTTACCTCTGTTGCTGCCCTCGACCATGAGCGATTGCACCCAGGTGTCAATCCGGGCCATCTCCTTTCTCATGGCGGCTTGTGCGTCTGTAGCGCAGTCGTGGGTCGAGGTGGCGGCCAGTGTGCCGACCACGGCAGCCGTGTGGGACCACGTGCGCCATCGCCTGTTGCTCGTGGGCGTCGACAGCCAGCAGCGCTGCTACGAGTGGGACGGCAGTGTGGCTCGGGAGCGGCTCGGGGAACTCGCTGGGCAGAGGACCGTGCTGCACCTGACCCAGGACCGCAGCCGCGGCGTCGTGCTGGCGCTCGCAGAGGGTGGGTGGGTCGGGTCGTGGGACGGAGGTGCCTGGAGCTGGACGAATGGCGGTACTCCGCCGCCGGCTGGTCAGTACTCGGTTGCCTTCGACGAGCTGCGGCGACGCCTCGTCGTCGTCCCCCCTGCTGGGGGCGTGCACGAGTGGAATGGCCAGCAGTGGTCGGCGGTCGGCAACAACACGCCGGCTGGTGTGTATCCGGGGGGTGCCTTTGCTTTCGATCCGGTCTCGCAGAGGTGTGTGTTGTACGGCGGGGCCATGGGTGTGCCGTCCAGCACCTGGTCCTGGGACGGCTTTGCTTGGACGTTGCTGGCGGCGAACAGCGCGCCGGGCAGCCGCGGGCGCGCTGGGTTGGCTCTCGATCCCCAGCGCAACCGGCTGATCCTGTACGGTGGCAACACCACGGCCACGGACACTTGGATGTGGAGCGGTTCGAATTGGACGTTGGTGCCGACTGCGAGCGATCCCGGACCGCAGCGGAACCTGCACCTGACCAGTGCCGGCACCGGTCTGGTGCTCGTCGGCACTTCGGGGGCCAGTGCCGGACGACTGTGGCGCCTGGCCGGCAATGTCTGGCAGCCTGCAGGAGGTCTGCCGCCACTTCCGGTCACGGCCTCGGGATCGATGTTCGCCTGGGATCCAGTGCGTGCGAACCTGGTGTCGTACAACGGTGGCACCACGCTCGTCTTCGACCGCCGCTGGGTCCCGGTGCAGCCCACGGTGGAGCCTCCGTCGCGCGTGCAACCAATGGTCGCCTGGTCGAGCCTCGGCCAGCATGTGCTGATGTTCGGCGGCAGCCAGTTGGTTCCGTTCGGTGACACCTGGACGTGGAACGGCAGTGACTGGCAAGCGCGCCAGCCGAGCCAGTCCCCTGCGCCACGCTTCGGGGCGACGATGGCCGAGGACCCGCGGGGCGGTGTGGTTCTGTTCGGCGGCACCGACGGTCCGAATGTGTTCGGCGATCAATGGTACTGGGACGGCACCGACTGGCAGTCCGAGCTGCCGCCGACCTTGCCGCAGCCACGCGCCTACGCTCCTGCGGCGACCGATCCGATCCGGGCCCAGGCCGTCATGTGGGGCGGCCTCGGGCCCGCCATGGTGTTTTCGGAGACTTGGCTGTGGAACGGAACGACGTGGAGTCTGGCTGCTCCCACGCTGCTGCCGGTCGGTGGCGTTACTGCGACCTATCGGCCGAGCAGCGGGCGCGTACTGCTGCTTGGAGACCGTGGCGCCTATGAGTGGAACGGTACGGACTGGCTCGCCCAGGGCATCGGGCTGCCCGTTCCGGTGCAGTCCCAGGCCAGGCTCGCGGCGAATCGCGCCACGGGGCAACTGCTGTTGCATGGCGGCAGTTCGATGCGCGTCTGGACGCACATATTGGCGGGCTCGGCTGGCTACGGGGCTGCTTGCGCCGTCGGCCGGGCCCCAGCACTCGCTGCGATCGACAGACCGGTGCCCGGTGCCGCCTTCGTGCTGGAGCTGACCGCGCGCATCGCCAATGCCCCGGTGTTCTTCGTCCTGGGCCTCGCGGCCGGGAACGAGGCGATCGGCAGTGGTTGCCGTTCGCTGGTGGATCTGCAGGTGGCGACGCAGCTCTTGGTCGCGGACGGCGGCGGGATCGCACGCCAGCCGGTGCAGATCCCGAACGATCTTGCTCTGCGCGGGGTCCAGTTCGCCGCGCAGGCTGCCGTCTGGCACCCGGCGGCGAGCCCGCTCGGATCGGTGACGCTGACTTCGGGACGGCTCATGACGATCGGCGACTGACCACGAACCTCTCCACCACCGGCCATGCACTCCACTCCTATGGTTCTCGTCGCGGCGCTGCTCACGGCGACCGCGCTGGGACAGTCGGCCTCCTTCGTGCCACTTCCGACCGTGCCACTCGGCGGCAGCGTTGTATTCGACGGCGGGCGACAGATCGCAGTCGTGTTCGAGGCCAGCGCGCGCCGCATGTGGCATTGGGATGGCAGCGAGTTCCGCTTGCAGGTGGGGCCCACGCCGCCGTTTGGCGGCGGTGCTGCCGCGTACGATCCGGTGCGAGGCGAGGTGATTTTGGATGGCAACATCTGGAACGGCGCGAACTGGCGTTCGATCGGGGTGCCGACTGGATGGCTGCTCGGCGCGATGGCCTACGACGTCGCGCGCCAGCGGCTGGTGCGCGTGTTCACCTCCGGCACACCGGATGTCGCCGAGTGGGACGGCAGCCAGTGGAGTCGTATCGTCCCGCCGGCAAGCCCGGGCTTCGGTGGTTCGCTGGTCTACGACCCGGCGCGGGGCGCGTGTGTGCTGGCCATGAGCGGCTCGTCCGGCAGTCCGCTTTCGCTGTGGAGTTGGGACGGCTCGCAGTGGACGTTGCTCGATGCTGGCGGTCCGCCTGCCACCTGGCGTGGGTTCGCGTTGGCTCACGACCCAGTGGCGAATCGACTGGTGGTGCACGGACCAACGGGCAATCCGGCCGTGCCGGGGACTTGGGCATTCGCTGCCGGTGCTTGGACCAGCATTCCGACTCCATCGGAGTTCCTCGCCGACACACCCATGGGCCTCGCATGGGACGGGGTTGGCTTGCTGCGCCTGGGCACCGGCGCGGCCCCTGAGGGAGTGTGGCGTCTCGAGGGCAACACGTGGCGCCTGCTGCCGTTCGCGGCACCAGGCCAGCGCACGGCACCGGCGTTGGCATCGACCCCCAATCGGCCTGGCATCGTCCTGTTCGGTGGCGTGACCCCTCCGCATTCGGGGGCTCGCCTGCTCGGCGACACCTGGGTGTTCGACAGAACGTGGATGCGGATGCAGCCCCAGAACTCGCCACCGCCGAGGCGAGGCGCAGGGATCGCGTGGTCGCCAGCGAACCTAGCCTTCTTGCTGTTCGGTGGAGCGGACGCGCAGAATGCGGTGTTGACCGACACTTGGCTGTGGAACGGTACGGATTGGCTGCCGCAGATTCCGTCGACTTCGCCGGACATCTCCTTGCAGATCGTCACCGACCCTGCCGGCGGAGTGCTCGGCTTGCGCCGCGAGATCATCGGGTCTGTGAACGACCAATGGCAGTGGAGCGGGTCGAATTGGGCCAATACTCCTGGCCCCAGCGCGACCTACAACGGTGCGTTGGTCAAGGCCGGCTACGACCCGCGCCGCAACGTGGTGGTGGCGGTGATCAACTATGAGCTTTGGGAATGGAACGGTGTGGTCTGGACCTTGCGCGGTCCGCTGTCGCCGCCGTACTTGACGCCGAGTTCCGTGGTCTACAGGCCGGACACACAGCGCATGCTGATGTTCGCCAATCCTGGGGTCGAGTGGGATGGATCGACTTGGTTCACCGCAAGTTCTGGCAACCAGCAGGTTCCGGAAGCGCTCGCGTCGGACTTCCGTCGCAGTCGGTTGTTTGGGTTTCAAGTCACCTCCAACTCGGGCAGTGGCTGGAATGGTGTGTCCGGTGTTCTGACGGCGACACCCTCGAGCGCGCGACGGTCTGGCTTCGGCTGTTCCCTCGGCGCCACCCCGGCGTTGCTCGGCGATGGCAGTCCCGTGTGCGGGGATGCGGGTTTCGGAGTCACCGCAACAACCTTCGCTCCGAATGCGCCGACCTTGCTCGTGCTGGGCTTTCAGGTGCAGGGCCAGCATCTCGGTCTGGGTTGTGTCGCCTGGTTGCCCCAGCCGCCGGCCGTGCATCTGCTCCTGACCGACGCGAATGGCACGGCGCGCCTGTCGCTGCCGATCCCCAACGACCTGAGTCTGCGTGCAGTGACGTTTGCCGGTCAGGTGGCAGTGCTCGACCCAGTGCGAGGCCTGTTCGAAGGACTGACGTTCTCGGATGTGCTCACGCTCACGATTGGTGACTGATTTCAACGGAGGAAGCATGATGTTGCGCACTCTTCTGCTGCTCTCCTGCTTTGTCCCAATGGTCGCAGCGCAGCAAACGAACGAGAACTGGTCGCTGCGCCTGCCATTCGTGCAATCCGGGGCAGCCACGGCGCTGCATCCCGTCACCGGTCGTCCCGTGCGCTTCGGCGGCTTCAACACTTCCATCGGCAGTTTGCCGCACTTGTGGGAGTGGGATGGCGGCGGATGGCTGCGCCGAGCCGCGATCAATGGCCCCTCGAGTCGCACCGGACACGCTACTACCAGGCATTTGCCTACGATCCGCTGGCCAACGTTGCGGGGTTCGTGACCAGTGCTGGCGGTAGCTGCCGGATCGGATACTGACAGGAACCCAAACCACTTGTGGTAGGTGGCCTTGGTGGACGCGCCGCGGACCCCGGCGCCAAGCCGCAGGTCAGCGCAACCGCCACAGCGCCGCGCGGTAGGCCTCGGCCTCGGCCGCGCGGAAGATGGTGTGGTGCTGCTGCTCGGGGTGCGGCACATAGGTCCAGACCAGCGCTGCCGGAGCGCTGCTCTGCAGAGCAGATGCCAGCAGCTCGCAGGCCGGAACGATGTCCGTCTCGTTCGCAGCGGTGAACCACAGCCGCCGCGGCGCATCGCCCAGTTGCGGCAGGCGTGTGGTAGCCGTGCGCGCCAAGGCGCGGTCGTTCCACCACAGGCTCGGGCTGAGCGCCAGACAACGCGAGAACAGCTCCGGCTGCGCAAACAGCGTGTCGATCACGAACAGTCCCGCCAGCGACTCGCCGACCACGGCGCGTTCGCCGGTGCAGCGGTAACGGCGCTCGACCTCGGGGAGCAGTTCGTCGGCCAGGAAAGCGCGGAAGTTCGGGGCGCCGCCGACCACGGGTGCCACGGCGCGGTCCGAGGCCACTTCGGTCGGGGGCGTCAGATCGCGGCGCCGCACGGTGTTCTCGATGCCGACCAGCAGCAGTGGCGCGATGGCGCCGGTGGCGACCAGCTCGGCCAGCGTGTTTGCCACATGCGGGAAGTCTTCGTGCAGGCCGCCGTCCAGCATGTAGAGCACCGGGAGCGGCTGGCTCGGGTCGCTGGCTTGTGGCGGCCGCCAGACGTGCAGCCGGCGGACCTCGCCCAGGTGCGCCGAGGGGAGGGTCCAGCTCTCGTGCGGCGGGACCGGGTCGGTCGGCGGATTGGCGCAACCGGCGAGCAGCAGCATCGGGGCGAACGAGCGGCGCATCCGCATCAGCCCAGCGGCTCGAGATACTCGTAACCCGTGCCGCGCAGTTCCGGCAGCGAGAACGCCAGCTGCACCCCACCCGGGGTCAGGTACACGCCGGTGCGACGCACATGCTCGAACGGCAGCATCGCCACCGTCTCCAGCAGATGCGCAAACGTGTCGCGCAGCAGCCAGTGCGCTTCCGGCAGGTCGCAGCGTTCGCCCAGCAGCTGATCGGCCGGACTGCCGGCCGGCACCAGGAACAGCAGGGTGATCAGCGCGTGGTCGAGCTTCGCCCCGGAGGGGTCCGGCGCCCAGGTCTCCGCACTGTCGTCTTCGAGGCCCTGCTGCCACTCCTCGAACTCGGCGCGGCCGTCGCGAACCAGGTCCCAGTAGCCGAGCGGGCAGCGCGCCAGCGCTTCGCGCAGGTGGTTGGCGAGGCCGCCGAACAGCGTGCGCTGGTCGTCGTGGCCGAGGTCGCGCTGCCAGCGGCGCAGCCGTTCGGCCAGCAGTTGCCGCCATGGATCGCGCGGCGCCGATTGCACCGCCAGCTGGATGCCGAAGAAGGTGTCGCCCATGGTCAGCTCCCGGTGAAACCGCTGCTGCGGCCCCACGAGCCACCGCGCGAAGAGGACGAGTTCGAGCGGCCGCGGCTGGGCAGCAGCCCGAGGCCGCCGGCCGGCCGGCCGGTGAATGCCGAGGGGCGTGGCGTCGGCCGGTAGCCGGCGCCGAACACCGGCCCGTTCGGTTGCACGCCGGCCAGCGGGCCTTGGCGGTGGGGGAAACCGTAGTGGCTCCAGAACCACCAATGGTGCATGGGGCTGCCGTGCCACAGGTAGTGGCCGCCGCGGGCCCCGCTGCCGCTGGTGCTGCTTGCGGTGTTGCCGGTGTTGTTGCCCGTGGCTGGCGCGGGATCGGCGAGCCGCAAGTCGCCGGTGCCGAGCAACTGCACCGACAGGCCACCCTCGCGGTAGGCCACGAACTCGTCGTTGAGGTCGTCGGCTTCTTCGGCTTTGGCCCCTTCCGCGGCCACGTACAGCACCCGAGTGATGCCGAGGGCCCGCAGCGCTTTCGTGTCGGGCAAGCGCGCGAGGTAGCGGTTGTCGAAGCGGTCCGGCTCGTTGTGGTACGGCAGGATGCGATTGCGGTCGAGCACGAGACACAGGGGCCGGGGTGCTGGGCCGAGCGGTTGCGCGAGGCGGGGTGCGTAGTAGAGCGCCGCGGCCAGCGTCTGGTGGCTCGGCACCACGCCGCGGGGGTGGGGCCAGTTGTCGAACCCGAACACCACGTCGACGGCTCCTGCCAGCCCGGCCGCGAACGCCACCGCCTCGGGGCCCGGCAGATCGACCACCAGCGCCAGCGTCTGCGGCTGGTCGAGCACGGCGAGCAGTTCGCGGATGGCAGCGCCGCGCGCCTCGGCGCGTTCGAGTGCCGCGTTGTGCATCGGCCGGATGGCATTGCGCAAGGGGCCGGCACTCGGCGCTGCCAGGGACTGGAACAGCGTGGGCACGTAGAACGGCTGCAGGTCTTGGCGCGCGGGCCGCAGCAGCGTCGCCAAGTTCTGCAGTACGGCGTTGTCGAACTGCGTGCCGTCGCAGACCGAGAACACCAGGTCCGCGAAGACGAACGGCACGCCGTTGGCGTCGATGGTCAGGCCGTGCGTCTGTTGCAGCTCCAGAGCCGTCTGGGTGCTGGAGCTGCGCGAACTCGAGCAGCGCGCGGCGCCGAAGCCCACGCCCAACACCGCGAAGCCGCCCAGGGCCAGCAGGGTCTGCAGGGCCTGCCGACGGCTCGGCTCGACGCTGCCGCCCGCGCGGGCCGGCGCCGCGAGCAGGCGTTCTTGCCACCAGCTGGCGCCCAGCAGCTCCGGCTGGTCGAAGCGCGTTCGCATCACGAACGGCAGCGATGCCGCCGGGTTCGTCTCGGGGTCCTTTGGCGACTCGCTCATGCGGCACCTCCACCAGCCACGAACGCCGGCGCGATG